>NZ_CP075715.1:5923525-6250117 GCF_024584805.1 Streptomyces sp. FIT100 | reverse complement strand
GGTCCTCGCGGTCTTCTCGGTGCCGGAGGCCGAACGCCACAAGCGCCATCTGCTGCGCTCCCGGCTGGGCCGGCTGGGCTTCGGCACGGCGGCGCCCGGCGTGTGGATCGCGCCCGCCCGTTTCCACGAGGAGACGCGGCACACGCTGCGCCGGCTGCAGCTCGATCCGTACGTCGATCTGTTCCGCGGCGAGCACCTGGGCTTCGCCCCGACCGCGGAGGCGGCCGCCCGCTGGTGGGACCTGGCGGGGATCGCCAAGCAGCACGAGGAGTTCCTGGACGTGCACGGCCCCGTCCTGCGCTCCTGGGAAGCCCGCACCGACACCCCGCCCGAGGCCGCCTACCGGGACTACCTCCTGGCGCTCGACTCCTGGCGCCGCCTCCCCTACGCGGACCCGGGCCTCCCGGAGGAACTGCTCCCCGACGGCTGGCCGGGCGCCCGCGCGGCGGCGGTCTTCACGGGGCTGCACGCGCGACTGCGGGACGCGGGGGCGGAGTTCACGCGGACGGCAGCGTGAGGCGCGGTCTGGGCGCGTCCGTACGGCCCGTCGGGGGAGTGCGGCTGCCTGCGCGGTAGGGCGGGGGCCAGGGCGCGGCCGGGCCCGTGTAGTCCTGTTCGGCGGCGGCGTGCAGGGTCCAGTGGGGGTCGTAGAGGTGGGGGCGGGCCAGGGCGCAGAGGTCCGCGCGTCCGGCGAGGAGCAGGGAGTTGACGTCGTCCCAGGAGGAGATCGCGCCGACGGCGATGACGGGGACGCGGAGGGTGTTGCGGATCCGGTCGGCATACGGGGTCTGGTAGGAGCGGCCGTACTCGGGGCGCTCCTCGGGAACGACCTGGCCGGTGGAGACGTCGATGGCGTCGGCGCCGTGGGCGGCGAAGGCGCGGGCGATCTCCACGGCGTCCTGCCCGGTGGTGCCGCCCGGTGCCCAGTCGGTGGCGGAGATGCGGACGGTCATCGGCCGGTCGTCGGGCCAGACCTCCCGGACGGCGTCGAAGACTTCGAGCGGATAGCGCAGCCGGGCGGCGAGCGAGCCTCCGTATCCGTCGGTGCGGTGGTTGGTGAGCGGCGAGAGGAAGCCGGAGAGCAGGTAGCCGTGGGCGCAGTGGAGTTCGAGCAGGTCGAAGCCGCTGCGGGCGGCGCGGGCGGCGGCCGAGGTGAACTGGTCGCGGATCCGGTCGAGTCCGGCCCGGTCGAGCTGGTGCGGCACCTGGTTGACGCCCTGCCGGTACGGGAGCGGGGAGGCGGCGACGAGCGGCCAGTTGCCGTCCGGCAGGGGCTGGTCGATGCCGTCCCACATCAGCCGGGTGGAACCCTTGCGGCCGGAGTGGCCGAGCTGGACGCCGATGGCGGTGCCGGGTGCCCGGCGGTGGACGAAGTCCGTGACACGGCTCCAGGCGTCGGCCTGCTCGTCGGTCCAGAGGCCGGTGCAGCCGGGGGTGATGCGGCCCTCGGCGCTGACGCAGACCATCTCGGTCATGACGAGTCCGGCGCCGCCGAGGGCCCTGGCGCCGAGGTGGACGAGGTGGAAGTCGCCGGGCGTGCCGTCCTCGGCGACGTACATGTCCATGGGTGAGACGACGACGCGGTTGCGCAGGGTCAGTCCGCGCAGCCGGAAGGGGGTGAACATCGGCGGGGTGCCGGGCGGGCAGCCGAAGTCCTCCTCGACGGATTCGGTGAAGCCGAGGTCGCGCAGCCGCAGGTTGTCGTGGGTGACGCGGCGGCTGCGGGTGAGCAGGTTGAACGCGAACTGCCGTGGCGGCTGGTCGAGATACGTGCCGAGCTCCTCGAACCAGCGCAGGCTGGCGGCCGCCGCGCGCTGGGTGGACTCGACGACGGGCCGGCGCTCGGCCTCGTACGCCGTGAGCGCGTCGGCGAGGACGGGCTGCTCCTCGACGCAGGCGGCGAGGGCGAGCGCGTCCTCGACGGCGAGCTTGGTGCCGGAGCCGATGGAGAAGTGCGCGGTGTGCGCGGCATCGCCGAGGAGGACGGTGTTGCCGTGGGACCAGCGGGCGTTGACGACGGTGCGGAAGGCGGTCCAGGCGGAGGCGTTGCCGCGGAGGGGGCGGCCGTCGAGGGCGTCGGCGAAGATCTTGGCGCAGCGTTCGGCGGACTGCTGCTCGTCGCACTCGTCCAGGCCGGCGGCGCGCCAGACCTCTTCGCGCATCTCGACGATGACGGTGCTGGCGCCGGGCGCGAAGGGGTAGCCGTGGAGCTGCATCACACCGTGCTCGGTCTCGGCGATCTCGAAGCGGAAGGCGTCGAAGGCGAAGTCGGCGGCGAGCCAGATGTAGCGGCAGCGGTGGGTGGTGATGCGGGGCGCGAAGACGTCGGCGTGGGCGGCGCGGGTGAGGCTGTGCACGCCGTCGGCGGCGACGACGAGGTCGTACGAGCCGGCGAGTTCGGCGGCGGGCGGGGCCTCGGTGCGGAACCGGAGCCGTACGCCGAGGGACGCGCAGCGCTCGTGGAGGATCTCCAGGAGTCTGCGGCGGCCGAGCGCGGCGAAGCCGTGGCCGCCGGAGGTGAGGGTGCGGCCGCGGTGGACGATGTCGATGTCGTCCCAGCGGACGAACTCCTCCTGGAGGGCGCGGTGGACCGCCGGGTCGGCGTGCTCGATGCCGCCGAGGGTCTCGTCGGAGAGCACGACGCCGAAGCCGAAGGTGTCCTCCGGAGCGTTCCGCTCCCACACGGTGACCTCACGGCGGGGGTCGAGCCGCTTCAGCAGTGCGGCGGCGTACAGCCCGCCGGGCCCGCCGCCGATGACGGCGACGCGGAGCGCCGGTCGGCTCGCGTCGCGACGCAGGGCGTCCGGGGCGGGCTCCACGCGGTGGGGCCGCACATCGGATGCGGCCCGACCCCGCTCCTTCCCGGACGGGGGCTCCGCCCCGGCGCTCGTACGGCCTCCGGCCGTGTCCTCGTTCGCCGGACAGGCCGGCTCTCCGGCCTCCGCGGCGATCGAGGAGCGGGGGTTCGGGGGCGCAGCCCCCGCGGAAGCGGGCATCGTCACCGCGGGCATCGTCACCGCCCCCGCCAGTTCGGCGCACGCTTCTCGGTGAAGGCGGCGTGGAACTCCGCGTAGTCCTCGCCGTTCATCAGCAGTGCCTGGGTCGCCGCGTCCATCTCGACCGCCGCGGCGAGCGGCATGTCGAGCTCGGCCGTGAGCAGGGCCTTGGTCTGGGCGAGGGCGAGGGAGGGGCCGTCGGCGAGGCGGCGGGCGAGGGCGGCGGCGGCCTTGTCCGCTTCGCCGTCCGCGGTGAGCTCGCTGATCAGGCCGATCCGCTCGGCCTCGACGGCGCGGACGGGCTCGCCGAGCATGAGCAGGCGGGTCGCGTGGCCGAGACCGACCACCCGCGGCAGCAGATACGCCGCGCCCATGTCGCCGCCGGAGAGTCCGACCTTGGTGAAGAGGAAGGAGAAGCGGGCACTCGGGTCCGCGACCCGGAAGTCCGCGGCGAGCGCGAGGACCGCGCCCGCGCCCGCCGCGACGCCGTGCACCGCGGCGACGACCGGGAAGGGGCATTCCCGCAGGGCCCGCACGACCTGCCCGGTCATCCGGTTGAAGTCGAGGAGCTCGGCGGTGTCCATGGCGAGCGTCGCGCCGATGATCTCGTCGACGTCGCCGCCCGAGCAGAAGCCGCGGCCCTCGCCGCCGAGTACCAGTGCGCGCACGGAGCGCTCGCGGGAGAGCTCGGCGAGGAGGTCGCGCAGGTCGGCGTAGGCACCGAAGGTGAGCGCGTTCAGCTTGGCGGGACGGTCGAGCGTGACCGTGGCGACGCCGTCGTCCGTGGTCAGGCGCAGATGGCGCCACTCGCCTGTGCGCGCTGCGGAGCTGGGAAAGGGGCTCATGGGCACGGCCTCCCTCGGGCTGTTGCCTGCCCTTCGAAGCTATCACCTGTGCGTGACTGTCGTCACGAGCACGCGATACCGGCATCGGTCACCCGACGACCCGTCACTCGGTCGCGGTCCGGCAAAGGTCCCGTATCAGCTGGGGCACAGGTCCTGGGCCGGACGCCGGGGAGGCTCTCGATCGCCCACATACGGCCCGTATGGTTGAAACCAGTACCAGAGGTACTGAGCGCACCGAACGGACCCCTGCCTTGCGTGAAGCCCCCGCCACCGCCGCCGAGGCGACCGCGAAACCCGCCTCCTGGCGACTGGCGCTGCCGCACACGTCGGCCGCCGTACCGCTCGCGCGTGCCCTGATACGCACCGCCCTCGCGGACCTCGACGCCGTGGCCGACTGCGACACGGCGGAACTCCTCACCGCGGAGCTCGTCGCCAACGCGGTCGAGCACACCGCGGGCGACGCACCGATCCACCTGGTCGTGGAGGTGCTGGAGACCGGCTGCCAGGTCGAGGTGCACGATCACGACCCGGCACCGCCGGGCAATCTGTCCGCACCGCAGCCGGGCCCCGCCCCCGAACCCTGGCAGGAGCACGGGCGCGGGCTGCTCCTCATCCGGGCGCTGAGCTCGGCCTGCGGCCACCGCCCCACCGAGCACGGCAAGGCGGTCTGGTTCACGCTCCCTGGAGCTGCCGCTCCCGCTCCGGGTCCCTCCCCGGCTCCGAATGCGGCTCCGATTGCGGCTCCGGATGGGGGTGTGCCAGCGCAGCGGACGCCTCAGGACCGGCCGTGACAGTGAACCGAGGGCCCGGACCGCCGGTGCGGAGGGATGCCGAGCGCAAAGGCGTATGAATCCCGGATTGCCGTACGGCTATTCACCTGGCGCGGACGGCAGGAGGCCCCCGCCCATGGTCGCCACCAGCACCGCCTTGATCGTGTGCATCCGGTTCTCGGCCTGGTCGAAGACGACCGAGTGCGCGGACTCGAAGACCTCGTCCGTGACCTCCAGCTCGGTGAGGCCGTGGCGCTCGTACATCTCCCGGCCGACCCTGGTGCCCAGGTCGTGGAAGGCGGGCAGGCAGTGCAGGAACTTCACGCCCGGGTTGCCGGTGGCGCGCAGCACCTCCATGGTCACCGCGTACGGAACGAGGGCCTTGATGCGCTCGTCCCAGACTTCTTTGGGTTCACCCATCGAGACCCAGACGTCGGTGGCGACGAAGTCCGCGCCCGCGACCCCTTCGGCGACGTCCTCGGTCAGGGTGATCCGCGCCCCGCTCGCCGCGGCCGCCTCGCGGGCGGCGGCGACGACCGGGTCCGCGGGCCAGTACGCCCTGGGCGCGACGATCCGTACGTCCATGCCGAGCAGCGCGCCGGTGACCAGGTAGGAGTTGCCCATGTTGAACCGGGCGTCGCCGAGGTAGGCGAGGGCGGTACCGGTCAGCGGCTTGGCGCAGTACTCGGTCATCGTGAGGGCGTCGGCCAGCATCTGGGTGGGGTGCCAGTCGTCGGTGAGCCCGTTGAAGACGGGGACCCCGGCGTGTGCGGCGAGCTCCTCGACGGTCTGCTGGCTGTTGCCGCGGTACTCGATGCCGTCGAACATCCGGCCGAGCACTCGGGCCGTGTCCTTGATCGACTCCTTGTGCCCCATCTGGGAGCCGGTGGGGTCGAGGTAGGTCGTCGAGGCGCCCTGGTCGGCTGCGGCGACCTCGAAGGCACAGCGCGTACGGGTCGAGGTCTTCTCGAAGATCAGCGCGATGTTCTTGCCGCGCAGCCGCTGGATCTCCGCGCCGGCCCGCTTGGCGGCCTTGAGCTCGGCGGCCAGCGCGATCAGCCCTCGGAACTCCTCGGTCGTGAAGTCGAGTTCCTTGAGGAAGTGGCGGCCTTCGAGTTGTGTCGCCATGGTGGCTGCTCCTGGGTCGCGGACGCGGACCTTGGAAGTCTATACGAGACTTCGTATTGATATACAGACGCCGGGTGAACGCTCGGGCGGCCGTACGAGCGCCTCAGGTCCGATGGCTCCCCCGTCCCTTCACCGTCCCGCCGCAGTGACGGCATCCCGCTCGATGGGACAGCTCATACAGCGCGGCCCACCACGGCCCCTGCCCAGCTCGCTGCCCGGGATCTCGATCACCTCGATGCCCTGCTTGCGCAGATGGGTGTTGGTCGTGACATTGCGTTCGTAGGCCACGACCACGCCCGGCTCCACGGCGAGGACGTTGCAGCCGTCGTCCCACTGCTCGCGCTCGGCCGCGTGCACGTCCTGCTTCGCCGTGAGCACCCTGATGTCCTTCATCCCGAGCGCGGCGGCGATCGCGCTGTGCATCTGCTCCGGCGGGTGGTCGGTCACGCGCAGGGCGACACCGCGCTCCCCCTCCGCCGGTTCGATCGTGTAGGAGCGCAGCATGCCGAGGCCCGCGTACTGGGTGAAGGTGTCGTGATCCACCATCGTCATCACCGTGTCCAGGTGCATGAACGCCCGGCGCTTGGGCATGTCCAGGGCCACGATGGTGCGGGCCGAGCCCGCCTCGAACATCCCCCGCGCGAGCATCTCCACGGCCTGCGGGGTGGTGCGCTCGCTCATCCCGATCAGCACCGCGCCGTTGCCGATGACCAGGACGTCGCCGCCCTCGATGGTGGAGGGGTAGTCGGCCTGGCCTTCCGACCAGTAGTGGAAGGCGCCGGCCTCCGGGCCCGTGAAGAGCGGATGGTGCTTGTAGATCGCCTCGAAGTGCACGGTCTCGCGCCGGCGGGCGGGCCAGCGCATGGCGTTGATGGAGACGCCGTCGTAGATCCAGGCGGAGGTGTCGCGCGTGAAGATGTGGTTGGGCAGCGGGCCGAGCAGGAAGTCGTCCAGCTCCATGACGTGGAAGCGGACGGAGGCGGGCTCGGAGTGACCGGCGAGGAACTCCCGCTTGGTCATCCCGCCGACGAGCGCCTCCGTCAGCTCGGCCGTGTCCATCGCGTCGAAGGCGGCGCGCAGATGGTCGGTGGCGAGCGGGCCGTACTCCTTCTCGTCGAAGACCCGGTCGAGCACCAGCTTCTGGGCCGCCGGGAGCTCCAGTGACTCGCGCAGCAGATCGCCGAAGAGGTGCACCACGATGCCGCGGTCGCGCAGGACGTCGGCGAAGCCGTCGTGCTCCTGGCGGGCGCGCCTGACCCACAGGAGGTCGTCGAAGAGCAGCGCGTCCTTGTTGGAGGGGGTGAGCCGCTTCAGCTCCAGATCGGGGCGGTGCAGTATGACCCGGCGCAGCAGCCCGGTCTCCGAGTCGACATGGAATCCCATGTCCCCCATCCTCACCGGCCGGACGTCCGTTCACGCGGCGAACGGCAGGACTGGTGGGGCGGTGGACCTGACGTGGGACCCCGTCCGGAGCCCGGCCCACGCGCCGTGGCCTCCGTCCGTCGTGGCCCCCTCCGAAGCCGGGCTCGGTGGGGGCGGCCCGGCTCAGTGGGGGCAGCCCTGCTCAGTGCAGGCCGAGCGTCGCTCCCGGGGTGCCCCGCAGCTCCGGGGAGATCAGTGCCGCCTCGGGCATGGCCAGGTCGGGCAGCCCGAATCCGTCCGCGCGGGGCGCCGTCAGGGGCAGTGCCAGGTCCCCGCCCGGGGTCGCCGCGACCAGCTCCGAGACGGGGGTCGTGACGTGGGCCGTGCCCGCCTCCCGGTCGCTCAGCGGATGCGGCAGCGGGAGTGCGGCGTGCGTCGGCGCCAGCTCGCCGCTGACCGGCAGAGGCGCCGGCATCCCGGCGGGCAGCAGCCGCCCCTCCTCGTACCGGGGCGCTGCGGGTGCGCCGGGCACCGGGACCGGCAGCCCCGTGCTCAGGGCGGGCACCTCGACCGGAACGGCGTGCTCCAGCCCTTCCAGCGGCGGCAGGGCGACGGGCACATGCTCGCCTGCCGCGGCGGCCGGCGCCCCCACCGCTCCCACCGCCCCGGCCACACACGTCATCAGCACACCGAGGCTCCCGCGCGCGATCATCTTCATGGTGCTCCCGTCCTCCCTGAGCTCGTGGACACTCTCCACTTGTCCGGAAGAACGAGCGCGGGGCCTGAACCCGCGCGCTCATTCCCCCGAGTGCAGTAATCCGCGGCGGCTTCGGGGCCCGCGCATGGCGGCCCGGGGGCGGCCCGATGGCGGCCCGGGGGCCTCACAGCCGGGGGTCGACCGGCTCCGACTCCAGCGCGAGCACAGCGAAGACCGCCTCGTGGACCCGCCACAGCGGCTCCCCGTCGGCCAGCCGGTCCAGCGCCTCCAGGCCGAGTGCGTACTCGCGCAGCGCCAACGAGCGCTTGTGGCCGAGGAATCGGCTGCGCAGCCGGGTCAGGTTGTCCGGGCGGGTGTACTCGGGGCCGTAGATGATGCGCAGGTACTCGCGGCCGCGGACCTTGACGCCGGGCTGGACGAGCCGGCCCTTGGCGTCGCGGACGAGCGCGCGGAGCGGCTTGACGACCATGCCCTCACCACCCGCCTCCGTCATCTCCAGCCACCAGTCGACCCCGGCGCGCACCGACTCCTCGTCGCCGGTGTCGACGACGAGGCGCCGGGTGCGCTGGAGCACCCCCGGCCCACCGGAGGGGTCGGCCTCCACCAGCCGGTCCAGCCAGGCCAGTTGCTCGTCGTGCGGCACGGCGGCGAGGGAGCGGTCCTGCGCGGCGAGGATCTGGAAGGGCGCGAAGCGCACGCCCTCCAGGCCGTCGGTCGTCCAGCAGTACCGCCGGTAGGCGTCCGTGAACGCGGCGGCGTCCGCGGCCCGTTCGCGCTGCCGCTCCAGCAGACCGCCCACGTCGATCCCGCGGGCGGCGGCCGCCTCCAGTGCGGCCGTGGCGCCGGGGAAGACCGCGCGGGACGCGGCGCCGACGGCGGCGTACTGGTTGCGCAGCAGTCCGGACGCCTTGAGCGACCAGGGCATCAGCTCACCGTCGAGCAGCAGCCAGTCGCCGGTACCGGAGGGGCTGTCGGACGCGGCGAGTTCGTCCCACAGCCCGGCCCCGGTGACGGCCTCGCGCAGCCGTCCGAGGATCTCCTCGGTGAGGGACGGGTCGTCGAAGAAGGGACGGCCGGTGCGGGTGTGGATCGAGCCGGTGGCTCCCTCCGCACCGAAGCGCTCCCGCGCCACGTCCGCGTCGCGGCAGACGAGCGCGACGGCCCGGGAGCCCATGTGCTTCTCCTCGCACACGACCTGGGCGACCCCGTCGGCCCTGTACTGGACGAACGCCTCGGACGGATGCTCCAGATAGCCGTCCTCCTGCGAGGTCGCGGTCGGCGCCATCGTCGGGGGCAGATAGGCGAGCAGACGCGGGTCGACGGCGAAGCGGCTCATCACCTCCAGCGCGGCGGCCGCGTTCTCCTCGCGCACGGCGATGCGTCCCATGTGGCGGGTCTCCACGACGCGGCGGCCGTGGACATCGGCGAGGTCGAGGGGGCGGCCCTGGTGTCCGCCGGGCGCCTCGGTGGCGAGCGGCCTGGTGGGCTCGTACCACACCTTCTCGGCCTGCACCTCCACGAGTTCACGCTCGGGCCAGCGCAGGGCGGTCAGCTTGCCGCCGAAGACCGCACCGGTGTCGAGGCAGATGGTGTTGTTGAGCCAGGAGGCCGAAGGTACGGGTGTATGGCCGTACACCACTGCAGCGCGGCCGCGGTAGTCCTCGGCCCAGGGGTAGCGCACGGGCAGCCCGAACTCGTCGGTCTCGCCGGTGGTGTCGCCGTACAGCGCGTGCGAGCGCACCCGGCCGGAGGTGCGACCGTGGTACTTCTCGGGGAGTCCCGCGTGGCAGACGACCAGCCTGCCCTCGTCGAGCACGTAGTGGCTGACGAGGCCGTCGATGAACTCCCCTACCCGCCCGCGGAAGTCCGGGTCGGCGGCGTCCTCGCGCTCCAACTGCCCGATGGTCTCGGCGAGTCCGTGGGTGTGCTGGACCTTGCGGCCCGCCAGCCAGCGGCCCAACTTGTTCTCGTGGTTTCCCGGCACGCACAGCGCGTTGCCGGAGGCGACCATGGCCATCACCCGGCGCAGCACACCGGGGCTGTCGGGTCCGCGGTCGACGAGGTCGCCGACGAACACGGCGACGCGGCCCTCGGGGTGCGCCCCGTCCGCATAGCCGAGTTTGGTGAGCAGGGTCTCCAGCTCGGAGCGGCAGCCATGGACGTCACCGATGATGTCGAACGGTCCGGTGACATGCCGCAGGTCGTTGTAGCGCTTCTCCAGGACGACCTCGGCGGCGTCGGCCTCCTCGGCGCCGCGCAGGACGTGGACCTTGCGGAAGCCCTCGCGCTCCAGTCCGCGCAGCGAGCGGCGGAGCTCGCGGCGGTGGCGCGCGATGACATGGCGGGGCATGCCGGCCCGGTCGGGGCGGGTGGCGTTGCGCTCGGCGCACAGCTCCTCGGGCATGTCGAGGACGATGGCGACGGGCAGGACGTCGTGCTCACGGGCCAGCCGGACGAGCTGACGACGGCTCTCCTGCTGGACGTTGGTGGCGTCGACGACGGTGAGCCGGCCGGCGGCGAGACGCTTGCCGACGATGTAGTGCAGCACGTCGAAGGCGTCGCTGCTCGCGCTCTGGTCGTTCTCGTCGTCGGCGACCAGGCCGCGGCAGAAGTCCGACGAGACGACCTCGGTGGGCCTGAAGTGGCGGCGGGCGAAGGTCGACTTGCCGGAGCCGGTGGCGCCGACGAGGACGACGAGGGAGAGGTCGGGGACGGGCAGGGTGCGGGTGCTGGTGCTGGTGCTGGTGCTGGTGCTGGTGCTGGTGCTGGTGCTGGTGCTGGTGGTCATGCGGCCTTCGCCTCGTTCCGGTCCTTCGGTTCCGTCCGGGTGAACACGGCCATCTGGGTCGGCGGGCCCACCTCGGGGTCGTCGTCGCCGACACCGGCGTACGCGACGCCGTAGCCGTGCCGGGCGGCGACCTGCTCCGCCCAGTCCCGGAACTCCGCCCGGGTCCACTCGAAGCGGTGGTCACCGTGGCGTACATGCCCTGCGGGCAGGGTCTCCCAGCGGACGTTGTACTCCACGTTCGGCGTCGTCACGATCACCGTGCGCGGGCGGGCGGCGCCGAAGACGGCGTACTCCAGGGCGGGCAGCCTCGGCAGGTCGAGATGCTCGATGACCTCGCTGAGGACGGCCGCGTCATAGCCCGTGAGCCGCTTGTCGGTGTAGGTGAGCGAGCCCTGGAGCAGGGTGACCCGGTCGGCCTGGCGCTCGCCCATGCGGTCCAGCCTGAGCCGGCGGGCGGCGATGGCGAGCGCCCGCACGGACACGTCCACGCCGACGATGCCGGTGAACCGGACGTCCTTCAGGAGCGCCTGGACCAGCTGGCCCTGTCCGCAGCCGAGGTCGAGCACGGTGGCCGCGCCGGCCGCGCGGAGCGCCTCCAGGATGGCGGTGCGGCGCTGCTCGGCGAGCGGAACCGGGCGCTCCTCGGTGTCGGTGGTCTCGTCCACGGCGTTGTCGACGTCCTCGACGTCGAGGTCGTCGCTCTCGGCGAGCCGCGCCAGCTCCAGCCGCTCCATCGCCTGCCGGGTCAGCCCCCAGCGGCGCGAGAGATAGCGGCTGGTGATCAGCTTCTGCTCGGGGTGCTCGGCGAGCCAGCCGTCGCCCGCCCGCAGCAGCTTGTCGACCTCGTCGGGCGCGACCCAGTAGTGCTTCGCGTCGTCGAGGACGGGAAGCAGGACGTACAGCTGGCGCAGCGCGTCGGCCAGCCGCAGCTCGCCTTCCAGCACGAGCCGCACGTACCGCGAGTCGCCCCACTCCGGGAACTGCACGTCCAGCGCGACCGGCTCCGCCTCGACCGACGCCCAGCCGAGCGGTCCGAACAGCTTGCGCACAAGCTCGGCCCCGCCGCGCGCGGGCAGCGTGGGAACCTCGATCCGCAGCGGCAGCGGACTCTGCGCCCGCTCCGGCATGGCCGTGCACACCCCGCGCAGGGCGCTCTTGAAGACGGTGCTCATCGCGACGGAGAGCAGTGACGACGCCGCGTACGGCCGGTCGTTGACGTACTGCGCGAGGGCGGAATCGGGCGCGCCGCCCCGGCCCTTGCCCTTGCCGCGCCGCACGAGCGCCACGGGATCCACCTCGAGCAGCAGCGCCGCGGTGCAGCGCTCGGCGCTCGCCTCGGGGTAGAGGACGTGCGCCGTGCCGTGGGAGGTCGAGAACGCCTGCGCCCTGCCGGGATGCTTGTGCAGCAGAAAGCCCAGGTCGGTGGCGGGACGCTCGGGGGTGCCGGTCGTACTGATCGTCAGGAACACACGTCCGAGTATTGTCCTCATCGGCCCCTCCTGACCAGGCATTTTCGCCGGTGGGCGGAGGGCAGGCCGTACGAGCCCGTCACGGTCCCCGGATCCCGGCGAGGGCCTCCGCCAGCGCCGCGATACGGTCCGGACCCACACGGCAACAGCCGCCGATGAGACGCGCCCCGGCCGTGTGCCATGCCCTGGCCCGGGCGGGGGCGAAGGTGGTGCCGCCGCGCCAGGCGCGGGCGCCGGCGTCCCAGTGCTCCCCGCTGTTGGGGTAAACGACAACGGGCTTGCCCGTCTCCCGTGCGGCGAGCGCGACGGCGCGGTCCGCGTCGGCCGGATCGCAGCAGTTGACGCCGACGGCGATCACCTGGTCGTTGCCCGCGGTGAGTGCGAAGGCCGCCGCAAGGTCCTGGCCGGCCCGGGTGCGCTCCCCCTCGATGGTGTACGAGAGCCAGACCGGCAGGCCGACGTGGCGCACGGCGGCGAGCAGCGCCCGTGCCTCGTCGGTGTCCGGCACCGTCTCCAGGGCGAGGACATCGGAGCCCGCGGCCGCCAGTGCCTCGATCCGGGGGCGGTGGAAGTCCTCCAGCTCGCGCACCGTGAGCCCGTACCGGCCGCGGTACTCGCTGCCGTCCGCCAGCATCGCCCCGTACGGTCCCACCGAGGCCGCGACCCACACCTCCGCCCCGGCCTTCCGGGCGGCGGCGCGGGCCAGCTCCACGCTGCGGGCCAGCAGGGCCTCCGCCCCGGCACGGCCCACCCCCCGGCGGGCGAAGCCCTCGAAGGTCGCCTGGTAGCTGGAGGTGATGAGCACCCGTGCGCCCGCCCGCAGATAGGCCGTGTGGGCGGCCTCGATCTGCTCGGGACCGTCGGCGAGCAGCCGCGCCGACCAGAGGTCGTCGGAGAGGTCGCAGCCCTGTGCCTCCAACTGGTTGGAGAGCCCGCCGTCGAGGACGAGCGCTCCCTCGGCGAGAGCGGCGGCAAGGCTGCGGACGGGCTGCACGGGTGACTCCGGAACGGGCTCGGACGGGTGGGTCAGCCCAGCTGGGACTGGACCTGGGAGGAGATGAGCTCCAGGTGGTCGAGGTCGTGGAGGTCGAGGATCTGCAGATAGGCACGGGAGGAACCGGTCTCGGCATACCGGCCGAGCTTGTCGACGACCTCGGCGGGCGAGCCCGCGAGGCCGTTGGCCCTCAGCTCGTCGGCCTCGCGGCCGATGGCGGCGGCACGGCGTGCGACCTCTCCGTCGTCCTTGCCGACGCAGACGACGAGGGCATTCGAGTACACGAGGTCGTCGGCCTTGCGGCCGGCCTCCTGCGCGGCGGCACGGACCCGGCCGAACTGCCGCTCGCTGTCCTCCACCGAGGCGAAGGGGATGTTGAACTCGTCCGCGAAACGGGCGGCCAGCCGCGGGGTGCGGGTCGCGCCGTGGCCGCCGATGAGCACCGGGACCTTGCCCTGGGCGGGCTTGGGCAGCGCGGGCGAGTCCTGGAGCTGGTAGTGGCGGCCTTCATAGCTGAACGTCTTGCCGGTCTCCGTGGCCCACAGCCCGGTGACGATGGCGAGCTGCTCCTCCAGCCGGGCGAACTTCTCCTTCGGGAACGGGATGCCGTACGCCTTGTGCTCCTCCTCGAACCAGCCGGCGCCGAGCCCGAGCTCGACGCGGCCGCCCGACATCTGGTCGACCTGGGCGACCTGGATGGCCAGCACGCCGGGGAGCCGGAAGGTGCCGGCGGTCATAAGGGTGCCGAGCCTGATCCGCTTGGTCTCACGGGCCAGCCCGGCGAGGGTGATCCAGGCGTCGGTCGGTCCGGGCAGACCGTCGGCCGACCCCATGCGCAGATAATGGTCCGAGCGGAAGAACGCGTCGAAACCGAGGTCCTCGGTGGCCTTGGCGATGGTCAGCAGGGTGTCGTAGGAGGCCCCTTGCTGGGGCTCGGTGAAGATTCGCAGATCCATACATCCATCCTGCACCGTGGCGCGCGCATCGACCTCGCCGCGCCCTGCCGGTGCGCGGGCCGGTGCCCCACCGTCGGCGCACGGCACACTGCCGGTGCCCTACCGTCGACGCATGGCGCACTGCCGGTGCCCTACCGACGCCGCGCCGGTGCCCTCCCCTCGCCCTCGGGAACGCGCCCCGCCGCACCCACGGCACCATCCCCCTCACCCCGGTGACGGCCCTCGCGCCCGCTCGCGCTCACGGTCCCGATCACGGTCGCGCTCACGCTCCCGCTCGCGTAAGGAGAGTCTTCGCAGCATCGCGCGGACCCGGTCGTTGGACTCGTCCGCGGCATCGATCGCCTCGATGCACTGCCAGTACAGCCCCTCTTCGTCGGTGGCGCAGGCGACCCCGACGAGGGCTATGCCGACCTCGCCGAGCAGCGTGCTCAACAGGGTCAAGGCCCGCCGCGGGTCCGTGACTTCAGCGAGCCGGGCGGCCCGCAGGCCGCCGATGCCGAGCAGCTGGGAGTCCGCAGGCCCGGACCCGGCGCGCCCGCCCGCCTCGCTGAGGCCCCGCGCCTCGCCCCGCAGCTCCTGCGGGCCGCACAGGGCCAGTTGACTTCCGATCGCCTGGGCGAGGGCCTGTGCCTGCCATGCCTCCGCCACCACATCGAGCGCGTCCTGACTCTCCGCCAGTGCGCGCCGGCCGGCCGCGATGAGCCGTTCCGCATCCATGAACGCCGCCCCCGTTCGTACGACTTTCTGCTCACTCAGTCACTACCCAGAGTGAAGGCACCGCAGACGAATAGCCAGGGGAATTCGGAAATCTGTGGACAGGCGTCCGACTGGGGAAAGATCGGTCACTCCACAGAGTGACGATCCGTTCCTGACGAGTCGTCAGACAGGCGTTCGGGCGCCGGAAAGCGCAGTTCATTCCGGTCGATCTTGTCGGAGAGCGCGGCCAGTGCGTCGACCCCCAGCACCTCGCAGAACTGCAGCAGATAGGCGAGGACGTCCGCGACCTCGTCCGCCACGCGGTGGGCCTTGCGCGGATCGTCCATCACCCGGGCGGACTCCTCCGGCGTCAGCCACTGGAAGATCTCGACCAGTTCGGCCGCCTCGACCGTCAGCGCCACGGCGAGGTTCTTCGGCGTGTGGTACTGCTCCCAGTTCCGGGCGGCCGCGAACTCGGCCAGTCTGCGCTGCAACGCCTTCACATCCAGTTCTGTCACGCCACCAGGTCTACCACCGTCACCCCCTCCGCCCCACGCGCGAATGCGCCGTCGCCGCTGACCGCACCGACCAGCCGCAGATGCCCGTCGGCGCAGACCGACGCGGCCAGCGAGGCCAGCCCCGCCGCCTGGTCCCGGTCCAGGCAGCGGTCGAAACCGTCGGCGAGGACCGTGAGGGACTGCAGCGCCCCCGGCACCTCCGCCGCCTGGTCCACCGCGAGCACACCGGGCCCCGTGAGCAGCACCAGGGCGAGCGCCAGATAGCGCAGTTCGCCGTCGCCGAGCCTCCCGAGCGGGGTGGCGCGGCCGTCTGCGGCCCGGCCCAGGACCGCGCGTAACGTCCCGTCGGCGAGCTCCTCGACCCCCAGCTCCGAGACCGGTCCCGCGCAGCCGGCCCGGGCCGCGGCGGTCAGCCGGGCGTGCCGCCGGACGCACTCGCTGCGCGTGCGGTGCAGCACGGCCGCGAGGTTGCCGCAGCCGCGCCCGAGGCGCCCCTCCCCCGGTGGCACGGGCGTGCGCATCGACTGGGGCTGAGGGTCGCAGGGGAACACCGACCGCAGTGCCACGACCACCTGTTCGGCGGCGGCCAGGACCTGCCGCTGCCCATCGGTCTTCCCGGCGACGCGCAGCGGGAGCAGCGCCGTGCCGAGCCGGTCGTCGGGCAGCGGGGCGCGGGTGACCGGGGCCGCACCGCCGGTGTGCCAGGCCGCCTGTACCCGGGGGCTCCGGGGGTCGCGCAGTGCCGTGCTCAGCAGAATGCGTCCGTCACACGTCAAACGTTCGCCGACGATGCGGAGTTCGGGCTCGGCCTGGACGGCGAGATCGAGCCGTACGGAACCGGCGGGGCCCTCGACCGTGCAGCCGATCCGGAACCCCCTCCGCCCCTCGGCGTCCCGCTCCGCGTGCTCGGGCACACAGCCCGCCGGGTCCGGGAACACCTCGCCGAGTTCCGCGCCGCCGGCCAGCCGCGCGAGCGCCTCGTACGCGCGCAGTGCGCTCGACTTGCCGCTGCCGCTCGGCCCGGCGAACAGGGTCACGGGCCCCAGCGAGTACGTACCTCTCCGGTGCGACGCGAAGGCGGAGAGCCGCAGTTGGGTGACGGCGGGGCGAGCGCCGGCGGGGCAGGGGGACACAAGGTGGGGGACGGTCGAATCCATACGGGGGACGTTACGCAGCGCTCACGGCGCCGAACCGTTCCGCCCGAACGGCCTTCCTACGAACGAGGGATGAAGAGGTCCCTCATCCATGCGGTACGGCCGCGGCGGCCGCGCCCTCGACTTCCGTACCGACGGGTGCCAGCAGGAAGACGTTCCGTTCGACCCGGTGCATGCCGCTGCCGAGTCCGAACACCACGCCGCTGCTGAAGTCCAGGATGCGCTTGGCCACTTCGGTGTCCGCACCGGTCAGGTCCAGCAGCACCGGGATCTGCGCCATGAGGTACTCGGCGACCTCGCGCGCGTCGGCGAAGACCTGCACCCGCAGGACGACCATGCGGCGCTGATCGGCCGGGTCGGGAGCGTCCTCGTAGCCCCGGTCCCCGTAACCCCGGTCCTCGTAACCCCGGGGGATCGTGCGGTGGTCGACCCGCGACGGCCACTCGTTGCGCCCGCGCAGCGGAACGACCTGGGCGAGGCCCTCCCACTGCTCGTCGGTGACGTCGTACCTCTCATACCTGCTCATGGGACCATCCTGACGGTCCTCACCCATTCGGCCCAACACCGACACACGGAGGCGCCATACGGAGGCGCCATACGGAGACGGCGTTCGGAGACGGCGTTCGGAGACGGCGTTCGGAGACGGCGTTCGGACGCTCAGTTCCCGGCTCTCCGGCATCGCCTGCGCAGGAGGACGGCCACGGCCACGGCGGCCCCTGCCACCAGTGCCGCCGTGGCGGCGCGTTCGGCGACGGGGAGGCCGGCGGTGCGTACGAGGTCGATCGGCTCGGCCTCCCGGGCGGGCTGTTCCGCGGACGGTGCGCCGTCCGCACCCCCGGCCGTGCCCGTCACGGCGCCCGTCGGCTTGAGCGCCGCCGTGGACTCGGCTGTGGGTGTGGGCGTGGGCGTAGGTGTGGGCGTGGACAGCTTCCGGGACAAGCAGTCGGCGAACTGCCCCACGAGCTTGTCACCGACGTCCGCCAGCACGCCCCTTCCGAACTGGGCCGGCCGGCCGGTGACGGCGAGATCGGTCCGCACGGACACGTCCGTGCCGCCGCCGTCCTGCGCTGCGGTGAGGGTGCCGGTGACGGTGGCCCGCGCGGTGCCCTGGCCGCGGGCCTCCTTGCCGCCGGCCGTCAGCACCATGCGGTGCCCGGCCTCGTCCTGCTCGGCGAAGACCGCGGTGCCGCGGTAGGTGAGTGCGATCGGGCCGACCTTGACCTTCACCGAACCGGTGATGGTCTCGCCGTCGAAAGCTTCCACGGTCGCGCCGGGCATGCAGGGCGCCACGCGCTCGATGTCGAGCAGCGCCCGCCAGGCGTCGTCGACCGGGACGGGAACGGTGAACGAGTGGTTCAGCTCCATGGTCGGCGCCTCCCTTCAGCAGGTCGGGTGGAGGGGCTCAGGCAGGGTGGATCGCGCCGTCCATCGCGGTCAGCGGCGCGCCGCTGCCGCCCCAGCGCAGGGCGACGATCTCGGCGGCGACGGAGACGGCGACCTCCTCCGGTGTGCGGGCGCCGAGGTCCAGGCCGACGGGCGAGCGCAGCCGGGCCAGATCGGCGTCGCCGAGTCCGGCATCCCGCAGCCGCTTGGTGCGGTCGTCGTGGGTACGGCGGCTGCCCATCGCTCCGATGTACGCGGCCGGGCGGCGCAGCGCCTCCTCCAGCAGCGGTACGTCGAACTTCGGGTCGTGGGTCAGGACGCAGATCACCGTGCGGGGGTCGGTCTCGGTGGCCTGGAGATAGCGGTGCGGCCATTCGACGACGACTTCCACGCCCTCGGGGAAGCGTTTGGGCGTCGCGAAGACCGGGCGGGCGTCGCAGACGGTCACCCGGTAGCCGAGGAAGGCGCCGATCCGGGCGACGGCGGCGGCGTAGTCGATCGCGCCGAAGACGAGCATCCTGGGCGGCGGTGCGAACGACTGGAGGAAGACCGTGACGGCGTCCTCGCGTCGCTGCCCCTGCGGGCCGTAGTGCCGCAGCCCGGTCGCGCCCTGGGCGAGTTCGCCGCGGGCGTCGGCGGTCACGGCCGCGTCGAGGCCGGGCGTGCCGAGCGTGCCCGCGACGGTCTCCGGCCAGACGGCCAGCGAGGCGCCGAGCGGGGCGGGGCCCTCCGTCACGGTCGCCACCGTCACGGGGCGGTGCGCGGCGACCGTGTCGGCGACCGCGCCGAAGCCGGGGTCGGTGTCCTGAGCGACGCGGCGGACGAGCAGGGTGATCGCGCCGCCGCAGGTGAGGCCGACGGCGAACGCGTCCTCGTCGCTGTAGCCGAAGGTCTGGAGCCGTGCCTCGCCGTCCTCGACGACCTCCTGGGCGAGCTCGTAGACGGCGCCCTCCACGCACCCGCCGGACACACTGCCGACGACCTCGTCGTCCGGCCCGACGGCCATGGCGGCGCCGGGGCCGCGGGGGGCGCTGCGGCTGACGGCGACGACGGTGGCGAGGCCGAAGGGCCGGCCGGCGGTGTACCAGCGGTTCAGCGCCGGGAGGATGTCACGCATGGTCGGCTCCTGCTCTGGTGCGCGTACGAGGCGGTGGCGCGGGGCGGTGGCGCGGGGCGGCGCCTGGGGCGGGTCTCGTCGGAGCCTTCGCCCCGGGCCCCGTACGGGCTTCGCCGTGTCCTCGGTCTCCGGGCGGGCTGGAGGATCCCGTCCGGCTCAACCATCGTCCACCCCTCTCACCACCGCCGCGAGGCGTTCCAGCGCCGCCAGGCTGTGGCCCTCGACGAAGGCGTCGACGCTCGGGAGGGCGGCTGCCATGCCGGCGGCGAGAGGGGCGTAGCCGGGTCGGGCCTTGCGGGGGTTGGCCCAGACGACGCGGTGGGCGAGGCGGTGGAGTCGGCGCATCTGGGTGGCGAGCCGGTCCGGGTCGTCGCGTTCCCAGCCGTCGGAGAGGATGACGACGACCGCGCCGCGGGCCAGGCCGCGACGGCCCCAGCGGTCGAGGAAGGCACGGAGCGTCTCGCCGAGGCGGGTGCCGCCGCGCCAGTCGGGCACCGCGTCGGAGACGGCCGCCATGGCCGTGTCCGGGTCTCGGTGGGAGAGCGCGTCGGTGACGCGCGTGAGCCTGGTGCCGATCGTGAAGACCTCGGTACGCGAGGGACCGCGGGAAGGGTCGCGGAAAGAGCCGCGGGAAGGGCCGCGGGAAGGACCAGCCGAAGTGCCGGTGGAGCAGCGGACCGACCGACCGCGCGACAGACCGCGCGACGGACCGTGGGCGGCGGCGTGCGCGAAGCGGAGGAGGGCGTCGGCGTACGGGGCCATCGAGCCGCTGACGTCCAGCAGCAGCACGACGCGCCGCGGGCGTTCGGCGCGGGCGCGGCGGCGCAGCCGGTCCGGCTCTCCGCCGCGGCGGAGCCATTCGCGGACGGTGCGGCGCGGGTCGACGGCGCCGTGGCGGGCCGGGCGGAGCCGGGGGGTGCGGCGGGGTTCGCCGCGCAGCGCGAACGCGGCGAGCAGGCGGCGCAGTTCCTCGCGGTCGGCGCCGGTCAGTTCGGAGACGTCCCGGTGGCGGAGGACTTCGGCGGAGCTGGCGAGCGCGGCTGCCGACCCCGTGCGCCCGTCCTCGTCCGGAGCGGCCCCGGGCCCCTGGGGGCGTTCCGTGGCGCGGAGGACGAGCCGGGGCGCGGTCCGCCGCGCACCGGCGCGCGGCACCGCTTCGGCCGCGCCGCCGTCGAAGTACGCGGTGAACACCCGGTCGTAGCGTTCCAGGTCGTCCTGGCCGCCGCACAGCGTGAGCCGTCCCGACCAGTACACGCCGGTACGCGACACACCGGCACACGACACCCCCGTGGACGACACATCTGTGGGCGACAGACCCGTGCACGGCCCCGGCCCGAGCGCGTCGAGCGCCCGCAGGAAGGTGTGCACCCGGTCCGGCCCGGCGTCCAGACCTGCCGCGCGCAGCGCACGCGCGAACCCCACCAGCACGGCGGGCGCGTCCACAGGGGTCATCGCGCTCACACCCCCCGCATGGCGAGGACCGCCGACAGGTCGAGGGAGCGGGCCCGTTCGGTGTCCTCCCGGTACTTCAGGACCGAGCCCAGCGTCGCCACCGCCAGCTCGGCGTCGAGTTCGGTGGCGCCGAGCGCGTCGAGGGCCTCCGCCCAGTCGATCGTCTCGGCGACCCCCGGGGGCTTGAGCAGTTCCTCGGCGCGCAGGGCCTGGACGAGCGCCGTCACCTGTTCGGCGAGGCGCGCGGTCACACCGGGCAGCCGCCGGCGCACGATCGCGAGCTCCCGCGCGAAGGAGGGATGGTCGAACCAGTGGTAGAGGCAGCGCCGTTTGAGCGCGTCGTGCACCTCCCGGGTGCGGTTCGAGGTGAGAACGACGACCGGTGGGGACTCCGCTCGCAGGGTGCCGAGTTCGGGCACGGTGACGGTGTACTCGGACAGCAGCTCCAGCAGGAACGCCTCGAACTCGTCGTCGGCCCTGTCGACTTCGTCGACGAGCAGCACCGAAGGCTGGGTCCGCAGCGCCTGGAGCAGCGGCCGTTCGATCAGGAACCGCTCGTCGTACAGCTCGCCCTCCAGCCGGCCCGCGTCGGTGATCCCGGCGGCCTCGGCTGCCCGCAGATGGAGCAGCTGGCGCGGGAAGTCCCAGTCGTACAGGGCCTGTGAGGCGTCGATGCCCTCGTGGCACTGGAGCCGGATGAGCGGTGCGTCCAGCACCTGCGCGAGCGCGCCCGCGAGGGAGGTCTTGCCGACGCCCGCGTCGCCCTCGCAGAAGACGGGCCGGTGCAGCTTCAGCGCGAGAAAGCACGCGATGGCCAGCCCTTCGTCGACGAGGTATCCGACGTCCTCCAGCCGCCCGCGCACCTCGTCCGGCCCCCGGAACGCCTCAGTCCCGGCCATGCCACGGGGCTCCGTCACTCCATCCCGGCCGCGGCGAGCACCGCCCGCCGGGTGAGCACCCGCGCCAGGTGCTCGCGGTATTCGGGCGAGGCCGACAGGTCGGCCGCGGGGTGGGTGCCCTCGGCCGCGGCATCCGTCGCGCGGGCGATCGCGTCCGGCCCGTCCGCGCCGGCGAGCGCGGTCTCGGCGGCCGTGGCCCGCAGGGGTGTCGCGCCCATGTTGGTCAGGCCGATCCGGGCCTCGGCGATCCGTCCGTCGTCGCCGCGCACGAGCGCGGCGACGCCGACGATGGCCCACGCCTGCGCGACCCGTTGGAGCTTCTCGTAGTGGAAGCCCCAGCCGTCCGTCTTGGGCACCCGGACCTCCACGAGCAGTTCGTCGGGGCTGAGGGCCGTCTGGAGGTAGTCGCTGAAGAAGTCCTGGGCGGGGATGGTGCGTCGCCCCTGGGGGCCCTCGGCGACGAGCTCGCCGTCGAGGGCGAGGACGACGGCGGGCAGGTCGCCCCCGGGGTCGGCGTGGGCGAGGGAGCCGCCGAGGGTGCCCCGGTGCCGGATCGCGGGGTCCGCGACCGTCGCCGTCGCCTGGGCGAGCAGCCCGGCGTGGCGCCGTACGAGCGGATCGGCGATCACGTCGTGGTGCGTGGTCATGGCTCCGATGACGAGGGTGCCGTCCTCTTCGCGCACTCCGCGCAGTTCGGGGATGCGCCCGATGTCCACGAGCAGTCCGGGGAACGCGAGCCGCAGCCGCAGCATGAGCAGCAGGCTCTGCCCGCCGGCGAGGACCTTGCCTTCCTCGCCGGCGTCGGCGAGCGCCCGTACGGCGTCGTCCACGGTCTCGGGCCGTGCGTAGTCGAAGGCCGCGGGGATCATGCCGCCTCCTCCTCAACCTCAACGGGTGTGCGTGCCTGTCTCACGGCCTGCCAGACGCGCTCGGGTGTGCAGGGCATCTCGATGTCCGTGACGCCGAGCGGCCGCAGCGCGTCCATGACGGCGTTCACCACGGCCGGGGTCGCGGCGATCGTCCCGGCCTCGCCGACGCCCTTGACGCCGAGCGGGTTGGAGGTCGCCGGGGTCTCGGTGCGGTCGGTCGTGATGTCGGGCAGATCGGCGGCGGACGGCACCAGGTAGTCGGCCATCGTGCCGGAGACGAGGTTGCCGTCGGCGTCGTAGACGGCCTCCTCGTAGAGCGCCTGGGCGATGCCCTGGGCCACTCCGCCGTGCACCTGCCCCTCGACGATCAGCGGGTTGACGACCCGGCCGACGTCGTCGACGCAGACGTACGAGCGGATGCGGGTCTGCCCGGTCTCGGTGTCGACCTCGACGGCGCACAGGTGGGTGCCGTGCGGATAGGAGAAGTTGTCGGGGTCGACGATGTGCTCGGCGTTGATGGTGGGTTCCATGCCGTCGGGCAGGTCGTGCGACACGAACGTCTCGAAGGCGACCTCCTGGATCGTGTGCTTCGCCTCGGGTGAGCCCCTCACCGAGAAGACCCCGTCCGTGAACTCCAGGTCGTCCTCGCTCGCCTCCAGCAGGTGCGCGGCGACCTTCCGCGCCTTCGCGACGACCTTCCGCGCCGCCTCGTGCACGGCCGCGCCGCCGACGACGAGCGAGCGCGAGCCGTAGGTGTCCATGCCCTGCGGTGCGGTGAGCGTGTCTCCGTGGCGTACTTCGACGTCCTCGAAGGGCACCCCGAGCACGTCGGCGGCGATCTGGCTCCAGCAGGTCACATGGCCCTGCCCGTGCGGGCTGGTCCCGGTGATCACCTCGACCTTGCCGGTCGGCAGCATCCGGATGGCGGCCGCCTCCCAGCCGCCGGCCGCGTAGCGCAGGTCCCGCAGGATCCGGCTCGGCGCGAGCCCGCACATCTCCGTGTACGTCGAGATGCCGATGCCGAGCCGTACCGGGTCGCCGCGGCCCGCCCGCAGCCGCTGCTCGCCGCGCAGCGCCTCGTAGCCGAAGAGCGTCAGCGCCGATTCGGTCGCGGCCTCGTAGTTGCCGCTGTCGTAGGTCAGTCCGGCGATCGTCGTGTACGGGAACTCGTCGTGGCCGATCCAGTTGAGCCGGCGCAGCTCCAGCGGGTCCATCTCCAGCTCGACGGCGAGCTCGTCCATCATCCGCTCGATCGCGTACGTCGCCTCGGGGCGGCCCGCGCCTCGGTAGGCGTCGGTGGGGGTCCTGGTGGTGAAGACGCCGGTGCAGGTGAAGGAGTACGCGTCCATCTTGTAGATCGCCGGGTACATGAACGCGCCCAGCAGCGGCACGCCCGGGGTGACGATCATCAGGTACGCGCCCATGTCGGCCAGCAGATCGACCTTCAGGCCGAGCAGCCGGCCCTCGCGGGTCGCCGCGATCTCGACGTCCTGGACCTGGCCCCGGCCGTGGTGGGTGGCGAGATAGCCCTCGGAGCGGGACTCGGTCCATTTCACCGGCCGGCCGAGCTTGCGGGCGACGGCGAGGGCCATCGCCTCCTCGCCGCACACCTGGAGCTTGGAGCCGAAACCGCCGCCGACGTCGGGGGCGATGACGCGGAGCTTGCTCTCGGGGATGCCGGTGACGACGGCCATCATCACGCGGACGATGTGCGGGATCTGAGTGGCCGAGTGCAGGGTGTAGTCACCGGAGGAGGCGGTCGGCGTGACGACGACGGCCCGTGGCTCCAGGGCGTTGGGGATCAGCCGCTGGTGGGTGAAGCGGCGCTTGACGACGACATCGGCGCGGGCGCGCACCGATTCCCAGTCCTCGCCGGTGGCGAGCGGCCAGACGTAGCAGCGGTTGGTGCCCTTGTCGGTATGGACGAGGGGGGCGTCGGCGGCGAGCGCGGCCTCCAGGTCGAGGACGGGCTCCAGCGGGGTGTAGTCGACCTCGACGGCCTCCAGGGCGTCGGCGGCGGCGTACCGGTCGCGGGCGGCGACGACGGCGACCGGATCACCGGCGTAGCGGACCTCGTCGACCGCGATCGGCGGGTGGTCGGGGAGCACGATGTCCTCGGTCACCGGCCAGGCGCAGGGCAGCGAGCCGAGGCCGTCGGCGAGGTCGCGACCGCTGAACGCGGCGACGACGCCGGGCCGCTCCAGGGCGGGGGCGACGTCGACGCGGTCGATGCGGGCGTGGGCCATGGGGCTGCGGAGGATGGCCAGGTGCAGCATTCCGGGCACGGTGATGTTGTCGGTCCAGGTGGTCTGCCCGGTGATGAGGCGGGCGTCCTCCTTGCGGAGCCGCGGGCGGCCGACTTCCTTCTCGCGGGCTTCGCGGCCGGGGGCGGCGAGCTGGTCGGTCATGCCGGGGCCTCCTCGACTGCGGGCTGCCCGGCCCCGGGCCCGCCGGCTGCTGCCTGCCCGGCCTTCTGCCGCTCGGCCGCCGGCGGGGCCGCCGTCGCGGGCTCCTCACCCGCGGACGGCCGGGTCTCGGGGCGGGCGGCGCCGACGGCCGCGGCGAGGACGGCGCGGACGATGTTCTGGTAGCCCGTGCACCGGCAGAGGTTGCCCTCCAGGGCGTGCCGGACCTCGTCGGGCGTCGGATGCGGGTTCTCCTTGAGCAGGTCCCGCGCCGCCATGATCATTCCGGGGGTGCAGTAGCCGCACTGGAGCGCGTGGTACTCGTGGAACGCGGTCTGCAGCGGATCGAGCGTGCCGTCCGCGGCGCCGAGTCCCTGGACGGTGGTGACCTCGCTCCCGTCCGCCTGCACGGCGAGCACCGAACAGCTCTTCACGCTCTGCCCGTCGAGTTCGACCGTGCACGCGCCGCAGTTGCCGGTGTCGCAGCCGATGGGCGTGCCGGTCAGCCCCAGGCTGTCCCGCAGGTAATGGACGAGCAGCAGACGTGGTTCCACGTCGTCCTCGTAGCGCGTGCCGTCCACCGTCACCGAGATTCGGGTCATGGGCCCTCCCAGAGCGCCCGGGCGGGTGAATTTCCAGCCGATTTGTTGTGACATACACAACTTTAGAACTGCGCCGATACGCCCGCGACCGCGTCGCAACCGGGTCACGACCGCCCGTTTGCGCCGCCCCGCACCCGGGCGCAGGGTGAACACGGGCAGGTGAACAGGGGCGGCGTGCCCCACCGGGCCCGAGAGGCCACCGGACCCGAGAGGACGGAGATCCCGATGAAGGGCAACGCCAAGGCGAAGCAGGTCAAAGGCATGCTGAAGGAGACCATCGGCAAGACCATGGGCGACCGGCATATGCAGCGGGCGGGCAAGAACGATCAGCTGCGCGGCAAGGCGCAGGAGATGGCGGAGAAGGCGGCCGAGCGGGTCCGCAAGGGAATCGGGCACTGACGGCACACCCGGCTCACACCTGGCGTACACCCGGCCCCGGGCCGTAGGGCAGGGGCGGCCGGGCAGGGGCGGCCGGGCATGGGCGGCTCCTCACGGCGCGCGGGAGGGGGCGGCGTACGACGCCACGCCGTTGCTCCCGGACCGCCGCGCCGGTCTGGCCGGGCCGCGCAGGACCCGGCCGCAGACGGTCTTCGGCGAGGGCGACACCCCTGCGCGCGTCCCGCGCCTCGGCGAACAGCCCGGTGACCAGGAGCGGCGCGGCCGGCCGTTACTCGGACCCGCGGCGAAGGCCCTGAGCCGGGCGCTCGCCGACGACGACACCGGCATCGCCCCGGGGACCTACCCGGTGCCCGCCCCGGCAGACCAGGACGGGGCCGGGTCCACCGACGGCGCTCACGCCTCCTGCTCGGCCTGGGCAGCCCGCAGGTGCGCCGCCGTCGCGGCTGCCTCGTACCCCTCCGGGACGCCGTCGATCAGCAGCAGGTCGCCCGCGATGTGGCGGGTCCGCAGCGGCAGGATCTCCCGGTAGGCCGGGGAGTCGTACCAGCCGCGGGCGGCGTCCATCGCACCGGCCCGAGGCACCGGCCCGCACCCGCCGGACGGTGCACCCCGGGCGGTACGGACCGCGCGGTACGGACCGGCGGGACGCCGGACACCGGTGTCACCAGGACGACTTGGTCACCCCCGGCAGGAACCCGGCGTGCGCCTGCTGTCGTACGCGCACCCGGGAGAGCCCGAACCTGCGCAGGTGGCCCCGCGGGCGGCCGTCCACACTGTCGCGGTTGCGCACCCGGGTCGCGCTGGCGTCCCGCGGCTGGCGCCGCAGTTCCCGCTGGGCCGCGAGCCGCTCCACCTCGGTGGCGGTCGGCTTGCGCAGGATCTCCTTGAGCTCGGCCCGCCGGGCCGCGTACCGCTCGACGGTGGCCTTGCGCTTCTCGTTCTGCGCGATCTTGCTCTTCTTCGCCATCAGACCTTCACCCCTCGGGCCCGGATGCGCGCCACGGCAGCGTCGACGCCGATCGCGTCGACGGTCTTGATCGCCTTCGCACTGAGCGTCAGCCGGACGTACCGGCCCTCGCTCGGCAGCCAGTACCGCTTGCGCTGGATGTTCGGGTCGAAGCGGCGGGAGGTGCGCCGGTGCGAGTGGGAGATGGAGTTGCCGAAGCCCGGCCGGGCGCCGGTCAGCTGACAGTGGGCGGACAAGGTGTTCCCTGCCTCTCGTCTGGGGCGGATCCTGGGACGGAACCCTTTTTGGAAATGATTTCCATTACCGTATACTAGCCGCATGGCACGCAACGAACTCCGCCCCGTCATCAAGCTCCGCTCCACCGCGGGCACCGGCTACACGTACGTCACCCGCAAGAACCGGCGTAACGACCCCGACCGGATGACCCTGCGCAAGTACGACCCCGTCGCCGGCCGACACGTCGACTTCCGCGAAGAGCGCTGACCCCGGCCGCACCGTCCCCACCGCCTGGACCGACCCGTCCGGCCCGAACCGACCCATCCGGCCTGGACCGGCCCGAACAGGCCACGGCAACCGACCACCGAGCCCCGAAGGACATCCCCGATCAGCTCCAGCAGTTCGGACTCGTCATTCTCGACGCGGCGGGACAGCAGCCGTTCGCCGTCCGTGTTGATCACCATCGCATGGTGGTGCGTCTTGCCGATGTCCACTCCGGCCCAGATCTCGGGCACGGTCACCTCCGCCAGCTCGTCGTTACGTCAACCCAGCAGACGACCTCGCCGACGTTGTCCTATGCAGCGATCGAATCGCGTCTCCCAATTGGCGGTCGAGTCGTCGCGAGGCCCGAGGCGGCCATGTCCTTCAAGCCATCCAGCGGCTCACCCATGACAGCCATACCCCGGACCCCTGGGCCTCACCGATCTTACGAATGACCAGTTCAGACCCACATCAATAGATAGGACACCTATGAAGCCCGGAATCCACCCCGCGTACGGACCCGTCGTCTTCCGCGACAGGGCCGCCGACCACGCCTTCCTCACCCGCTCCACGCTCACCAGCGACAAGACCGTCGAATGGGAGGACGGCAACACCTACCCGGTCGTCGACGTCGAGATCTCCGACGCGAGCCACCCCTTCTACACCGGCACGGCCCGCGTCCTCGACACCGCCGGACGCGTCGAGCGGTTCGAGCGCCGCTACGGCTCCGGCGGAGCACGCTGATGCGGCACGAGCGGACCGGACTGCCCGTCGTCATCGTCGCCGGTCTCCACTCCGACGCCCGCAAGGAGGCCGTCGAACAGCTCCTGCGCACCGTGCCGGGCAGCATCGCCCTGCATCACGACCTGTCGACGGCCGCCGACGGCACGGTGCGCCGCACCCTGCGCGACGCCGCGGGTGAGATGTCGTCCGGCGAGACGCCGTTGGTCAACGACTGCGCCTGCTGCGCGCTGCGGGAGGACCTCGTTCCCGAGCTCGCCCGGCTGGCGGCGAGCGGGCTCACGCGCCTGGCCGTCGTCGAGCTGTGGGACTCCGTGGAGCCCAAGGCGATGGCCGAGGTCGTCGTCGCCCACGGCGGGGACGCGCTGGAGCTGACCAATGTGATCACCGCGGTCGATCCGGCCCTCGTCCTGCCCTGCCTCGGCAACGGGGACGACCTCGCCGATGCCGGGCTCGCCGCCGCGGCCACCGACCAGCGCACGGTCGGCGACACATGGGCCCGGCAGTTGGAGTACGCGCCCGTGCTCGCGCTCGTCGACAGCGCGGACGCCGACGACGCGGACCGGGCCCTGCTCGCGCAGCTCCATCCCACCGCCCGCCAGGTCGGTACGGGGGCGGCGGAGCTGGCGCGGCTGGCCTTCGCCGGTTTCGACGTCGAGACCGCGGCCGCCGCACAGCACCCGTCGTGCGCGCTCCTCCCCCAGGAGGCGGACGAGGCCGGCGTCGCCACGCTCGTATGGCACCGGCGGCGGCCGTTCCACCCCGAGCGACTGTACGAGGCGCTGGAGGACCTGACCTGTGCCGCGGCGCGCAGCCGCGGCCGGTTCTGGCTCGCCGACCGCCCCGACACCCTTCTCGCCTGGGACGCCGCGGGCGGCGCGCTCTGCGTGGAGAACGCCGGCCCCTGGCTCGCCTCACTGCCCGACGCCGCCTGGGAGATGGTCCCGGCCATGCGCAGGGCCGCCGCGGCGCTCGACTGGCATCCGGATCACGGCGACTGCTGCCAGCACCTCGTCTTCACCTCGCCGGGACTCGACCGGGACGGCCTGGCGCAGCTCCTCGACTCGTGCCTGCTGACCGATGCGGAGTACGCCTCGGGGCGCGAGGCGTGGCAACGGCTCCCGGCCGCCTTCGACTCCCTCCTCGACCCCGTCTCCTGAACCCCCGTCCGTACGCCGGCACCGGCGCCACGCGCCTCGACACCGCCGACGCTCCCGACATTCCCGACACCTCTGACACCCCTGACACCCCTTCTGACCCCCGACACCGCCAAGGAGTTCCCGTGCCCCGCCGTCCCGATTCCCGCAAGCCGCAGAAGGCCCGCCCCAACCCGCTGGACGCGGCGGGCATCACCTACGTCGACTACAAGGACACCGATCTGCTGCGGAAGTTCATCTCCGACCGCGGCAAGATCCGCAGCCGCCGGGTCACCCACGTCACGGCCCGGCAGCAGCGGCAGCTCGCCGCGGCGATCAAGAACGCCCGGGAGATGGCCCTGCTGCCGTACGGCAGCCGTTAGCGCGCCTACGAGGCGGCAGATATGGCCGACGTCGTCAAGTGTGCTGTTAGCGTGACCTGTTGACCGAGGGGGGCGAACACAGCGCATGACGTCGACCACGTTCCACATCGGGAAGGACCTGCGCGTACGTAGGCTCGGGTTCGGGGCGATGCGCCTGCCGACCGAGCCCGGCCCCGCACGCGAGGCGGCCCTCGGCGTCGCCCGGCGAGCCGTCGAACTGGGCGTCACACTGATCGACACCGCGCACCTGTACGGCGCGGGCGCCAACGAGGAACTCCTTGCCGAGGCCCTGCATCCCTACCCGGAGGGGCTGCTCATCACCACCAAGGTCGGCGTCGCGCGATCGGGGCCCGCGGGCGAGTGGAAGGTCGACGGCCGGCCGGCAGTCCTGCGCGACCAGGTCGATCAGGCGCTGCGCCGACTGCGCGTCCAGCGGATCGAGCTGCTCCAGTTGCACCGTGTCGATCCGGAGACACCGCTCGCCGATCAGCTCGGCACGCTGGGGGAGCTCCGGGCCGAGGGCAAGATCGGCCGCATCGGACTCTCCGAGGTCACCGTGGCCGAACTCGACCAGGCACGGGGGTTCGTCGACGTCGCGAGCGTGCAGAACCGCTACAACCTCCTCGACCGCGAGCACGAGCCCGTGCTCGCGGCCTGTGAGGCGGCGGGAATCGCGTTCCTGCCCTGGCGCCCCGTCACCTGGGGAGAGTCGGGGGCGCAGGCCGAGATCGCCGCCGTGGCGGCCGAACTCGGCGCCACTCCCACGCAGGTCGCGCTCGCCTGGCTCCTCGGCCGCTCGCCGGTCATCCTCCCGATCCCGGGCACGGCCCGAACGGACCATCTGGAGGAGAACCTCGCCGCGGAGGGTCTCGCCCTGGGGCCGGCCCACCGCGACCGCCTCGACCGGCTGGCCGCACCGGCGTAGGGCTCTGTCCCCCCGTCACCCGAGTGGACACCGGGCTCGACCGTGTGGGCCCCGGCGAAGAGCCAGGCCGACGCACCGCCGGCAGCGTCCGGCAGGTGGCGGGTGTGTCGTCCGTGCGTGCGCAGGGTGCGTACGCCAGGTGCGTCCGTGCGTGCGCACAGGTGTGTCCTTGTGTCCGCCGGGTGTGTCCTTGTGTCCGCGCCGCCCTCTAAGCTGGCCGTTGCAGCTGGTTCGCCCTGTCCGCCAGGCAGGCGCGTCGCAAGAGGGAACCCGGTGGGAATCCGGGACTGCCCCGCAGCGGTGAGCGGGAACGACCGCCGTCATACGCACTGGACCGAAGGGTCCGGGAAGCGACGGCCAGTAGGTGTCTGCCCCTGGTGGACGAGCCCGCGAGTCCGAAGACCTGCCACTGCCCGCGCACGGCCGATCGTGTGCGGAGATCCCGGTGACCTCGAGGGCGGGTCGGCGACCACGGCGGGCGGGCTGCGCGCAAGGACTGCGCATGCCCCGCCCCGGCCGCGCCTTCGCGTCCCGACCCGTCCCGGGGTCGCAGGAGACATGCTCGCGAAGGAGAGTCTTGTGACCACCACGTCCGGCGTGACCACCGAGTCCGCCGCCGCCGCGGCACGGGCCACCGTGCACGGCTACCCCCGCCAGGGCCCGAACCGGGAACTGAAGAAGGCCGTCGAGGGCTACTGGAAGGGCCGCGTCACGGCCGGTGCCCTCCGGGAGACCGCAGCGGAGCTCCGCCGGTCCACCTGGCGGCAGTTGGCCGACGCCGGCATCCACGAGGTGCCGACCGGCGACTTCTCGTACTACGACCACGTCCTCGACACCAGCGTGATGGTCGGCGCGATCCCGGCCCGGCACCGGGCCGCCGTCGAAGCGGACGCGCTCGACGGCTACTTCGCGATGGCCCGCGGCACCCAGGACGCGGCGCCGCTGGAGATGACCAAGTGGTTCGACACCAACTACCACTACCTGGTCCCCGAAGTCGGCCCCGACACCGTCTTCACCGCCGACCCGGGCAAGCAGCTCGACGAGGTGCGGGAGGCCCTCGCGCTCGGCCTCGCCCCCCGCCCGGTGCTCGTCGGACCCGTCACCTACCTCCTGCTCGCCAAGCCCGCCCCCGCGGCCGACCCGGGCTTCGACCCGCTCACCCTCCTCGACCGGCTCCTGCCGGTGTACGCCTCGGTCCTCGCCGATCTACGGGCCGCCGGCGCCGAGTGGGTGCAGCTCGACGAGCCCGCCCTGGTGCAGGACCGCACACCGGCCGAACTGAACGCCGCGGCCCGCGCCTACCGCGAGCTGGGCGGCACGGGCGACCGGCCCAGGCTGCTCGTCGCCTCCTACTTCGACCGGCTGGGAGAGGCCCTTCCCGTGCTCGCGAAGGCACCGGTCGACGGTCTCGCCCTCGACTTCACCGGGCCCGCCGCGGCCAACCTCGACGACCTCGCCGCCGTCGGCGGACTGCCCGGCAAGCGGCTGGTCGCCGGCGTCGTCAGCGGGCGCAACGTGTGGCTCAACGACTACGAGAAGTCCCTGTCCACACTGGGCACCCTGCTCGGACTCGCCGACCGTGTCGATGTGTCCTCGTCCTGCTCGCTGCTCCACGTCCCGCTGGACGCCGCCGCCGAACGGGACATCGACCCGCAGGTCGCCCGCTGGCTCACCTTCGCCCGCCAGAAGACCGCCGAGGTCGTCACCCTGGCCCGCGCACTGGCGCAGGGCACCGACACCATCGCGGCGGAACTCGCCGCCAACCGCGCCGGTCTCGCCTCCCGGGCCGGATCCGCGCTCACCCACGACCCGTCGGTACGGGCCCGGGCGGCCGCGGTCACCGAGGCCGACGCCCGCCGCTCGCAGCCGTATCGGGAGCGGGCCGCCGCCCAGCGCGCGCACCTGCGGCTGCCGTTGCTGCCGACGACCACGATCGGCTCCTTCCCCCAGACCCCGGAGCTGCGCGCGGCCCGCGCCGGTCTGCGCGCCGGAACGGTCGGCGCCGACGCGTACGAGCGGCGCATCGAGGCAGAGATCCGCGAGGTCGTCGCCTTCCAGGAGAAGGCCGGTCTCGACGTGCTCGTGCACGGCGAGCCCGAACGCAACGACATGGTGCAGTACTTCGCCGAACAGCTCACCGGCTACCTGGCGACACAGCACGGCTGGGTCCAGTCCTACGGCACCCGCTATGTCCGCCCGCCGGTCCTCGCCGGTGACATCTCACGCCCCGAACCGATGACCGTGCGCTGGACGGCGTACGCCCAGTCGCTCACCGACCGGCCGGTCAAGGCCATGCTCACCGGCCCCGTCACCATGCTCGCCTGGTCCTTCGTCCGCGACGACCAACCGCTCGGCGAGACCGCCCGCCAGGTCGCCCTGGCGCTGCGCGACGAGGTGAACGACCTCGAAGCGGCGGGCAGTTCGGTGATCCAGGTCGACGAGCCCGCCCTGCGCGAGACACTGCCGCTGCGCGCCACCGACCACGCGGCGTATCTGGCGTGGGCCACGGAGGCGTTCCGCCTCACCACGAGCGGTGTGCGCCCGGACACCCAGGTCCACACCCACATGTGCTACGCGGAGTTCGGTGACGTCCTCCAGGCCATCGACGATCTCGACGCCGACGTGATCAGCCTGGAGGCCGCCCGTTCCCACATGGGGATCGCCGCGGAACTCGCCGCGGCCGGCTATCCGCGCGAGGCCGGCCCCGGCGTGTACGACATCCACTCGCCGCGCGTCCCCGACGAGGCCGAGACCGCCTCCCTCATCGAGCGCGCCCTGCGGTCCGTCCCGGCCGAACGGCTGTGGATCAACCCCGACTGCGGCCTGAAGACCCGCACTTGGCCCGAAGTCCGCCCGGCCCTCGGCCACATGACCGCGGCGGCCCGCCGGGTCCGCGACCGGCTCTCCCGCCCCGGCGCCTGACCGCGCGGGGCGGACCTCCGGGTCCGCCCCGCCCACGGGCCGACCCCGCCCTGCGGCCAGGCCGGATCGCGTGGTTGCGCCCTCCCTCCCACGCCCTGTAAGAGATCAGTCCAGGTAAAAGATTCTCCAGTGACTGTTATCTTGAGTGATCGAGCGACGCCGGAGGGGCACCATGGCGAAACAAGAGAGAGCTGCGAGGACTCATGAACGGTTCTTAGACGCGTCGGCCGACGAGTTCTCGCGACACGGCTACGCGGGGGCCAACCTTCAGCGCATCGCCGCCCATGTCGGCATGACCAAGGGGGCGTTGTACGCCCACTTCCCGTCCAAGGACGCCCTCGCCGCCGCGTTCACCTCCGCGTTCGACCAGGTGTGGCACGAGCTGCTGCAGCAGATCGGCGAGGGCGACCCGCCCCTGACGAACCTGCGTCGTGTCACGGTCGGTTTCGCAGACCGGCTGCACACGGACCTCCGGTTCCGCGCCGGCCTCCGGCTCGCGTACGAGGAGGCGTGTACGCGGGGGAAGGCCCCCGCAGTCGTGGACGATCTGTCGGAGGCCCTGACGCGGCTCGTCGGTGACGCACAGGAGCGCGAGGAGCTGACCACCGCGCACAGCCCTGAGGCGATCAGCTCGCTGATCCTGTCGTTGATCTTCGGCATGTACTACACCGCGCCGTCGAACCCGCTCGGCGACGTCACCGAACAGGTCTGTCAGGCATGGCAGTTGTTCTCACCCGGCACCGCGGCCTGAGGTGCTGTCGCCGTGCGCCGTGGCATGTGCGGGCGACCCGCCGACGGGCAGGACGCGGGCGCCGGGGAGTTCCGCCAGGAGATCCCGGCCGTCGCCGACCACGACGGGGTGGCCGACCTCGGTGAGCATCGGCAGGTCGGAGTGGTGATCCCCGTAACCGTGGCAGTCGGCCAGGTCGATGTGGGGGTAGTGCCGGGCCAGGTCCCGCACCGCTCTTCGCTTCCCCTCGCCGATGCACGGCTCCCCGGCCACGGCTCCGGTGAGCACGCCGTCCCTGGCTTCCGGACGGGTGCACAGCACATGGCGGGCGCCGATGTCCGCGGCGATCGGATCGAGTACGGCGGCGAAGGAGCCCGAGACCAGGACGACATGGTCCCCGTCCTCCTGGTGCGCGCGCAGGGCGGCGAAGGTGGCGGGCACATAGAAGCCCGGCGTGGCGCTCCGATGGGCGAACCACCTGGCACCCCAGTCGGTGACGGTGGCGAGCGGCTCGCCCTGCCACGCCTCGTAGTACAGCCGGTTGCCCGCCTCGCGCGGGGAACCCCCGGCCATCAGCGCGGCGATACGCCGCCGCGCCTCGGCCGCGTGCCGGGCGCCCTCGGCTCCGTGGCGCCCGGAGAAGTAGAAGTCCAGGAAGTCGAACAGGCTCTTGCCGCTGATCAGCGTCTCGTCCACATCGCTGAACGCCAAGCGGGAGGGGCGGGGCACGGGTGGTCTCCTCATGGTCCGGCAGGTGTGGTGCGGGGGCGGGAGGGCCGTCCGCCACGGAGCGCCGGCGGCGTGGCGACTGGCGGCGCAGAAGCCGTACGGCGGCGGTCAGGCATCGTCCGCACCGCTGCCGCCGAGGGATCGTGCGTACGCTTCGGCGGCCGGCTCCAGGCGCAGCGCACCGTGGGACGCGACGGTCAGCACGTCGGCCCAGTACCGGTGCAGGTCGCCGTCGGCGTCGCGGAGATGCGCCCCACCGGTGCGGAAGAGCCTGTCGACCGCCGCGGCCAGCCATTCGGCGGCGACGGCGGCATCCCGCTGGTTGCGGGCGACGGCCTCGGCGGTGACCGGCTCGGTGTCCGCTCTCCTCGCGGCCTCGCACAGCATCAGCTCGACCGCCTCGATCTCGGCGGCCGAGCGGGCCATCCGCTCCTGTACCGAGGGGCGGTCCAGGGGCCGGGCCCCGTCGGGGGCAGGCGTCCGAGCCCACTCGTTCCAGGTGGCCAGGGACCGGCGGGCGGCGCCGAGCGCGGGCGCGCAGAACATCAGGCCGCCCGCGAGATGGGCGGGCGCCGCGTGGCAGCGCGCGACACCTTCGAGGCCGTCGCCCCTGAGCAGCGCGGCCAGCGGAGCGCTGCGGCCGTCGGGCACGACGGTCGCCGCCAGGCTCACCGTGTTGCTGCCGGTGGCGCGCAAACCCGTGCTGTTCCAGGTGTCGTGGACCTCCACGGCGCTCTTGGGGACGGCGAAGACACGCGCCGGGCGGCCCGGAGTGTCGGTCTCCGGTGCGGCCAGCAGCACCCAGTCCGCGTGGTCGATCCCACTGGCGAGGGACCATTCGCCGTGGAGCAGCCACCCTCCGGCCACCCTGGCGGCGCTGCCCGACGGGGGGACGATGGCTGCCGCGATCCGGGCATCGGGGCCCACGCCCCAGATCTCCTTCTGCCCCTGCTCGGGCAGCATCGCCGCGAACCGGCCGTGTGCCGCCCACAGCACGGCACACCACGCCGCCGATGCGCAGCCCTCCCCCACCGTGACGGCTGCCCGGAACACCTCGCCGAAGGTGCCCTCGCTGCCGCCCCAGCGCCGCGGGACGAAGTGGCGCGCGAAGCCCGCGGCTTCCAGAGCGGTGACCGTTCCGCCGGTGATCCGCCGGTGCCGCCGGGCATCACGCGCGTCCTGGAGGGCCGCATCGGCCGCCCGCCGCGTCGCTTGCGGGCTCAGCCCGGCGGCCGGTCGTCCGCGCGGATCGGTGTCAGCGCGCCGGACAGCGGTCTCGGACATGATTCCCCTTCGTGGACGCAGAGTTGGCCAGGAACACGGCTCGTGGTCGGGTCGTGGTCGGGTCGTCCGGGGAGACACTCGCCCGGGGAAACCACTTCGCAATCAAGCCTTCGTATTCCGGCCATCCTCCAGTACGATTCGTTCTCGACGGTTTGTAATCGGTTCGGCTCGCCGACCATGCCCGTCACAAGGAGAGGCAGGGCATGGGTTGTTACGTTCCCTCACCCGGCGGCAGCGACGGAAGTCCCCGCCCGAAGGATCCCGGGGACCTACGCGCAGGGCACCGGCACACCGGAGTGCCGTTCCTCCAGGCCGGACTTCTTTTCCTGCGGGCCGCAAGGCTGTTCGTCTGCCGCCTCCGGCTGCACCGGGGCCCACACGGAGCCGCAGGTCGCGATCAGCGTGTCCGCCTGGATCGCGTCGAAGCGCAGCCGGCGGTCGGCCGGTGCTCCGGGCCCACCCGGTGCGCCCGGTCCCCCCAGCGCTCCCGGCGCTGCCGGCGTTCCCGGCGCGGTGACGTCATCGCGCACGACGAGCCGGGTGGGCACGTCGAGTTCACCCCAGGCGAGGCAGTCGACGGCCGCCGCCACGAGCACGTACGCAGGGCCGGCCTGCGGGGCCGCCGCGTCGTGGGTCAGCAGGTGCCCCAGCTGGCGGAACCCCTCGAGCAGCACCATCAGCGGCAGGTGGTCGGTGGGGTGGTCGAAGAGGATCGCATGGTCCGGATCGGCCCGCAGCTGCCACTCGTCCGGCGACGAACCGGGCGCCAGCACACTGTCCTTGGCGCGCAGCCGGCCGACCGGCCCCGGCTCCAGCCGCTGGGGCGGCCCGGCGGGCGCGGCGGCGGCCGGTCCGGTCGCGTCGCCGCGACGGCGCAGAATCCGATAGCTGCGCTCGTCGACCGCCACGACCCGCAGGCTGCCGCGGCCGCAGATGCGGCCGGCGACCGAGAGCTGCACCTCGAGCCGGGCGCCGTAGCGGCGGGGCGGCCGGTGGTCGGTCCAGCGCCACCGCGCTTCGAGCTCCACGGGCATCGGCCGGCCGCCCACGTGCAGAGCGCCAGGATCGGTGATCTCGAAGTCCGTGTCGTAGCCCACGAAGCGGTGGGTGAGCGGGACTCCGTAGTGCCAGTGGGCCAGATAGACGAGGGCCTGCCTGATCGTCTCGGCGAACAGCAGCGGGTCGCTTCTGCGATGGGCGTCGGGATGGTAGAGCGCATGGTCCCGGGGCCACTGACTGCCGACCAGGAAGTGGTCCTCCCCGAGCACCACGGCGTCCGTGACGAAGACTTCGGCCACCGCGGCCCGGTGCACGAGCCTGCGGGAGACCGTGCGCTGGAAGGCGAGCTCCGGATCCTGTCGCACCAGATCACCAGGAGTTTCTCGCCGCGATCGGCGGTGCTGCATGGCTTCTCCCCCTCGAGATCGGGGCCGGCCAGTGCGAGGCCCGACCCTCGACGGCGAATATACCTTCGAGCAGGTTTCTTCAAAAGAGCGGAAGTAGATGATCATGGCAACGTCCGGTGAGACCTTCGGCACTCCGCTCCAGGTGAGCACCAAGGAACTCAAGCAGGAGCGAGCGGTTCGGACACGGGAGCGCGTACTCACCGCCGCCGCCCAGGCGTTCGCCGCCAAGGGCTATCCCGCCGTCACCATCCTGGACGTGGCCCAGTCGGCCGGAATGACCAAGGGTGCGGTCTACTTCCACTACGAGAACAAGGACGCCCTCGCCGTCGCGGTGACCGACCTGTTCTACCGCCGGATCGCCGTCATCGCCGACTCCGTGGAGGAGTTGGGGCTCCCGCCGGTCAGCTCCGTCGCCGAACTCCTGATCCGGACTGCCGTGGCGTTCCGCGACGAGACGGTCCTTCAGGCCGGAGCGCGGCTCCAGCTCGAACGGCAGCTGATCGGCGCCCAACTCCCGCTCCCGTACGAGGCGTACACCAACCTGATCACCTCGTGGCTGGCGCGGAGAGCCGAGGCGGGCGGCCCTGGCGACATCCCCTCCCCCGCCACGCTCGCCACCGTCCTGGTCTCGGCCTTCTTCGGTGCGCAGCACATCTCCTGGGTGCTCAACAACCGTGCCGACCTTCTGGAGCGCACGCTCGCGGTGGTGCGGACGATCATCCCGTGGGCCGAGGAGGAGGTCGAACTCTGTCCCTCGGCCCAGGGCCGCTGATGCCGCGTCCGGATCAGCCGGGTGCTCTCAAGCCGCCCCGTCCGTCGGCCGGTCGAGCGCCGTACGGGCCTGCCGCACCGCTTCCTCCGGAGTCAGTCGGGCGCCGCGCTCGAACGCCTCCGTGAAGGCGGGCCCCCCGCCCAGGGCGGCCCGCACCGCCTCCGTGATGCGGTCGACGTCGCCGCGCTCGGCGGGCGGCAGCGGGGCGCCCACACCGCGGCGCGCCGCGTCCGCCGCACCGAGCAGCAGGGCCGCGCACACGGCGGCCGACTCGTGCCCGGGTCCTTGGCCGTGACCTTGGCCGGGCCCTTGGCCGTGACTGTCGCCGTGACGGTGCAGGGCCGCCGCGCCCGCGAGGCCCTCCAGGGACAGGGCGAGCGCGCGCGGCTCGCCGAGGGAACGGGCGACGTCAAGGCCGCGCAGGTGATGGGCGACGGACCGGTCCGCGTCGCCGCGCAGTTCGGCGATGAAGCCGAGTTCGGCGAGGAGCAGATGGTCGCCGGCCTCCGAGGACACGTCGGCATGGCCGTCGCGGATATGCAGCAGGTGGGCCTCCGCGGCATCGAGGTCGCCGGAGCGGCGCGCCCCGAGCGCGAGGCCCATCTCCGAGTGGATCTCGCCGTATTTGTAGCCCTGTTCGACGGCGATGCGGCGCGCCTGCTCGTGCAGATCACGGCCGCCCTCCCAGTCGCGGGCCAGTAGCGCCAGTCGGCCGAGCCCGGACAGCCGCGCCGACACCTCGGCCTCCAGGCCCAACTCCCGTGCTATTTCCAGACCTTCGCGCTGACGGCGCGCCGCGTCGGCGTAGTCGCCCTTGATCTCGGCGAGCGCGGCGAGCGGCGAGACGGTCTGCAGCTCGCCCCAGCGGTCGCCCAGCTCGCGGAAGAGCGCGGCGCTGCGCAGCCCGTCCCTGCCGAGCCCGGCGAGGTCGCCGTGGACCAGCGCGAGCGTGGCCCGCAGGCCGAGTGCGGCGGCGGTGCCCCACTGGTCACCGGCAGCGGTGAAGACGGCGAGGGCGTGGGTGTTCAGCTCTTCACCGGCGGCGGCCTCGCCCGCGCTGAACAGGCCGTACGCGCACAGCCACAGGGCGCGGGCGCGGCGCACGGGGTCGGGGACGGCTTCGGCGGCCACGGTCGCGGTGACGGTCGCGGTGACGGTCGCGGTGACGGTGACGGTGGCGTCCGTCTCGGCGTGGTCACCGGTGAGCAGCGCGAACGCGGCATGCAGCAGGGCGAGTTCGGGTGCAGTGTCCTTGGCGGCGACGAGGACGGCCGACAGGCTGCGGCGGGCCTCGGTCAGGCGCCCGCGCAGCAACCACCACCAGGACAGGGCGGTGGCCAGCCGTACCGCCTCGTCGGCCTGCCCCGGGGCGGCGCGGCGCACCGCCTCGTCGAGCGCCGTGCGCAGATTGCCGGCCTCGGCGTCCAGGCAGGCCAGCCAGGACCGCTGGTCGGCGCCGCGCAGCCGGGGCTCGGCGCGCTCGGCGAGCGCGAGGTAGTGGCGCAGATGGCGGTCGCGTACGGCGGTGACGTCCGCCATCTCGTGCAGCCGCTCGGTCGCGTACACCGCGACGGACTCCAGGAGCCGGTAGCGGGGCCCGGTGGGCCCGTCCACGACGACCACGAGGGACCGGTCGACGAGCCGCGTCACCAGATCGAGCACCTCCTCACGGGCGACGCCGTCACCCGCGCAGGTCGCTTCCGCGGCGTCCAGGTCGCAGCCGTCGCTGTGCGCCGCCAGGCGGCGCAGGACGATGCGTTCGGGCGCGCTGAGCAGCTCCCAGCTCCAGTCGATCATGGCCCGCAGGGTCTGCTGGCGGGCGGGCGCGCCCCGCTGTCGGGCGGTCAGGACCCGGAACCGGTCGCCGAGTCGGACCGCGAGCTCCCGTACGCCCAGGGCGCGTACGCGGGTGGCGGCGAGTTCGAGGGCGAGCGGGATGCCGTCGAGGCGACGGCAGATCTCGGCGACGGCCTCGCGGTCGGCCGGGGCGAACGCCTCCAGGTCCCGGGGGAAGCCGGGAGCGGAGGCGGCGGCGCGCTCGGTGAACAGCCGCACGGCATCGGCGGTCCGGAGCGGCTCGACGAGGAACACGGCCTCGCCGGCCAGCCCGAGCGGCTCCTGGCTGGTGGTCAGCACGCGCAGGCCGGGGGCGGTGCGCAGCATCAGCTCAGCGAGCTCGGCGGCGGCGTCGACGACGTGCTCGCAGTTGTCCAGGACGAGCAGGATGCGGCGGTCCCGCAGTGCGGCGGCGAGCCGGTGGGCGGGGGACGGCCCTCCGGCGCCGGCACCGGCACCGGCACCCGGCAGTGCGGACGGGGCATCGTCCCGGATGCCGAGGGTGGCGGCGACGACCTGTGCGAGGTCTGCGGCGCTGCCGGCGCGCACGCCGGCGAACTCCACGAGCCACACCCCGTCCGACAACTCCCCGCCCGGCGCCCCGGCCGCCTCCACACCGGCCGCCGCCACCGCCAGCCGGGTCTTCCCGACCCCGCCGGGCCCGGTGAGCGTCACCAGCCGCGCGGCACCCAGGAGCCCCGAAAGCCGCCCGAGCGCCTGATCGCGCCCGATGAGCGGCGTGAGCGCCACGGGAAGGTTCGCGTGGGCTCCGGCCGCCGGCGGCACCGCCGGTTCTGCGCCCTCGGTGCCGCGGAGTCCCGGCCCGGGGGACGCAGAGCCGGCCCCGGCCCCGGCCGCAGCAGGGCCCTGGCCCGTCGCCGTGGCGGACTGCACCGTCGCCGTAGCGGGCTGCATCGTCGTCGCGGAGGTCTGCCCCGCCGTCGAGTCCTGCCCCGCCATCACGGAGGTCTGCCCGGGCGGCGCCGAGGCCGACTCCGGCGGCGTCGGGGGGACCCCGGTGGGGCAGAGGCCCGGGTCCTGGCGGAGGACCGACCGGTGGAGGGCGCTGAGGGCGGGGCTGGGGTCGACGCCCAGCTCGTCGGCGAGCCGCGCGCGGAGGTCCTCGTACGACGCGAGGGCCTCGCTCTGGCGGCCCGCCAGGTAGAGCGCGCGCATCTGGGCGGCGCGCAGGCGTTCCCTCAGCGGATGCCGGACCACGAGGTCGGCCAGTTCTCCGGCGAGGAGGACATGGTCCCCGGCCTCCAGGCGGGCGTCGGCCTGCTCCTCCACGACGGACAGCCGCTGCTCCGCGAGGCGCTGCGCAGCGCCCCGTACGAACTCCTCGTCCGCGAAGTCCGCGTAAGCGGGCCCCCGCCACAAGTCGAGGGCCTGGGTGAGCAGTGCCGCCCGTGCCCGCGGGTCCCGTACGGGGCGGGCCTCGGCGACAAGGGCGCGGAACCGGTCGGCGTCCACCTCGTCGGCGGCCCCGTCGAGCCGCAGCCGGTAGCCCGGCGCCTGGCGCACCACGCGGTCGCGGCCGAGTACCCGGCGCAACTGGGAGACCTTGGCCTGGAGGGCGCCCGCCGGCTTGCCCGGCGGCTCGCCGCCCCACAGGTCGTCGATGAGACGGTCCGCGGAGACCGGACCCCCGTCGTGCGCGAGCAGATCGGCGAGCAGCGCCCGGACCTTGGCCTCGGGGACCTTGACCGTCTCTCCCTCGTCGTCCCACACCACGAGTGGCCCGAGCACCCCAAACCGCATACCGGCCACCGTACATGTCCTGGCCCTGCGCACCCGGGCCCCGCCCCGCCGCCCCGGGGCGGGCGCCGGAGGGCCGTCAGCCGACCGTCAGCGGCTCCGAAGCTTCTCCGAAGCGCCGGAGCGCACAGTCGTGCCTGCGGCAAGGCAGGACTCCAGAAGGGGGCGGCACATGACCAGGTACGCGGGCAGAAGGGCCGCGGTCGTCGGCCAGGCGACCGGGATCGGCCTGGCCATCGCCAAGCGCCTCGTCGAGGGCGGTGCGGAGGTCCTGCTCACCGCCCGCTCCGCGGAGGAGCGCGCGGAGGCGTGCGCCGAGCTGGGTTCCGCCGCCCGCGTGGTCGCCCCGGTGGAGGCGGTGAAGGCCGTGAAGGCGGTGGAGACGATCGACGCCGAAGGCACGCACGGCGTCGACGACGTGGAGGGCCTCGACGGCTCGGACGGTCCCGACGTCGGACTCGGCGTCGGACTCGGCGTCGGACTCGGCGTCGACCTTGACCTCGACCTCGACTTCGTGTTCGCCGACGCCATGGTCACGGCCCGCCCGCTGCTGCCGCACCTCAGGGACGGCGGCGCGGTCGTGCTCACCGCCCCCGCCCCGTCCCCCGCCGCCGTACACGCGCTCGCCGCCGAGCTGGTCTCCCGCGGCATCCGCGTCAACGCGGTGGCGCCGGGCTGTATCGAGGCACCGGCGGGCGGCGCCTCGCCGCTGCCGCCGCTCGGCCGTCGCGGCTCCGCCGAGGAGGTGGCCCGCGCCGCGCTCTTCCTGGCCACGGACGCCACCTTCACGACGGGCGCCCAGCTCCCCGTCGACGGCGGCCTCGGCCACCCCGCGCAAGCACTCGGACACCCCGTCCGAGCAGAAGACACCACGTCCCCCGAAGAACCGGAGCACATCACATGAGCACCTCACCCGACACCGCGGCCGCTCCCGGTACGGACAGCCGTGCCGCGCCACGGGCGAAGGGCGGGGGCGAGGAGCAGCAGAAGCTCCCGCTCCTCGCCCTGCTCGCCCTCGCCACCGCCGTCTTCATCACCAGCCTCACCGAGACCCTCCCCGCCGGACTCCTCCCGGCGATGAGCGACGACCTCCATGTGAGCGAGTCCGCGACCGGTCAGACCGTCACGATCTACGCGATCGGCACCGCCCTCACCGCGATCCCGCTGACCGCGGCCACCGCGGGCTGGCGGCGCAAGCGGCTGCTGCTGACGGCCATGGCGGGCTTCGCGGTCGCCAACACGATCACGGCGGTGTCGTCGGCCTACGGCCTGACGATGGTGGCGCGCTTCGTCGCGGGTGTCGCCGCGGGTCTGGCCTGGGCCCTGCTCGCCGGCTACGCGCGGCGCATGGCGCCCGTCCACCTCCAGGGCAAGGCCATCGCCGTCGCCATGGCGGGCATCCCGGTGGCGCTCTCGCTCGGCGTGCCCGCCGGGACCTTCCTCGGCACGGCGCTCGGCTGGCGCGTGGCCTTCCTGTCGATGACGGCGCTCACGGTGCTCCTGCTGCTGTGGATCTTCGTGACGGTGCCGGACTACCCGGGGCAGGAGCGCGGTGAGCGGCCGAAGATGCTGCGGGCGCTGCGCGTCCCGGGTGTGAGCCCGGTCCTGTTCGTCACCCTCGTCTTCGTCCTGGCCCACACCATCCTGTACGCCTACATCGCCACGTTCCTCGACGACCTGGGCATGGGCGGCAACACCGACCTGGTGCTGCTCGTCTTCGGCGCCGCCTCGCTCGTCAGCATCTGGATCGTGGGTGCCCAGATCCACCACCGGCTGCGCTCGCTGACGATCGCCAGCGCCCTGCTGGTCGCCGTGGCCGCGGCGCTGCTCGCGGTCCTCGCCGACAACACGGCGCTCGTGTACGTCGCGGCCGCCCTGTGGGGTCTGGGCTGGGGCGGCGTGCCCACCCTGCTGCAGACGGCCGTCGGCGACGCGGGCGGCGACTCCGCCGACGCGGCCCAGGCGATGCTCGTGACGCTGTGGAACGTCGCCATGGCGGGCGGCGGTGTCATCGGAGGCATCCTGCTCGACGTGGCCGGCAGCGATTCCTTCCCCTGGACCGTGCTGCTGCTCCTGCTGCCGGTGATCGCGGTCGTCGTCTTCGCCCGCAGCCACGGCTTCCCTGCCAAGCGGCCCTCGGCGTAAGCCGCGCGAGCAGGCGGCGCCAGCAGGCAGCGCGAGCAAGTAGCGCGGCCGCACAAGGCGGTGGGCGGCCCCTGACCCTCCCTGTTTCCAGCGGGAGTTCAGGGTCCGCCCATCGACCGATATCGGGACGTCATGACCATCTCGCGTGCGGGAACGGCCGGTTGCCCCCGCCCGGCCCAGACCCCTTGAACGGCCGCCGAAGGCTTACCGCTCCCCCGGGCCTTCGGCGGCCCCCGTGTGCCGTGACGGCGCCTGCGGACGGCAGCGAGGACCGGCCGTACCACCGCCCGCGGGCCGGCGCCGCACGGTGAGCCGCAACCGCCACGCACCCCGCCCGACCACGTTCTTGCTGGTCAGAGGGTGAAGTCGCAAAGTCGGCCAGCAGCCCGTGAATTTTTCCTTCGAGACGGTATTTTTGTGCCTCGTAGCGAGCGCTGTGCACCGGCTTCGGTGCGAGCGATGCGAATACGAGGGGGCGTAGCGTTACATGTCGTCAAGCAAGGTGCCCGTGTCCGCGGCGGCGGACGAGGGCACGCGCATGCAGACGTTCCTGGAGGAGATCTTCAGACCGCTCTACCGGGCGGAGCAACGCCGTTGGGCACGGGCGTATCTTCGGGGCCTGATCCATGTCTCCGGCAAGAAGACCCCACGGCGCATGGCGCGGACCGAGCTGCTGCCCGCGGCGGCGGCGCACGGCCTGCACCAGTTCATCAACGCCAGCCCGTGGGAGTGGGAGCCGGTCCGCCGCAGGCTCGCCCTGCGGGTCGCCGCGAGCGCGGCGCCGTACGCGTGGACCGTCGCCGAACTCATCATCCCCAAGCGCGGCGAACACTCGGTCGGCGTGCACCGCCGCCTGGACACCGCGACCGGACGGACCGTCAACTGCCAGCGGGCCGTGGGGCTCTTCCTCGCCACGGACTCCCACTGCTTCCCCGTGGGCTGGAGCCTCGTGCTCGACGACGCCTGGGGCAGGGACCGGCAGCGCAGGCTCCGGGCGCGTATACCGGAGGCGGAGACCACCCGCCCCGTCGGCGCCCATGTCCTCGACTACGCGGCCGACGTCGCCGCGCAGCCACGGCTTCACCCCATCCCCTGGGTCCTCGACCTCACCCGGTCCGACGACGCCGGCGGGGTGCTGGCCGGGCTCGCCCGGCACCGGCTCGACATCGTGTGCGAGGTCGAGCCGGGCCAGGTCGTGATCACCGGGCGCACCCCGACCGTGATGACCGTCGGCGGGCTGATGGAGGCGCGGCACGCCCGGGAGCCGCATGTGATCGCGCGTCAGACGGCGGAGGGCCGCTCCAAGGCGGTGCCGATCCACGCGTATGCCGGGACGGTGCGCCTGCCGGGGCGCCGCGCCGGCGGGGACGGTTCGCGCGGCTACCGGGTACTGGAGCTCCCCGACCCGGGCGGCCCGGCGGCCGCGCGGTACTGGATCACCAGCCTCACGGACCGGCGCGTGGAGGAGGTCATGGCGCTGGTGCGCAGCCGCGCCGCCGTCCGGTCGACCGTCGCCACACTGCAGGAACGGTTCGGCGTACTCGACTTCGCGGGCCGCTCCTTCCCCGGCTGGCACCACCACATGACCATGACCTCGGCCGCGTACGTCTACCAGCACCTCTACGGCGCACCCGGCCCCGTTCCCCTGTCCGCGGCGGCGCCGCCCGCGGCGCCGGCCGAAGCAGCGAGCTGACGAGACGCCGAAGAGGAAGGTCCGGGACGTGAGAAACGTACTCGTGGTGGAGCGGGAAGCCTCCGCCGCCGAAGCGATGGTGCGCGATCTGCGCCGGCTCGGATACGCCGCCCGCAGCGTCGACACGGGGGCACGGGCCCTGCGCACCTACCGTGACGCCGATCTGGTGCTGCTCTCCCTGGAGCTGCCCGACATCGACGGACTGGAGGTGTGCCGTTCCCTGAGGGGCGAGAGCGATATTCCCCTGGTCGCCTTCACTCACCTCGACGACGAACTGGAGCGGATACTCGCGCTCAAGGCCGGCGCGGACGACTGTGTCGCCAAAGCCTGGGGGGCCAGGGAATTAGGTGCCCGTATCGAGGCGGTGCTGCGCCGCTCCCGCCCCGCGTCGGGCATTGCGGAGAGCATTTCCCTGCGTCCGCTCCACATCGATCCGCGGACTCGGGAAGTCCGCCTCCGCGACCAGGTGATCGACGTCACGTCGAAGGAATTCGAGCTCCTTTACACACTGGCCGCCAATCCGGAAACCGTGGTGTCCCGGAAGGAGTTGATGGCCAAGGTGTGGGGGAGCAATTGGGAACAGACCAGTCGCACCATCGACACACATGTCAGCAGCCTCCGGGCGAAACTCGGATCCAGCGGATGGATCATCACGGTCCGCGGGATCGGCTATCGCATGGGCCACGCCTGGCGGGTGCCGGAGGTGTCCGCGGGCTGAGCGTTCGTGGGGGCCGACTCCGTACGAGGTACGAGCCCTGGTGCGATCCGTGCCGAGTGCCCCGGACCGCGCGCCGTGCAGCGCGCCGCCCGGGGCACTGTCGTATGTCGCGCCGCCCGGGGCACTGTCCTGCGTCACACCGCCCGGGCACCGCCCGACTGGCCGTCCAGGCGCCGCAGCAGCGGGTGCGCGTCGCCGGCGCCGGTGCCCACCGCCCGCCGCGCCCACCAGGCGGAGGCCAGGTTCGAGGACAGCAGCGGGCGGCCGGCGTCCTCCGCGGCGAGTTCGGCGAGGGCGGCGAGCGTGCCCATGCCGGTCCCGGTGAACAGCAGCGCGGTGCCGCCGGGGAGCCGGCTCTCCCGTATGCGCCGCAGAATCGCCTGCGTGGTCACCTCGTACGGGTCGTAGTGCTCGGCGCCGTCCGGGTGACGCGCCGCGGGGACGAGGACGACGCCGTCGACCGTGAGCCCGGCCCGCTCCCAGAAGGCGCGGGACGTGTCGGTGAGCCACGGCTGGTAGGGCGAGACGAGCGTCAGACGGGTCACGCCGAGCGCCTCGCACGCCGCGAGGATCGCCTGGGTCGAGGAGCGCACGGGGAAGCCGGCGCGCGCCGACAGGTCGTCGCACAGCGCGCGGTCGCCCTCGGGGCCGAGCAGGTAGTGCGAGGCGCTGCACGCCACCACGGCGGCGTCCAGGCGCATGGCGCCGAAGTCGCCGAGGGTCTCCGGCAGTACCCGGTTGTACGTCTCCAGCATTTCCCTGAGACCCGTTCCCTGCACCATCGGGAAACGGGACGTGTACACATTGAGGCGGGCTCCGAGAAGACAGGTGAATTCCGGTTCCGCGGTGGGGTTCTCCGGCGGCACGACGACCCCGAGCCTGGGCAGTGAGAAAAGGTCCATGGCGGCACGGTAGGGCGAGCGCTGCCATCACGGCGGCCCAGCCCGCCGGAAATGACGCCCCGCGCACAACCGCCTTGCACTGCCTTTCCTTCCTGACATTCCTTGACAGTTCCGCACACAGCCCTGACCCGAATCTCCTTGTTCTGAACCGCAGTTCGTTGGAGTGTAGGGATCACCGCCCGCCGAACCCTTTCATCTCGGTTCACCGACCACGTGCGGAACAAGGAGTGAAGGAAATGGCAGAAACGGAAACCCTGGAGAAAGCGCCGGGGCTGCCCCGCATATCCGACGCCACGCTGCGCGACTCCGCGCACATGGCCGGCGTCGAGTTCGGCCCGAGGGACGCCGCGGTCATCGCGGACCTGCTGGTGAGGACCGGCATCGACCTGGTCGAGGTCGGCATGGTCTCCGGCCCGGGCTCCAAGGACGCCGACCTCGTCCTCGCCACCCATGAGGCCGTCGGCCCCGAGCGCAGCATGACGCTCGTCGTGGTGCGCGACCGCCAGCAGGTCGCGACGGCCCTCGACGAGGCCGAGCGCCTCGGTGTGCGCCACATCATGTACTCCATCCCCACCTCCGAGCAGCACGCCGAGCTGAAGCTCGGCTCGCCCAGCGCCAAGTTCCTCCAGACACTGGCCCGTTCGGCGATCTCCCAGGCGAAGGAGCGCGGCTTCCACGTCACCTTCAGCGGCGAGGACGGTGCCCGCACCCCCAGGGAGCGGCTCGTCCCCTACGTCACCGCGGGCTTCGAGGCCGGCGCCGACCGGTTCCGGCTGGCGGAGACCGTCGCGTATCTGTCGCCCTGGCAGATGGAGGAGGTGGTCGGCGACATCACCGCGATCGACGGCTCCGAGATCGAGATCCACTCGCACAACATGCTGGGCATGGCCGTCGCCAACTCCCTCGCCGCCGTCCGTGCGGGAGCCCGGTGGATCTCCGCGACCGTCGGCGGCATCGGCGAACGCGGCGGCAACGCCCCGCTGGCCGAGCTGCTCACCTCGCTGCGCGTCATCCACGGCGACACCCGCTTCGACCTGACCCACCTCACCGAGCTGTCGCGGGTCGCGCTCCAGGGCTCCGGCCTGGGCGACGCCTTCCAGTCAGGGCCGACCACCCCGCACGCCTTCGCCTACGAACTGCCGGGCCAGCTCAGCAACCCGGAGGCGTACGAAACGCTGCCCGCCGAACTCGTCGGCAACGCCCGCGAGCTGCGCGTGCGCACCCGTCTCACCTCCGCGCTCGTCAAGTGGGCGCTCGACGGCGCGGGCGTCTCCGTCGACGTCGACTCCTTCACGCCGTGGCTCGCCGAGCGGCAGGAGCGCGACGGAGACCCGCTGCTCGACCGGGACGGGATCCGCAAGGCGGCCGTCGACTTCCAGGCCGCCTGAACCTCGCCCGCCACCCCGGCCATCCGCCGGTCCACCTCATCCTCCTCCACCTCATTCACCTCCACCTCATTCACGTCACCCGCGACGACCTATGGAGCTGACTCATGTCCACCGCCACCCTCTCCGGCGTCTGCCCCGAGTGCGAAACCGATCTCACCGTCCCGTCGATGGTCCAGGGCGAGACCCTGTCCTGCCCCGAGTGCATGCTCACGCTGCGCGTCGAGGACGTCCAGGACGGCCGGCTGTCCCTCCAGATGGTCGAGGTGCAGCTGCGCGACTGGGGTCAGTGAGATGACCACGACAGTTGCCATCGTCGCGGACCGCATCAGCTGGGAGGAACGCCAACTGATGCAGACCGCACCCGACTTCGGCCTGCGCATCGACTGGGTCAACGACGAGTCCCTGTGCCTCGGCGATCCGCACGCCCCGTCCGTCCAGGGCTACGACGCGGTGCTGGTGCGCAGCCGCAGCTACACCCGCGGCGGCCTGGTCGCCACGCTCGCCGAGGCGGCCGGAGTGCCCACCCTCAACACGGCCGGAGCGATCACCGCCTGCGAGAACAAGGCGGTCCTGCGCACCGTGCTGCGCACCGCGGGCGTCCCCGTGCCGGATTTCCGGCTGGTGCTCTCCCGCAAGGACTTCGAGAAGGCCCTGGGCGAGCTGGAGCTCCCGCTGGTCCTCAAGCCCGTCTTCGGCGGCATGGGCAAGCGGGTCACGCTGATCCGGCACGCCGACACGGCCCAGTCCGTGTACGACTACGTCGAGGACCTCGGGCACGCCTTCGAGCAGGCCTGCCTGGTGGAGCCGTACCTGGGCGGCGGCACATCGGTGCGCTGCCTCGTCGTCGGGCACGAGCTCGTCGCCGCCGCCGAGTTCGAGAGCGGCGGCACCGACTGGCGCAACAACGCGGCGCTCGGCAACAGCAGCCGCGCCGTCGCCCACGACCCCGACGTACTGAAGATCATCGACGGCGTGGTGGCGGAACTCGGCACCGGGATCTACGGAGTCGACCTCTTCGGCACCCCCGACGGCTACGTCGTCAACGAGGTCAACCACGCCCCCGGTTTCCGGGCGGTGGCCTCCGCGACCGGAGCGGACATCCCGTCGGCCATCGGCCGTCACCTCCAGGAGCTACTCGCATGATCCGTGCAGGAGTCGTCGGCGCCTCCGGGCTCGCCGGCGGCGAACTCATCAGACTGATCACCCAACACCCCGACCTGGAGCTGACCTTCCTCGGCGGCTCCTCCCACATCGGCAGGCGCCCGGCCGAGCTGCATCCGGGACTCCGCATCGACCTGGGCCTGACCGTGCAGCCCGTCACCGAGGACATCGCCGACCAGGTCGACGTGCTCTTCCTGGCCACCCCCGCGCCGGTCTCGGCGGAGCTGGCCGCGCTGCTCGCCGACCGGGTCCCGGCCGTCGTCGACCTCAGCGGCGCATTCCGCATCCGTACGCCGGAGCTGCACGACCGCTGGTACCCGAAGGTGAAGCGGCGCACCGACCTCGCGGACCGCTTCGTGTACGGGGTGCCGGAGCTGGTCGGCGACCAGCTGGCGGACGCCGCGCTGATCTCGCTGCCAGGCTGCTACGCCACCGCGATCACCCTCGGCCTCGCACCGCTCACCCTCGGCCTCGGTCTGGACCTCAAGACCGTGGTGGTGGACGGCAAGAGCGGCTCCAGCGGCGGCGGCCTGTCGCTGCGCACCGCCGATCTGCACCCGCTGCGCAACGGCGCCATCGCCCCGTATGCCCCGACCGGGCACCGGCACGCCGGCGAGGTCCGCGACTTCCTGGAGCGGAGCAAGCCGGGCACCATCGGCTCGCTGACCATGTCCGCGTACGGCGTGTCGCATGTGCGCGGCCTGCTCACCAGCTCGTACGTGTTCATGGACGAGGCCGTCGACCAACGCGAGCTCCAGCGGGCGTACACACGCTTCTACAAGGGGAGCCGCTTCGTGCGGGTGCGTCGGCACGCCGAGACGCTGATCCCGGTGCCCGACCCGCAGGCCGTCCTGGGCTCGAACTTCTGCGATGTGACGGTCCTGTGTGACGAGGACCAGGACGCGGGCGGCCGCGTCGTCGTCCTCGCCGCCCTCGACAACCTCGTCAAGGGCGCGGCGGGCCAGGCCGTGCAGGCCGCGAACATACGGTTCGGGCTGCCCGAGGAGACGGGCCTGACGATGCATCCGGTGATGCCCGCATGAGCGCCACCGGGAAGAGCCCGCAGAGCCCGGAGAGCCGGGAGGACCGGAAGAGCCCGCCCCCGACCGTGGTGAAACTCGGCGGCAGCTGCCTCGACGACCTCGACGGCACCTGGTGGGACGACCTGGCCCGGCACGGACAGGAGCGGCCGCTGGTCCTCGTGCACGGCTGGTCCAAGCCGCTCAAGCGGCTCAGCCCCCGCTACAGCGAGCCGTCGGCGATCCTGCGCGACCGGTACGGCAACCAGAGCCGCTGGACCACGCCCGAGGTCATCGCCGACATCAAGACCGTCAGCACCAGGATGGCCGAGGAGGTCTTCGGGCGGCTCGAACGACGGGGCATCTCGGCGGAGCGGCTGCTCGGCAGCGACGGTCTGGTCAGCGCCGGCGAGGGCGAGCGCTGGTGGTGGCAGGGCAAGCAGCTCGTCGAGCTGGAGAACCTCGTCGGCCCGATCACCGGGGTGGACCCGGCGCCGCTGAAGAGCCTCCGGCCTGGCCATGCCCACCTCATCACCCCGCTGGCCCGGAACGCGGCGGGCCAGGAGGTCAACACCGATGCCGACCGGGCCGCCGCCGCCGTCGCGGGGGCCACCGGCGCGTCCGACCTGGTCCTCGTCACCGATGTCGCACATCTGCTGATCGACGGGGAGCCCGTGTCCCGGATCACCGCGCAGGCCGCGGCCGACTTCCGCGACAAGGGCGCCACCGGTGGCATGCGCAAGAAACTGCGGGCCGCCGGCGAGGCCCTGGAACGCGGCGTGGAGCGGGTCACCATCGGCAGCGCGTCCGTCACGGACCTGCTCGCCGCCCGTACCGGCACTGTCATCACGCGAACGTGAGGAGCACAGCTCGTGGCGCAACCCCGTGTACTGGTCATCAACAACGGCACGCTGTCCCTGAAACAGCTCCGCCGGCGCTTCGAGGAGCTGGGCTCGGAGACCGAGGCGGTCGACGTGGCGTCGGTGCCCGCCCGGCTCGACGGCCGCTACCAGGCGATCGTCCTGAGCGGCACCAAGGTCCGGGCCTATGACCGCGACTACTACAAGCCGCTGACCGACCTCGTGATGGGCGCCGACGTCCCGGTCTTCGGGATCTGCGGCGGCATGCAGATCCTCGCGGTCACCGCGGGCGGGCGTCTGGCGGAGGGGCCGCAGCGGGTCGGCGGCTACCAGGTGCAGGTCGACAAGGAGGAGCCGATCTTCACCCATGTGAAGCCGACGGTGACCGTCTTCCACCGCCACACCCTCTACCTCCAGGAGGCCCCGGAGGGCTTCCGCTCCATCGGCCGCTCCGAGCACGCGCCTGTGGAGTTCCTGCGCTCCGACGACGGCCGGATCTTCGGCGCCCAGGCGCATCTGGAGTTCCGCAGCGACGGCCTGGAGATCCTCCGGGGCTTCGCACAGCTGTACCAGTGACGGCCCCTCCACCCCTCCACCCGTGACGGCCGCCGGGCACCGACCCGGCGTAGCCCACACGTACCCCCTGAACTCCCCTACGTACGCAAGGACTTGGCCATGAGTGAGCTGGAAAACCCGCAGGACCCGGCGTTCACGGTCCATCTGAACGGCAGCGGCGGCACGATCAAGGGCTGGGTCGTCGTCGACTCGTTGTACGACGGCCTGGCGATGGGCGGCACCCGGATGACCACCGGTGTCACCGAGGAGGAGGTGGCCGGTCTCGCCCGCGACATGACACAGAAGTTCACCCTCGCCGGCCTGCCCATCGGCGGCGCCAAGGCCGGCATCGTCTCCGACGGCAGCGACCGCGAGGAGACCTTCCGCACCTTCGGCCGCACCGTCAAGCCGCTGCTGTTCGGCGGCATCCACCTCGGCATCGACATGGGCGTCACCCCGGCCGACCGCGCCGTCTTCTTCGACGAGGCGGGCTACGACCCGCGCTATCGGCTGGGCGCCCCGGACATGCCGGTCGACTGGCGCACGTACTACGAGCCGCTGATCGACTGCACCGGGCACGGCGTCGGCGTCGCCGCGGTCACCGCCCTGGAGGCGAGCGGCCGCACCGGGCCGGCGCGGGTGGTCGTGCAGGGCTTCGGCGCGGTGGGCCGCGCGGTCGCGCGGTTCCTTGAGGAGCGCGGGCACACCGTCGTGGGCGTGGCCGACGTGCAGGGCACCATCAGCGCGGAGCGGCTTCCGGTGGCCGAACTCGTCGCGATCACCGATGAGTTCGGGCGGATCGACCGCACCCGTCTGCCGCAGGACGTCACCGTCTCCGGCGGACCGGACGCCTGGCTCGACGTCGACGCCGACCTGCTCGTCCTCGCCGCGCAGAAGTACGCGCTGGGCGCCGAGAACGCGCACCGTCTGCGCGCCCGTCTCGTGGTCGAGGGCGCGAACCTCGCCTCCAGCGCCGAGGCGAAGGAGAAGGTGCGGGCCGCGGGCGCCACCCTGGTCCCGGGTGTGATCGCCAACATCGGCGGGGCCGCATCGGCCGCCCTGGCCGTCACCAGGGTCGTCCCCTTCGACCTGGCGGCGGACGCGCGCAAGGCATGGGTCTTCGACTGGGTCGGCGACCGGGTGCGGCAGAACACCCGGGATCTGCTGGAGATCGCCGCCGCGGGGGCGGGCGACCCGCTGCCGGAGCTGCTCACGGCCCGCCGCAAGGACCGCCGATGAGCGCGGTGACCACGGCGGGCACGGCGACGGGTACGGCGGCGACCACGCCGGCGGGTACGGCGGCGGGTACGCCGGCCGCGTCGCCCGAGGAGCGCGCCGCCGAGTACCGGCGGCGCGGCTGGTGGCGGGACGAGACCTTCCTCGACGACCTGCGCCGCCAGGCCCGCGAGCACCCGCACAAGCTCGCCGTGGCGGGCCGCCGCATCGCCGAATCGCGCACCGACACCCTCGACTACGCCGAGCTGGCACGGCTGACCGACCGGTTCGCCGGAGCACTGCTCGAACTCGGCGTGCGGCGCGGTGACTTCGTCGCCGTCCAGCTCCCCAACCGGTGGGAGATGGTGCCGCTGATGTTCGCCTGTATGCGCGTCGGCGCCGTCATCTGCCCGATCTCGCCGATCTGCCCGGAGGGCGAGCTGCGCCACCGGCTCGGCCTCACCGGGGCCCGGGTGTGCATCACGCTCCCGGAGTGGTCGGGCACGCCGTTGGCGGACATCGTCACGGGGCTCAAGGACGAACTCCCCACCCTGGACCACGTGCTGGTCGTGGACGGGCCGGTGCCGGACGGCGCGCTCTCGTTCCACGACCACTTCGTCGCCGTCGAGCGGGAGGAGCACGGAGGCGCCGAGCCGGACGGTTCGGCGCTGACGGCCGACGAGCCGTTCGTCGTCCTGTTCACCTCCGGCACCACCGGCGAGTCCAAGGGCGTCCTGCACAGCCAGAACACCGTCCACTCGGCCGTGCGCGGCTACGTCGACGCGTTCGGGCTCGGCGAGGACTGGGTGGCCGCCGTGTCCACCCCCCTCGTGCACTACTCGGGCTTCGCGCAGGGCGTCCTCGCGGGCGTCATGCTCGGCGGCACCGTCGCCTTCCAGGACGTGCGCAGGAACGAGGCGCTGCTCGACCTGGTGGAGCGCTACGGCGCCACGCTCCTGTACGGGCCGCCCGCCACGCTCGCCGACGTGGCCGCCTCGCAGCGGGCCGAGAAGCGCGACACCAGCACGCTGCGGCACGTGGTGATCGGCTCCGCGCCGGTCCTGGCCCAACTGGCCGACGAGGTCCACGAGACGCTCGGCGCACGCACCTACTCGCTGTGGGGCATGTCCGAGAACGGCCCCGTGACCATGACCCGTCCCGGGGACCCCGCGGACTGGGCGGCGCACAGCAACGGCCGCGCCATCGACGCCATGGAGACACACATCGACCCGTCGGACGTCGACGGCGGCGGCGATGTCGTGGGCGGACTCAAGGTGCGCGGCGCGTCCCTGGCGCTCGGCTACCACCGGCGCGAGGAGGCGTTCGCGGCAGAGCTCGGCGCGGACGGCTGGTTCGACACCGGGGACCTGGCGCGGGACGACGGCCGCGGCGGCATCCGCATCATCGGCCGCGCACGCGACGCGATCCTCCGCGACGGCCTCGTGGCGCCCATGACGGAGCTGGAGGCGGTCATCGCCGGCCACCCGAAGGCCGTCGAGGCCGCGCTGGTGGGGCTTCCGCAGGCCGTGGACGGGCACGGGACCGTGATCTGCGCGGTGGTGGTCCCGTCCGGCGGGGCCGGCCCCTCGCTCGACGAGATCCGCTCCCACCTCGGGGAGTCCGGCCACGACGCCCGCTTCCTGCCGGACCGCGTGGAGCTGGTGCCCGCCCTGCCCAAGACCCTGACGGGCAAGGTCCGCAAGGCGGAGCTCCGGCAGCGGTACGCCGCGACGGCCACCTGAGTCACGACCGGAACCACCGCCTCAGCCATCGCCTCAACCACCGCCCGAGCGACCGTCTTTCGAGCCGGACCGACCGGGTCCGTCTCTTCATCGTTGGAGCCCGAATGCCCGAATCCGCACCGGTCCCCATGTCGGCGACCCTCGCCGCCGACGAGGCCCTGGCCCGCAGGCGCCGAGCCGGGGAGCGGGTCCTTTCGATGGCCAGCGGGGAGATCGGCCTCCCCGCGCACCCCGCCCTGCGCGAACGGCTCGCCGCCGCGGCGGGCGAGAACGCGTACGGCCCCGTTGCCGGCAGCCACGCGCTGCGCGACGCGGCCGCCGGCTACTGGGAGCGGCGCGGCCTCGGCATCGACCCGGAGCTCGTCGTGGCGGGACCGGGCAGCAAGCCGCTCCTGTTCGCGCTGCTGCTCGCCGTCGGCGGCGACGTGGTCGTGCCCGTGCCGAGCTGGGTGAGTTACGCGGCGCACGCCCGGCTCGTGGGGGCGCGCCCCGTCCCCGTACCGACCCTCCCGGGCGAGGGCGGGGTGCCCGATCCCGACCGGCTGCGCGAGGCGGTCGCCGCGGCGCGCGCCGCCGGACAGGATCCGCGGTCCGTGGTGGTGACGGTGCCGGACAACCCGACCGGGACCGTCGCTTCGCCGGGCACGGTGCGGCGCCTGGCGGCGGCGGCCCGGGAGCTCGACCTGGTCATCGTGTCCGACGAGATCTACTGCGACCTCGTCTACGACACCTCGGCGCCCGCCGAGTCCCCGGCCGTGCACGCTCCCGAGCGCACCGTCGTCACCACCGGACTGACCAAGAACCTGGCGCTCGGCGGCTGGCGCACCGGCGTGGCCCGCCTCCCCGACAGCTCCGTCGGGCACGCCCTGCACAGCCGGCTCGTCTCCGTCGCCAGCCAGATCTGGTCCAGCCCGCCGGCGCCCGTGCAGTCCGCGGCCGCGTACGCGTTCGGCGAACCGCCGGAGATCGCCGAGCACGTCGCGGCGAGCCGCCGGCTGCACCGGACGGTGGTGGGCGCCGTGGCCGACCGCTTCACCGCGGCCGGGGCCGTCCTCGCCCCCGTACGCGCGACCTGCTATCTCTACCCGGACTTCGAGCCGCTCCGGGACCACTTGGCCCGCGCCCACGGCGTGCACGGCGGCGCCGACCTGGCCCGGCTCCTCAGCGAACGCCACGGCGTCGGTGTGCTCCCGGCGAGCGCCTTCGGCGAGTCCGAGGACGCACTGCGGATACGCGCCGCCACGAGCCGCCTCTACGGCGACACCGACGAGCAGCGCACGGCCGCGCTCACGGCGCCGGACCCGCTCGGGCTGCCGTGGATCCGGAGGGACGTCGAGCGGGTCGGCGAGGTCCTGGCGGCCCTGACCACCACCGCTCCCGACCCCGCCCCCGCCTCCCCACTCGCCTCTGCCTCTGCCTCTGCTCCTGCTCCGCAGTCCTGATTCCCACCAGTTCCAGGAGGACCTTCCCCATGCCACTTCCGACCCTCTTCGAGGCCATGTACAAGGGCAGCCGCCATGTCGGCTTCGGCAGGCCCGAGTCCGGCGCGCCGCAGACCCTGTACCGGGTGGCCGACGGGCAGCTCGCCGCGGCGTTCATCGCCACGGACGGCTCGGAGGCCGCGGTCAGGGCCGCCGTCGCCGAGGGAGCCGAGACGGTCACCGTCACCGCCGGCGACCCCGAGGTGCGGCCGCTGCCGCCGCTGCTGCCGCAGGCCACCGGGAACGCGCTGCTGAGCGGCTTCATGGGCACGCACAAGAAGAAGTGGGGCGGGCAGACCGCCCCGGAGGGCGGGGATTTCACGCCGCCCCGCTGGTTCTTCAAGGGCTTCGGCGACTGGGTCCGGCTGCCGGGGGAGACGCTGAACGTGCCCGCGGATCCGGTCGCCCTCATCGAGGAGCCCGAGGTCGCCCTCGTCTACGTCAACGACGCCGAGGGCACCCCGCACTACGCGGGCTACACCTTCGGCAACGACCTGTGCGACATCGGCCTGCACCGCAAGGACCCCGGCTACAACCCGTACTGCAAGCTGTGCGACACCGCGCTCACGCCCTGGCTGTTCCTCGGCGAGCCGCCGCTCTCGGTGACCGGCCGGGTCACCATCGTGCGGGACGGCGCGACCGCCTGGGAGGGCAACTTCGACTGCGGCGCCGACGCCCTGTACTTCCGGGTGCGGGACATGGCGGAGCACCTGTTCTCGTTCCCGGCGGTGCGGCGCCCCGGCCTGGTCAACTACGTACTCCTGGGGGCCGACGAGGCCAGCTTCCACGACGGCTTCCGGATCGCCGACGGCGACCGGATCGCCATCGACGTGAAGAGCCACGACGTGGCCTTCGAGAACACGGTGCGGTACGTCTCCCCGGCTCCGCTCTCCCCCGCGGCCACCACCGGAGTGTCGTGAACAGCTCATGAAATAGGGCCCGTTGGCCTGTGCACGCGTGCACCCGCCTGTGCACGCTCGTGGTCGAGCGGCCGGCCGTGACCCGGCCGGCCCTTCCCAGAAGGAGTACGCGTGCCCGCCGTCGGAAAGAAGCAGCTGCACCTCGCGGCGCAGCTGCCCGGCATCCACAACGTGACCGTCTGGTCGGACCCCCGGTCCGAGAGCCAGATCGCCATCGACTCCTTCGTGCGGCTCGCGCAGACCGCCGAACGCGGCAGGTTCGACTTCTTCTTCCTCGCCGAAGGGCTGCGGCTGCGCGAGCACAAGGGCCGCATCTACGAACTGGACGTGGCGGGCCGCCCGGAGAACCTGACGGTGCTCAGCGCACTCGCGGCCGTCACCACGCATCTGGGACTCGCCGCCACGGTCAACGCCACCTTCAACGAGCCGTACGAGGTGGCGCGCAGGCTCGCGACCCTCGACCACCTGAGCGGAGGCCGGGCGGCCTGGAACGTGGTCACCAGCTTCGACGCGTTCACCGGCGAGAACTTCCGCCGCGGCGGTTTCCTCACGGAGGCCGACCGCTACACACGCGCCGCCGAATTCCTGGCCACCGCCCGCGCCTTGTGGGACAGCTGGGCCGACGACGACGTACGCGCCGACGCCCGTGCCGGGGAGTTCCTCCGCCCCGGCGCCGGGGAGTTCGCCCACCGCGGCCGGCACTTCGACGTCTCGGGGCGGTTCGCCACACCGCGCGGCCCGCAAGGACACCCCGTGGTCATCCAGGCCGGGGAGTCCGACGCGGGACGGGAGTTCGCCGCCTCCGACGCCGACGTCATCTTCAGCAAGTACAACAGGCTCGGCGAGGCCCGCGCCTTCTACCGGGATGTGAAGGGGCGCCTGGCCCGGTACGGCCGGGCGCCCGACGAGCTCAGGATCATCCCCACCGCCACGGCCGTCGTCGCCGACACCGACGAGGAGGCCGCGGCGTACGCCGACGAGATCACCCGCGCCCAGGTCAGCCCGCAGACCGCGATCGCCCATCTGGAGGCCGTCTGGGGCCGCGACCTGTCCGCGTACGACCCGGACGGGCCGCTGCCCGATGTCGACCCGGAGCCCGACGCGCAGGTCCTCAAAGGGCATTCGGTGTTCCGCAAGGGCCGGGAGGAGACGGCGCGGCGGTGGCGCGGGCTCGCGGAGGAGCGGGGACTGACCATCCGTGAGCTGGTCATCGAGGTCGGCGGCGGCCAGACGTTCGTCGGCAGCCCGCGCACCGTCGCCGACGCCATCGACCGTTTCGTGCAGACCGACGGGGCCGACGGCTTCGTCTTCGTCCCGCATCTGACGCCCGGCGGTCTGGACGACCTCGTGGACCGGGTGGTGCCGCTGCTTCAGGAGAAGGGCGTGTTCCGCGAGGAGTACGCGGGGACGACACTGCGGGACCATCTGGGCCTGCGACGGCCGGACCTCACCCGGCGGCATTCGCGCCCGTCGACGACGGAGGCGTCATGACCCGGGACACCGGGACCGGCATCGGCACCGACACCGACACCGGCACCGGCTCGCCGCTGCACCTCGCCGTCGCCCTCGACGGCGCCGGCTGGCACCCGGCCGCGTGGCGGGCCGCGGGCGCCCGTCCCGGCGATCTGTTCACGCCCGGATACTGGGCGGACCTGGTCGCCGAGGCCGAGCGCGGCCTCGTCGACTTCGTCACGCTCGAAGACGCCCTCGGCCTCCAGTCAGCCGCCTTCCACCGCACGGACGACCGCACCGACCAGGTCAGGGGCGGCCTCGACGCGGTCCTGCTCGCGGCCCGCATCGCCCCGCTCACCACGCGCATCGGTCTGGTGCCGACCACGAACGTCACCCATACGGAGCCGTTCCACCTCGCCATCGGCATCGCGACCCTCGACCACGCGAGCAGGGGCCGCGCCGGCTGGCGCCCGCAGATCTCCGCACGCGCCGCCGACGCCACGCATTTCGGCCGCCGTACGACTCCGCGGCTGACCGACGACGACGTGCGCGACCCGGAGCTGATCGCCGCGCGGCTGCGCCCGCTGTTCGCGGAGGCCGCAGACGTGGTGGAGGTGGCGCGGCGGCTGTGGGACAGCTGGCAGGACGACGCCGAGATACGGGATGCCGCGACGGGCCGCTTCATCGACCGCGACAAGCTGCACCCCATCCACTTCGAAGGCCCGCACTTCAGCGTGCGCGGCCCCTCGATCACACCCCGCCCGCCGCAGGGCCAGCCGCTCGTCGCGAGCCTCGCGCACGCTTCCGTGCCGTACGAGTTCGCGGCCCGCGCCTCCGACGTCGTCTTCGTCACGCCGCACGACCGCGCGGGCACCCGGGCGGTCCTCGCGCAGGTCGACGAGGCCGTGGCGCGTAGCGGCCGGGACGTACGGGCCAGGCCCCTCAAGAGGTTCGGTGACCTCCTCGTCTTCCTGGACGCCGAGCCGGGCTCCGCCGCCCGGCGCAAGGCCCGTCTGGACGCCCTGGCCGGCGCGGAGCTCGCCTCGGACGCCGAGGTCTTCACGGGCACCCCGGGCGACCTCGCCGACCTGCTGCTGGACTGGCGCTCCGCCGGGCTCGACGGCTTCCGGCTGCGTCCGGGCACGCTGCCGCACGACCTCGTCGCGATCACCCGTGGCCTGGTCCCCGAGCTGCACCGGCGCCGGGCCTTCCGCACCGCCTACGAGGCCATGACGCTCCGCGGCCATCTGGGCCTGCCCCGCCCCGGCAGCCGGTACGCTCCGGTGCGTTCGTAGGCCGTGTCCGACACATTCCGCCCGACACATTCCGCCGGGCGCGCGACGCCCGGCACGCCGTCCCGGCAGCCGGCCCTTCGCACAGGAGGCGGCCCAGGCCGCGGTGTCGGAGCATCCGAGTACATCCAGGCCCGAGGATGATCCCCCGGTGTGCGATGGCACGCACCGGACGCCGGCCGCCCCGCCCCGCCGGCCCCTGCTGCCGGGACGTCCGCCGCCGGGAATGTCCGCCGCCGGCGCCGGCGGCCCGCGCCGGGACCGCCGCCTCCGGGCAGGTCCCCGGCCGCTCGTCAGCCGTTCGGCGGGGTGGCACCAGCCGCCTGCCGGGTGGTTGAAACCGGCATCGTTCCCGACCCTGGGCAGATGAGGTGGAACGCGTCACTCCCCATGGCCCCTGAGGCAGTGCCCTCGGCCGAGGCGGCTCGCCCGCCCCGTACGCCGTCGACGGGGAGGCTGATCGGCCTGGACCTCGCACGGGGTCTGGCGATCCTGGGGATGTTCGCCGCACACGTCGGGCCCGGCCCGTCGGTGGGCGGCCCTCTGGGCTGGGTGATGGAGGTGGCGCGCGGCCGGTCCTCCGCCCTGTTCGCGGTGCTCGCCGGGTTCTCCCTGATCCTGCTCACCGGCCGGCCGGAGCCGCGGACCGGGCTCGCGGGCCGGCAGGCCGTGGTCGGGGTGGTGGTCCGCTCCGGCGTCCTGATCGCCCTGGGATACGCCCTGACCTGGGTGGACACCGATGTCGACGTGATCCTCGCCCAGTTCGGGGTGCTCTTCGTCCTCGCGCTCCCGCTGCGCCGGCTGCGGGCGTCCACCCTGGTCCTCGTCGCCGCGTCGGCCGCGCTCGTCATGCCCCTGGTCGTCTTCGGGCTCCGGGCCGCGGTCGACGGCGGGAGCTGGGCCGACTCGGTCATCGCCCACGATCCCCTGGCCCGGGTCACCGGCTCGGACGGCTTGGTCGAGCTGTTCATCACGGGTGCGTATCCGGTGCCGACCTGGCTGCCCTTCGTCGTGGCGGGCATGGCCGTGGCCAAGCTCGATCTCGGCCGGCCGGGAGTCCTGCCCAGGGTCGCCCTGTGCGGCGGGGCGCTGGCCGTGCTCGGCTACGGAGGGTCGTGGCTGGCCCTGCACCTGGTCCCGGGCGCGCTCACCGGTGTGAACGCGGCCTCCGGCACCACGGCCGCGGCCTCGGCCTGGTGGTCCGACGCGGTGGGCGAGCACCCCGTCCCCGGTATGCCCGCCTGGCTGCTGGTGGCCGCGCCGCACAGCCAGACGACGTGGTCCGTCCTGGGCAACGCCGGCGTCGCCCTCGTGGTCCTGGCCCTCTGTGTCATGGCCACCGACCGTTCGGCTCAGCTGCGGTGGGCGGCCACGCCGGTCATCGCGCTCGGCTCGGTCGCGCTGACCGCCTACGTCGGCCACATCCTCGCGATCAGGGCCCTGGACGTCGTCGAGCCGCCGTACTCCGCCGACCTGCCGGTGCTGCTCCTCTTCGCCGTGGCGGCGATGGCGGCGGCCCTCGCCTGGGCCCGCGCCTTCCGGCGCGGGCCCCTGGAGTACCTGATCCATGCCGCCACCACCGCGGCCACGGTCACCCGGGAAGGGCGACCGGGCTGAGCGGTGCGGCGAGGCGAGACGAGGCGAGGCGAAGAGCCGCGGTCGGTGTCGCGCGGGTCAGCCGAGCACCGGCGAACCCTGCCCTGACGTCGCCTCGGCACCGACCGTGCGCGGGGCCAGCAGACGCTGGGCCAGCACGCCGAAGACGACTCCGAAGACGGTCCACAACACGGCCTGGACCGCCAGCGAAGCAACCCTGAACTCCCACAACAGGGCTGCGGGGAAGCCTGGCTTGACCGCGTCGTCGTTCGCCGGCAGGAACACGAACGCGACAGCCACGACGGCGATGAAGCCCGCCCCGGCGGCCAGCGTCGCGTTCCAGTTGCCCATCCGCGGTGCCAGCCTGCGCCCGATGATGACCGCGGCGATGCCGAGCAGCACGCTGAGCAGGATCATCAGGAAGAACAGCGTGGTGCGCTTCCCGATCGTGTCCGGGTTCCCGACCGCGGGCGGCGTCGCCGGGTACTTCAGGAACGGCACCAGGTACACGGTGGTGAAGGCGGCCGCCGCCATGAGCGCCGCGGTCGCCCGCGGGCTGAACCGGCCCACACGTCCCAGGACGAACGAGAACGCCAGGGAGGCCATGCCGCCCAGCGCGACCCCGTACACGAGAACACCGGTGGCCAGACCGGCGGTCGACTGCACCGGACGACTGACCAGCTCCTCTTCCTCCCCGGCCGCTTCCCCGGCCGCCTCGTCGGCTTCCGCGGGCGCGGCGCCGCCGTGCCCGGCATGGGCTTCCTGCGCGGCCTGGGCCTCCTCCACCGCGATCGAACCGTCCACGGCGGGCTCACCGACCGTATAGGCCACGGCGAAGGCGAAGAGTCCGGCGATCAAGCCCGCGAGCATGCCGCGGACCAGCAGACTTCTAACTGTTGAGGCGTACACGTGCGGTCGCCTCTCAGTGGCAGGGGAAGCCGAGCAGATGACGACCGTCGTGCACCCACTCGTGCACTCCGGCGCCCGCGAAGACCGAGGTGGCGCCCTGCTCGGCGCCGACGAAGTACAGCGCGATCAGCGCCAGGAGGCCGACGAACACCGCCCAGGGCAGTACCGCGCGCACAGGGAGAGGGGCCGGCACAGGAACGGAAGGGGTGGGTACGGCAGCGGAGACGACAGCCTCGGCCATGGTGGGAACCTCCTCGGGAACACGCGTCCCATACGGTGGTGCAGGACGACGGCCCACGGGTCTGACTCACCGCGGCGGCCTCCCTCACGGGATACCGCTGCGGCATACAGTGGCGCGACCGTGCCGGATTTCCACCGGACTTCCGTCTCGCCGTCGTCGCGTTGTTGAAATGTCGTCCGTGACCGTACCGCGCGCCGGACCTGCGGCCAAGGGCGTGAGTCCGGTATCACGTCCGCACGCCCCCGCCGGTAGGGTGCGCGCCCGACAACTGCCGTGCCACGGACGACCGGAGGAACCGATGACGGTGCGGGTGACGCTGATCTCCCCCGCGACGGGCGAAGCACTGCGAGACGTCCGGTTCGACGACGACGGCCCGCTCGACCCGGCCGGTATCGCCCGCGCCGAGGCCCTCGCGGACACCCTCGCCCCGGCCGCGCACGCCTACACCTCGCCGTCCCTTCGCTGCCGCCGGACCGCCCGAGCCCTCGGCCTGGACGCCGAACCGCTGGCCGCCATCGCCGGCTGCGACATGGGCCGCTGGCGAGGCCGGACGCTGGACGCCGTCGCGTCGGCCGAAGGGCAGGCCGTGGCCACCTGGCTGGCCGACCCCGCTTCCGCCCCCCACGGCGGCGAATCACTGCTGGACCTCCGCGCGCGCGTCGGCGCCTGGCTCGACACCCTCCACACGCGCACCGGCCGCATCATCGCCGTCACGGAACCGGACGTCGTCCGCGCCGCCGTGCTGCATGCCCTCGCGGCCCCCGCCCAGACCTTCTGGCGTCTGGACGTCCGTCCCCTCACCGCCACGGAACTCAGCGGCCGGGCCGAGCGTTGGAACCTCCGGTGCGGCAGTCCCCTGGAGGCGCGGCACGGTGACGGCCCGTGAGGCGGGAGGACGTATGGACGCCGGCGATCCGCACATCCACGTCGAGCTGGACGTGGTCCGCGCCGGCTCCGCGGTCCGCGACGTGGTGGCGGCCACGTTCGGCCTCGCCGGCGACCTGCCCCGCGTCGTCGCCACCGGATGCGGGATCCGGGTGCCGTACGCGATGACCTCCCCACGGCCGGAGAGCGTCACGTGCCTGTCCTGCCGGGAGCACGCCCGCCGTCAGCACCTGCGCACCGCGGAGGAGGTCGAGCGGTTGGGGAGCATGCCCGGGTCGACCCTCACCGTCGGCCAGGCACGGCTGGTCGCGGACCGGCATCGGGGCCTCGCCACGAGGTTCTCCACCACGGACGACTGACCACGCTCCTCGTGCCGCGACCGCCACCGGCCGACGGCTCGTCAATCCGGCCAGCTGGTGGTGACCTTGTCCGCCGTGATCCTCGCGATCACCCATTGCGGATGCGGTCCCGCGAAGCCGGGGTACGGCCCGCCCGTGTACGTGCGCGAGAGCTCATCCACCAGGACGCCCTCCGGGTCGTCCTGGAGGGTCGCGGTGCCCTGCACCTGGACGCTCTCGTAAGGGCGGGCGGCATCGAAGACCACCACGGCCGCACGCGGGTCCCGCATCAGGTTGGCCGTCTTGCGGCGGCTCCTGGGCAGTGCGAACAGGATGTCATCGCCCTCGCGCTTCACCCGGACGACGGTCGAATGCGGTCCGCCGTCCGGTTCGAGCGTCGACAGCACGGCGAAGTTCTTGCCGTCGAACAGCTCGCGCACCTTGTCGGTGAGCCGCACCATCAGCTTCTCCTTCGTGGCCCGCCGGCCGACCGGCCGACCGACTGGCCGACTGGCCGACCGGCCTGGCCCTTGTGGTTACGTTACCGTTTGCCCCACTTGGTCCTCCGCCAGGGACGCGGCAGCGGTTCGCGGGCACATCGAGAAACCGATACGCCCGCGATATGGCCTTCCGCCTTCAATGGCGGCATGGACCACAGCGAATCACCGTCAGCCCCGACCCGTCGTACGCGCAGGATCGTGATCGGTCTGGCGATCCTCGCTGCGGCGGTCGTGGCGTTCGGCCCCGGCCACGGCGTACTGAGAATCCTGTCCATGCCGCTGCGCAGGCCGGGGTGGCACGTCTGGGTCGGTACGTTCAACGGCGTGGCACTCATCACGGTGGCCGCACTGCCGTTGGCCGCACTGGCGGTATGGGCCCTGGCACGCCGTCGGCTCGCCACGGGCGTCACATCGGCGTGGCGGATGTCGCTGGCAGAGGTCGGCATCGCCTACGGCACGGTGCCGTGTGTCTGGATCACCATGCTGCCGGGCGACGAGTCCGGCGCCGTCGTGAGCCTGGCACCGCTGCGGGACCTTCACACGGTCTTCGAAGCCGGGGCGACGTTCCAGATCCTCGGCAACCTGCTGCTGTTCGCGGCGCTGGGGCTCCTCGCCCCGCTGCGGTTCGCGGCGCTGGCCTCGGTATCGCGGATTCTGGCGCTCGCGGCGGGCTGCTCGGTCCTGGTCGAGACCGCGCAGTACGTCCTGCGGCTGGACCGGGTGTCCTCCGTGGACGACGTACTGCTCAACGCCGCCGGCGCCGGGCTGGCCGCGCTGGCGTCGCGCCCCTGGTGGCGCGCTCCCGCCGAAGCGTCGTCAGACCGGCCTCGACCGGCCCCGGTTCCGGGACGCTGAGCCAGTTGGCGGTTCCCCGGTCGGCGGCCCTGGGCGGTGGGCCTGTTCACGCTCGCCGCGCCGGCACGCCGCGGCCGGGGGTCAGCGCTCCAGAACCTGTCCGTCCGTATCCAGGGCCGCGCCGGCATGGTCGGCGAGGGTCACCGCGACCAGCCTCGTCCGGAGCGGAGGGACGGCACCGGGGCCCGGTCGAAGCATGAACCGGCCGGCGTAGCGGCCGTTGCCCATGACGCGGAGCTCGATCTCGCCCTCCGGCCAGCCGTGCCGCTCGATGTCCCACTTCCCCCGCCCCACGGCCACGCCGCCGTCCTGCTTCAGCTGCGGCGGATGCCCCAGCAGAGCCCCGTACTCGAACCGGCAGTCCCACAGCCCGAGTACGTCGATGAGCTGCCGCCGCACCTGCTCGACGACCTTGTCGGGCGAACCGGCGGCCTGGACGAGCCGGGCCGTCTCATGGATACGGGCGAGATGACCGGCGTCGGTCACCGTGATCACCTGAAGCCGCCGCGCGCGAGCGGCCAGCTGCGCCACGACAAGGCCCACGACCAGGAGCAGGAGGGCCGACTCGATGTCGTCGGCGCCGTCGATGGTGAACCGCTGGTACGGCCGCGTGAGGAAGAAGTCGAACCAGACGGCCGACGACAACGCCGCCAGCACGCCCGCCACGCGGTTCCCGAACGCGGCGACAGCCACGACGACCACGACGAGGGCCAGCGCCAGCGTCACGTTCGCCGGCTCCGCCCGCAACGGCACCAGTGCGGCCGCCACCGCCGGCGGACCGATCAGAGCGGCCCCCAACGCGACCGCGTCACGCAGTGAATGGCTCATGCCGCCAGAGTCCGCCGCGACCCCCCGCAAGGCCACCGAACCCGAAGACCTTGACGACTCCCTGACAGGAAGGCGTCCCGCGGCGCGACTGCCCGGCGGTCTGCCTTTCATCACTAATTAGAAATGGGATCCATTTTCATATAGCCTTGGTGTCGCACCACCTCGGAAAGGACCCGGAACCATGGCCGTACCCAAGCGGAAGATGTCCCGCAGCAACACCCGCCACCGCCGCGCCCAGTGGAAGGCCACCACGCCCCAACTCGTACCGATCACCGTCGACGGCGTCTCGTACCTCGTGCCGCAGCGCCTGGCAAAGGCGTACGAGCGCGGATTGCTCCGCCCCGAGGGCTGACGACAACGGCGGCGTGTCCGCGCTGTAACGAAAGGCGCTCACTGCGGTGGGACGCCACGTCTGACGAACTGCCCGGCGTTCGCCAAGTGTCCGCCCGGAGCGTCCAGTTGACCCTCGCGTACACCCTCACCTCCCGCCGAGTCGACAGAGTCTGACCTCGCGACCACTGACGGCCATTCGAGCGGCATCTGCGGATACATCCCCCACAAACCGACCCGCCTGCAGCGCGGAGCCCGACATCCACGAAGTTCCAACCGCTTGCTGCCAGAGCAGCGGCAGAGATCGTCACCGTCGTAACGGGACTCCCTGACGACATCACCTTGCATGTGCCCACAATGGAGTCCTCCCGCCAGAAGACCTCCGCGCGTTCCGCGTCCTTCTTCCGTTACGGCGAGGGCATCGCGACGGTGCCATAGTCGCGCATCATGGATGCCCTGGTGGGCGCAGCGTGCATCCGACGGATGCCGAGTGCCCGGTCGCCTCGGTCACGCCGACGAAGGGGCAACCACGGAAACCCTGCACCGCTGCGCCGCAGCCCCGCGGGGAGCCACGACGAGCCACGAGCCGGCCACATTCCACCGGCTGAAGAGCCCCGTCGCGAAGGCTGACATGCCCGGGCCGACTCTCCGCACTCGCTCGCGAAGCTGTTGAAAGCGTTGCACCCTGGCTCGAACGCGCTTCCATCGCCCTGGGCCAAGGAGCATCATCGCACTGGGAGGTGCATGGTGAACCGGGACGACGAGAGACATACCCGCAACGCCGCTCACACCAGGGAGGCCTCGACAGAAAGCCCGGCCCTGATTGTCAGGAGTCGAGCAGCATCGCCGCGAAGGCTCCCGCCATGACGGCCGCTGTCCCTCCGCACCGGCTGGCCGCTACCCGGTGGACCTCATGACTCGCCCCGGCGACGGCGCCGTGCCGGGCGCTGCCGCGCCTGCGTCGACTCCCTCGGTCTACGAGACCGCACGGCTGGTGGCGCTGGCTCCATGGCTCGGCGGCGATGCCGCACGGATCAATTTCCTCATGGCGGCCCAAGAACGCGACGGGTCTTGGGGCGGAGCCCAAGGGGCATACGCGTGGGTGCCGACGCTGAGCGCGGTCGACGCTCTCCTTTCCGCCGCCGACCGCGGTTGGCCGTGCGCCGCCGAGGCAGCCGCTGCGGGGCTGCGCTATCTCGCCATGAGAGCCCCGCGTGGTGCCTTGCCCGACACTGTCGCTGCCGAGCTCCTTGTCCCCTCGCTGAGGGAGAGCCTGGGGCAGCGTGTGGGTGTGGACCTTGCATTACCCCATGGCATCGATCCCGTCATGCACCGGAGGACGGCCGAACGGGTCCGGCGCCGCGGCTCCATCCCCGGCAAGCTGCTGCACTCGTACGAGTCCATCGCCCCCTACTGCCCGCCGCTCGGTACGCACCTGGGAGGCGGCAACTCTCTGGTGGGCAGTTCTCCGGCCGCCACGGCGGCATGGATCGCCGCCTCCGGCGGTCCGAGTCGCAACCTCCCGCTCGTTCGGCGTCTGGAGGCATCCACGGCGGAGCACGGTGGTGGTCCGGTGTCTTGCCCCACCCCCATCAGCACTTTCGAGCGATTGTGGATCCGCTACGCCGAGGAGGGCGCCGGGCAGCTTCAAGACCGTTCACAAGCCGCCACCGAACTCGCTTCCCTGCTGGGTCCGGATGGTGTGAGCGGTGCCCCCGGGCTGGCACCCGATGCCGATGACACAGCCACCGCGATCTACTTGCTCGCCAGACTTGGCCGACCGGTGGATACGCAGGTGCTACGCAGATTCGAGACGCCCAGTCACTTTGCCTGCTATCTGGGAGAGGACACCCCATCCCCATCAGCCAACGCTCACGTGCTTGAGGCACTGGGGGAAGCCTCACCCAGCGACCACACCACTCGCCGCAAGATCAGCGACTGGCTGTCGGCCAGCCAGCATCCCGATGGTTCATGGTCCGACAAGTGGCATGCCTCCCCTTACTACGCTGTCTACTGCTGCGCTGCGGCCTTGCACCGGTACGGCACGGGCGCAACGGCGAGCGCAGCGGTGCGCCAGGCCTTGGCATGGCTACGCGCCACCCAGCGAGAAGACGGCTCCTGGGGGCGCTGGGGCGGAACCGCCGAGGAGACTGCCTACGCCCTCCTCGCCTTGGCCCGCTGCGGCGCGCTGCAGCGAAGGGATGCGGAGAATGCTCGGATCCGCCTTCTGTCGAACGACATGACGGCCACGCCTCCACCTCTGTGGCACGACAAGGACCTCTACTGCCCCACCCGTGTGGTCGACGCTTGCATTCGTGCTGCCCAGCAGCTCACCGGAGCGGAGGCTCGCCTTGGATGAGCGCTGTGACCGGGTCACAGCCACCGCACTCGAGTGGGCTGCCACCCGACCCTTTATCCAGGCTCCTCGTATCGCTCCGCTGGTCAGCCTGTTCGCGACCGCGGCACCGTTCGCCGACGCGGCAGCGCTCACCACGCAAGTCCGCGCGACGTCGTGGGTATTCGCTGTCGACGACTTCTTCGACAGCGGCACCGCGACCGTGTCGGAACTCCGAGACTTCGCCACATCCTGCTCAACCGTCCTCAGTCGACACCATGGTGCCGACCGTTCCACCGCACTTCTCGACGCTCTGACCGAGATCCATGCCGAAGTGGCCCGCTATCAACTCTTCGCATCGTTGGCTGATCTGTGGAGCGAAGGCATCGTCCACATGTTGAAGGGCATGGTTGATGAAGCCCGGTGGGCCCATGAGTATCGCTGCCGCGGCGTCCCCGCCCTGCCTGGTCTCAACCGCTACCTGCGCTCCGCGTACCGCTCCATTGGAGTCCTCCCTCACGTGCGAACCGTGCTCGTTACTCTCGGTGAGGCCAGCACCCCGCAGCATGTGCCTTTCCTGGTCCGCCTGGAAAAGGAGGCCGGCCTGGTTGTCCGGCTCGCCAATGATCTGCGCAGCGAGGCCAAAGAGGCCAGAGAGGGCGCGGTGAACGCCGTGGTCATTCTCGAACAAGCAGCGCTCGCCCGCGGAATGCCTCCGTCTGCCGCCCTGCGAACCGCCCGGCAGACCATCCAGCAGCAGCTCAACCATCGCCTGACACGTTGCGAACAACTGAGCCGACGCGCTGTCACCGCGACCGGTCGCCTGGAGGCTGTGATCACCACAACCGCCATGCTCGCAGCTTCCTTCTACCAAGAAAGAGACTTCCTGCCGCTGGAGGACTGACGGTCGCGACTCAGGGGTACGACCAGGAACTCCTGCCGGGTCGACTGACTTCCGCTCCGAACCCGCGAGGACGGTTCGTGGCGCATAACCGGTCCAGCACCGTCAACACATCGGCTGCCGTCGGCACTTTCGTAGATGGGCAAGATCGACCTCGCTGCGACGCGGTCGGCCGCCCGTTCGCGTTCGTCCTGACCGGCGGCAACACCAACGGCCGCACCCGGTTCACTGCCGTGATGGAGTCGGTACGGGTGCCCGAATCGGGCCGGGCCATGGCGAGGCATCGCCACCCGCTACGACAAGACCGCCCGGTCCTCCATGGCAGCCACCCTCGCATCACTCCTGATGCGGGCCCGACACTTCAACGACAACTCCTAACCCTCCGCCGCAGCTGGCCTGCCCGGTCACCGATGCCGAACTGGCCGGGGCGTACCGGGCCAACGCCCTGTTCGACGCTCACCGTGACGATCCCGAGTTCGGTCACCGGTTCCTGCTCGACGACCTTGTCGGGCGAACCGGCGGCCTGGACGAGCCGGGCCGTCTCATGGATACGGGCGAGATGGCCGGCGTCGGTCACCGTGATCACCTGAAGCCGCCGCGCGCGAGCGGCCAGCTGCGACACGACAAGGCCCACGACCAGGAGCAGGAGGGCCAGCGCGAGCGTCGCGTTCGCCAGCTCCGCCCGCAACGGCACCAGCGCGGCCGCCACCGCCGGCGGACCGATCAGAGCGGCCCCCAACGCGACCGCGTCACGCAGTGAATGGCTCATGCCGCCAGAGTCCGCCGCGACCCCCCGCAAGGCCACCACGCCCCAACTCGTACCGATCACCGTCGACGGCGTCTCGTACCTCGTGCCGCAGCGCCTGGCAAAGGCGTACGAGCGCGGGTTGCTCCGCCCCGAGGGCTGACGACAACGGCGGCGTACGCGGACACCGCCGGGTGTCGGCGGAGGGCTTCGGTGTCGGCGTGCCCGAGGGCCTGAGGCTACGTGGGTGACGGCGGCCGGGCCGTGGTGGCGGCCTCGGCCACGCGCGCCTCGACGCACTCCCGTTCGCCCTCGGCCGACGCGGGCCGGAAGCAGGCCCGGACGGTGCTGCCGGGGCGGGCCGCGGCCATGCCGGTGTAGACGTAGGTCTCCGTGTCGTCCTCGGTCCCGATGCGCACGCCGTGGGTCGGGCCGCCCGCAGTGACCTCCACCCGGTCGCCGATCCGGGTCCCCCAGGTCCGGGCCCAGCTCGCACCGCACTTCGGGCTGTAGCGCAGCTCCACATGGGTGCCGGTGGCGGTGCGGTACGTGGTGAGGGTGTCAGGGCCGATGCCGCAGATCAGGCGCATCGGGTCCCGGCCCTCGCAGGCGGCACTCGGCTCCGCACATCGCACGTCAACGGAGGAAACAGCATGCGAGCTCTCACGAAGGCACTCCTCGGTGCCACCACCGCCGTCGGGATCGCCGCCGGCGGCGTGGCGACCGCCGGTCCGGCCATGGCGGCGCCCGCCCCGGCCCAGCAGCAGACGGCGAGCGCCGAGGTCGCGCCGCTCGCGGTGAACAACCTGGGTCTGACCCGGGCGCAGGCCAGGAACGTCCAGCGCTGGCTGGCGACGCACTGGGAGTACAACGGTGCGATCGACGGGTACCTCGGAACCAACAGCTGGAAGGCGTTCCAGCGCTGCCTGGACAAGCACCATGGCTACGACGGCGCGATCGACGGCATCGCCGGCCCCGACACGATCAAGGCCGTGCAGCGCCTGCTGCAGAAGAACGGCTACTACAACGGCGCGATCGACGGCATCGCCGGCAGCGGCACCAGGGCCGCGTTCGCACTCTGGGCCACCAGGCTCTGACGGACCAGCCGTCCCACGGACCAAGCGCGGCACGTCCTCCCCCGGGGTGTTCTCCACTGTCCTGGAGGAGGGCGCGGCCGGGCCGCCCCGGACGACTCCCTGCCCGTGTCGTAGACACCACCGGCACGCTGCCGGCGCGGAGCGCGGCCACGCGTTCGACGATGAACCAGGCGGTTCACAGGGAGCAGGTCGCTGCTCCACCGCAGCAGGGTCGTGACCTTGAGGGCCGAGACCGGAACGGCTCGCTCGCCCCGAGGCGCCACTCCGGTCGACCACCCTCAGCAACCGCCCGGAGCGCCGGAGCGGAACGCTGTCATCCGCCAGGCGGCGCTTCCCGCCGGGCGTCTGCGCGCCGGGCCTCGTCCCAGGAACGCCACAGGGCCGCGTAGGCGCCGTCGGCGGCCAGGAGTTGCTCGTGGCTGCCGAGTTCGACGATCCGGCCGCGATCCATGACAGCGATGCGGTCGGCGTCACGGGCGGGTTCGAGGCGATGCACGATCGAGATCACCGTACGGCCCTCGATCAGCGCCGCGAGGGACCGCTCGACACGGCGCGACGCGGTGGAGTCCAGCAGCGCCGTGGCCTCGTCGAGGACCAGTGCGTGCGGGTCGGACAGCAGCAGCCGGGCGAGCGCCAACTGCTGTGCCGCGGAGGGGGATATGGGGGCGCGGCCCGGGCCGATCTCGCTGTGCAGACCGTCGGGCAGGGACCGCACCCAGTCCGCCAGGAGTACGGAATCGAGCGCGCGCCACAGCTGCTCGTCCGGAAGGGCCTTCCCGCTGTCCCCGTCGCCGTCGCCGTCGCCGTCGCGGGCCAGCGTGAGGTTGTCGCGCACCGTGCCGGTGAACACGTGCTGTTCCTGGGTCACGAGCACAATCTCGCGCCGCAGCTGGCCCACGGGCAGGGTGGTGAGATCGGCGCCGCCGATGCGCACGACCCCGCGGGTGGGGTGGTGAACGCCCGCCAGCAGCTTGCCGAGAGTGGACTTGCCCGCGCCGGAGGCACCGACCACGACCAGGCGTTCACCGGGGGCGATGTCGAGGTCGACTCCGGAAATGACCTCGCGGCCGGGTCCGTAGCCGAAGCCGACGCCTTCGAGGCGGATGGCTCGGCCTTCGGTGGGCACGGGGGGCCGCGGCTGCTCGCGCGGCAGGCGCTCGACACCAAGGATCCGGCGCAGCGCCGCGTTGCCGATCTGGAGTTCGTCGGTCCATGTCAGTAGGTCGTTGAGGGGTTCGCCGAGCGCCTGCACGTACAGGACCACCGCGGTCAGCTCCGCCAGGCCCACCGCACCGCGCTGGTAGGCGAGTCCGCCGACGAGCAGGGTGAGCGCCATCGGAATCATGGTGGCGAGATCCAGGCTCGGGAACCAGACGGTCTGCAGCCAGGTGGTCCGCTGCCGGGTGCGGACCACCCGGTCGACGGCCGTACCGTGGCGCGCCGCTTGGCGAGGACCGAGGCCCAGGGCCTCGACGGTGGCGGCTCCCCGGGCCGTCTCGTGCGTGATGGCCAGGACGTCGGACTCGTGGGCGAGCAGCCGTTCGTACGCGCGGGTCGCCCGCGGCCGGTACCACCAGGTGGACAGGACCGCGAACGGAACGCCGGCGAGGAGGCTGAGGGCGAGGAGCGGCGATGTCACCAGGACCGCCGCGACGGTGAACACCAGGGTGACGGCGGCCAGCGCGATGCGCGGGACGGCCTGCCGGATGCTCTCGTTGAGCCGGTCCGCGTCGGTGGTCGCACGGCTGAGGAGGTCGCCGGTGCCGACGCTCTCCACCTCCGACAGCGGCAGCCCGAGTACCCGGCGGACGAAGTTCTCGCGGGTACGGGCCAGGACGCGTTCCCCGAGCAGGGTGGCCTGGGTCCGGGCCGCCCGGGCGAGGAGCGCGTGTCCGGCGAGAATGCCGACGAAGATCAGGGCGAGCACGTCGACCCGGCTCGCCGAGGTGCCGGTCTTGACGGACTCGACCAGGTGGCCCAGCAGCCGGGGGCCGATGAGGCCGGTCACCAGTGCGGCGGCGAACAGCGCGAAGGTGAGGGACAGACGGGCGGCCTCGCCGCGGACGAAGGCGCCCGTCCAGGCGCGGACTTCGGCCCGGTCGGCGAGCGGCAGTCGTCCGGGCGGCCCGAGCGGGCCGACCGGGCCAACCGGGCCAACCGGGCCGAGCGGGCCGAGCGGGCCGAGTGGGCCGAGTGGGCCGACCGGGGTGGCGCCCGGATCCGCGGGGACAGGGGTGGGGGGCGTCGTCATGAGGGCACTCCTGCGGCGCGGTCGGGACTGCCGGGGACACCGTCCGAGTCGAGCCGGACCTCGTGGTCGGCGACCCCGCGCCACAGCGGGCTGTCGCTGAACACCACGGTGGTCCGGCCGGCGCGGAGCGCGGCCACGCGTTCGACGATACGAGCCTCGGTGTGGGCGTCGACCGAGGCGGTCGGGTCCTCCAGGATCAGGACCTCGGGGGCCGCGAGCAGGGCCCGGGCGAGGACCAGGCGCTGGCGCTGGCCGCCGGACAGGCTCCGGCCGCCCTCGTCGAGGTGCGCGTCCAGGCCGCCGGGCAGCGCGTCGATCACATCGGTGGCATCGGCGGCGAACAGCGCGCGGTCCAGCGCCTCCCGGGTCCGGGCGGACCCGGCGGTCAGTTCCTCCCGTACCGTGCCGCTGAACAGGGTGTCGGCGGGCCCGGACCGAAGCACCCGGGAGCGCAGTTCGGTGAGGTCCACCCGGTCCAGCGGGACGCCGCCGAGGAGGACGGCCGAAGTGCCGCCGGATCCGCCCGAGCGGGTGAGCCGGCCGGCAAGGTCCCCGGTGCGGTCGGCGTGGGCGGTGACGACGGTGAGCCGGCCGGCCTCGGCGGTGATACCGGTGTCGGGATCGGCCAGGGTGAGGGCACCGCGGGGCAGGGGCTCGGGGTTCCCGGGCTGGGTGGTCTCGGGCGTGAGGCGCAGCAGGGCGCAGATCCTGGCGGCGGCGACCCTGGCCAGGCTCAACGTCTCCGCGGCTTCGGTGGCGGTGCTCACCGGCAGGGTGAGGAAGGCCGAGGCACCGTAGAACGCGACCAGTTCACCGGCGGTGATGGTGCCGCTCAGGGCCAGGCGGGCACCGAACCAGACGATGCCGACGGTGACGAGTCCGGGCAGGAAGACGCCCGCCGCCTGGAGCCATGCCTCCATCCGGCCGGCCGACTCCCCGGCGCGGCGCACCTGCTGACTCGTGCGGCGGAAGCGCTCGGCGAAGCCGGCCTCTCCGCCGATTCCTCGAAGGATGCGCAGTCCGGCGACGATGTCGCCGGCCTGCGCCGTGGCGATGCCCATCTGTTCCCTCTGGGCCTCGTCGCGCTCCTGGAGTGGCCGCAGCAGGGGGCCGATGCCGAGAACGGCGGCGGGGACGCCGATGAGCACGGCGAGCCCCAGCAGGGGTGAGGTGGCGGTGAGCGCCACGGCCACGAGGACGGCGGCGATCACCGCGCCGACCGTGCGGCCGACGACCTCGAAGGCGTTGCCGATGCTCTCGACGTCGGCGGCGGCGGACGCGGCCACGTCTCCGTTGCGGGCCTTGCCGCGCAGGGTGGCGCCGAGTCGGACGACGTGGCGAAGCAGCACCCGGTGGGTGTACGACAGGGCGTGCGCTTCGGCGCCGACGGCGGCCTGGATCAGGCCGGCGCCGGCGAGCGCCTGGAGGATGCCGAGGCCGAGTGCGAGCAGTGACCACCCGTAGAGGCCGGCCTGGCCGGCGCCCTGCCCCGCTTCGTCGATGGCATGCCCGATGACGAGTGGGATGAGGGCGAGGGGGAGCATCCAGACGGTGCCGAGCAGGGCGCTGAGGACCAGCGGCCAGGGCCTGATCCGCGCCAGCCACCACAGATAGCGCCAGGGGCCCCGGGCGTCCGCTTCGGGTACGGCGGCGGGTGCTGTCGATGCGTCGAAGAGCCGGTTGGTCACAGGTACCGGTCCCGGGTGGCCGAGCGGTCGACCTTGCCGGTGCGGGTGCGCACCAGCTCGGGGACCGCGACGATCCGGTCGGGGACCATGTGGCCGGGGAGTACGGCCCGCAGCCGCCCGCGCAGCGCGGTGGGGTCGGCCGGGGTATCGGCGTCCTCGTCCGCCGCGCCCTCGCCCGGGCTCGTGGTGCCGGGGGCGAGTACCACGAAGGCGACCAGGACGGTGTGCTCGCCCTTGAGGTGCGCGGCGGCGGCGGTCGCCGTCACGCCCGGGAGGCGGCCGAGTGCCTCCTCGACGTCCGGCAGGTCCACCCGGTGGCCGCGGATTTTCACCTGGTGGTCGATGCGGCCGCGGAAGACGAGCGTGCCGTCGGCGGCCTCGTGGACAAGGTCCCCGGTGCGGTACCAGCGGGTGGTGCCGTCGCCGAGATCGGCCTCGACGAAGCGGGAGGCGGTGCGTGCGGGGTCGTCGATGTAGCCGGTGGCAAGCTGGGGACCGGCCACGCACAGTTCGCCGGGGCCGTCGGGCGCGTCGGGGCGGGGCACCACGGCCTGCCGCACGGACGGCAGTGGACGGCCGATCGGGACGCCCTCGGGGAAGGGGCCGGTGGCCCCAGGGCCGGCGAGGACGGCGCTGTGGGTCACGAGGGCGGTCTCGGTGGCTCCGTAGGTGTTGAGCAGCCGGACGTCCTCGGCTCCGAGCCGGTGCCAGCGGTCCAGCATGTCCTGGCGAACGGCCTCGCCACCGATGACGACGGTCCTGACGGTGCCGGGAAGTCTCCGGCCGGTCTCCAGCAGGTGGCCGGTGTAGAGGTGCCAGTAGTCGACAGGCAGGTTGACGAGGGTGACTTCGTGCTCGGTGAGAACGCGGTCGAGTTCCGGTTCGCTGTCCTCGTCGAGGACGACGAGTCCGCCGGCCAGGAGGGTGGGCAGGATCTCCTCCAGGCAGGTGTCACCGTCCGCGCGATGGAAGTTGAGGGCCACGGTGTCCGGGCCGGTTCCGTACAGCTCGCGCAGCTGGGGCAGGACAGCGTGCAGTGCGCGGTGCGGGACCACGGCCGCCTTGGCGGCGCCCGTCGAGCCGGAGGTGAACAGCACGTACGCGGGGTCCTCGGCGCGCACGGGCTCGCCACCGGAGCGGACCGCGGCACGGGAGCTGCCCCAGTTGGGGTGCAGGACACGGTCCACGGCGGGCAGCCGGCCGGTCTCGGCGGTGGCGATCAGCTCCCGGCAGCCGAGGGTGCGCAGGGCTTCGTCGGTGGTGCCTGCGGGTCCGTCGGCGACCGGGACGAAGCCGCGGCCGGCGGCGAGGGTGCCGAGTATCGCGGCGATGTCGCGGACGCTGTGGTGGGTGGCGATGCCCACGGGTGGGTGCGGCCCGAGGGCCCGGGGGGTGGCGAGGAGTTCGGCCACCGCCCCCGCCCAGCGGGCGAGTTGGCCGTATCCGACCGTGACTCCGTTGTCGATGACCGCGGGCCGGGCGGGTTCCGAGCGGGCGACGGCGAAGAGGGGGTCCAGCACGCTGGGCAGGTACATGGCAGACGTCTTTCTTCCGTCCTTCCGTGGGTCGTTCAGCGACTGCGGGTCGCGGTCACGCCGAGGTCGGCACCGGCGTCGACGAGGGCGGTGAGGGCGGCCCGGTGGCGGGCGGCGAGTTCCCGTACGGTCGCCGCGTCGTGCAGGGCCGTGGAGTACCACCACTCGACGCGCAGCGTTCCGTCGTCGGTGGTGGCGATGACCTCGAGAAGGTGCGGACGCGTCCAGTGCGGAGCGGTGATGTCGCCGACCGGTTCCGGGGCCACCTCCGGCAGCAGGGCGCCCAGCGGCAGGGTGTCCGCGTCGTCGCCCTCGAAGTCGAAGGAGACATCGCTGGGCGGGGCGGACCGCAGTGCGGCCGAGATCCGCGGACGGCCGTGGCGGGCGAGCGCGCCGTAGCCAACCCCTCCCCCGGGCAGGGCCCTGAGGTGGTCCACGGTCCGGGCGAGCCGTTCGGACGGGGTGCCGGGGGCGAGGTCCAGGCGGACGGGCACGGTCGTGGTGAACCAGCCCGTGGTCCGGGCGAGATGGGTGCCGCCGACGGTCTCCTCGCGGCCGTGCCGCAGGATGTCCACCCGGACGGCCGGCTCGTCGAGCCAGCCGGCCAGCACCTCGCCGAGGGCGTGCAGGACCAGGTCGCCGGGATGGGTGCGGGCCACCGTGCGAAGTCGGGCGGTGAGGTCGGCCGGGAACTCCTCACAGTGGGTGGCGGCGGTGCCTGCGGTGTTGGCCGCTCGCGGGTCGGCGGCGGCGTGGTCCAGTGGGACGGTTGCGGGGGTGAGGGCCACCTCCGTCCACCACTCGGCCTCCGCCTCCGCCTCGGGGGTCCGTGCGTGGGCGGCGAGGGCCTCGGCCCACCCCGTGTACGGAGTGCCCTCCGTACACCACACATCCCAGCGGCCGGCTCCGAGCGCCGTGTACAGCTCCTCCAGGTCTGCGAGGAGGATGGACCACGAGACCATGTCGAACGCGAGCTGGTGGACGACGATCAGCAGCCGGCCCGGGCGGGCCGGGCCCGCGTCGAACCGGACGAACCGGACCACGGGACCGGCCTGCGGATCGAGTGAACGCTGTTCGACCGCGCTGCGCAGGCTGACCGCGGCCGACAGCTCGGCGTCGGCGAGTTCGGAGACGTCCACGGTGTCGAGCACGGCACCGAGGGCCGCGCCGGGCGGGCCGTCGGGGACCATGGCCGCCACCAGCTGCCGGGGCCGGCGTGCGGGGCGGGCCTCAACAGCCAGGCGCAGCGAGGCGTGACCGGCGACCAGACGCCGGACGGCCTCGGCGAACAGCCCCGCGTCGAGGCCACGCCGGGTGGTGAAGAGCATCGCCTGGTTCCAGTGCCCGCGGTCGCCGCTCTGTTCCTCCCAGGCCTGTTCCTGGGACGGGGTCAGGACGACCGGACCGTGGGCGGCGCCGGGCGGGGCGGAATCGGCGGTGGCACGTCGCGCGGCCCGCTCGGCGACGAGCTCGGCCAGGCGGCCCGTGGTCAGCTCCGGTGCGAACAGCTCGCGCAGGTGCACCTGGACGCCGAAGGCGGCCTCGATGCGACGGGCGGTGCGGATCAGGTCCAGGGAGTCCACGCCGAGGTCGCGCAGTGGTGCCGACGCGTCGGCAGCCGGGGTGAGCACCGCCTCGGCGAGCCAGTCGGCGAGCCGGGTGCGGATCTCCTCGACGACCGGGACGTCCGGGGCGGGGGCCTCCTCGACGACCGGGACGTCCGGGGTGCGGACCTCCTCGACGACCGGGACGTCCGGGGTGCGGATCTCCTCGACGACCGGGACGTCCGGCGTGAGGGCCTGGTCCGCCGGGCCGTCCGGCCGGGCCGGGGCGGTCACGCGCCGCCGTCCGCGGGGTCGCCGACGGGACGGCGGACCAGGAACGGCCCGAGGGCGAGGGCGTCCATGGGCAGCCGGTGGAAGGTGGCGAGGGCGTCGCCCGGGCTGCACACGACCGGTTCGTCACGGCCGTTGAAGGAGGTATTGAGGACGGCCGCGGTGCCGGTGTGCTTGCCGACCTCTCCGATGAGCCGGTGGTAGAGGGGGTCGACGGAGGCGGAGACGGTCTGCGGCCGGGTGGTGCGGTCGCTGTGGACCACGGCGGGCATGGCCTCGGCGCCGGCCTCGGTGACCGGAGTGGTGACGATCATGTACGGGAGCGGGGTGGCGGTGCCGATCAGGGCCTCGGCCGCCTCTTCCTGCATGCTCGGGGCGAACGGCCGCCATGCCTCGCGGTGCTTGATACGGACGTTGACCCAGTCGCGGGTGGTCCGCGGGTTCGGCACGGCCACCATGCTGCGGTTGCCCAGGGCTCGGGGTCCGCCCTCGGCCCGGCCCTGGAACCAGCCGGAGACCCCACCGGCGGCGAGGATCTCGGCGGTCGCGACGGCAATGTCCGCGGGCTCGGTGTAGGCGGTGCCGGAGGCGTCCAGTACGCGCCGGATCTCGTCCGGGCTCCACTGCGGGCCCCAGGCCACTGACCCCTGCATCGGCCGGATCCGGTCGCCCTCCTGGGCGGCGACCCAGACCGCGGCACCGAGCGAGACGCCCTGGTCGCCGGCAAGGGGCTGGACGAAGAGGTCGTGGACCTCGGGCATGCGCATCAGCTTGCCGTTGAGGGTGGCGTTGAAGCCGACACCGCCCGCGATCAGCAGCGTGGTCTCGCCGGTGTCCCGGAGCAGACCACGGACCAGGCCCATGACCGCGCGTTCCAGGGCCGCCTGGGCGGTGGCCGCGACGTCCCGGTACTCGTACGGGTCGCGGTCGGTGACCCTGGTGTAGCGGCCGGCGCGGGGATCGAAGCGGCGGACCGAGTGGTTCGGGGCGTCCGGAAGGGTCTTCTCCAGGTGCTCCAGCCAGCACCGGATGGTGGCGGTCTCCTCGTCGGTGCTGCCGGTGGAGCGCAGGCCGGGCGGGACCACGCCCACGGTGAAGTCCTCGTCCGTGAAGCCGAACGCGCCCCCGAAGGTGACGTCCTGGGGGGTGCCGTACGAGGCCAGGCCCATCATCTTGCCTGCGGCGTCGGCTCCGAGGCCGGCGTACTCGCAGACCGCCGCGTAGAAGTAGCCGAGCGACCAGCCGGGAGTGTACGCCCGCAGGATCTTGATCTCGCCCTCGATGCCGACGGCGAGGGTGGTGCTCTCGTTCTCGCCCTGACCGTCCAGGACGAGGATGGCGCCGTGGTCCCGTCCGGAGAGGTGGTAGGCGCTGGCGGCGTGGGCGATGTGGTGGTCGACGAAGGTCAGCCGGGGGTCCCGGGTACGGGGGAACAGCGCCCTGGGCAGCAGGTGCTCCAGGGCCGCCGCGTCATCCGCGAACCAGTCCAGATCGCGGTCCTTGAAGAGGGTGGGCAGGTCCCAGCCGTGCGCGACGACATCGATGTCGTCCAGGGTGAGACCGCCCTCCGCGAGGCAGTAGGCAGCGGCGTTGAGTGGTGCTTCCCCGTAGGCGTGCTTGTTGCGGGTGAAGCGCTCCTCCTCGGCCAGGGCGATGACTTCGCCGTCCGCGACGAGGCAGGCGGCCCCGTCGTGGCTGGCCCCGGGCCAGCCGTTGACTCCGAGCACACGCATGGTCAGTCCTCAAAGGTCGGTCTGGATCGTCCGGTTCCGCCTCGGGCCAGGGGCCGCTCGGCGTCCGGTCACGCCAACCGATCTTTCCTGCCCGCCGAGTTGTACACGACCTGCGACGTTGTGCGGAGATCCGCGGCGAAGATCGCCGACGCGGCCTTGAGCACCGCGTTCGCTTCCCGCAGTTCCTCGACCTCGGAGCGCAGCCGGTGCAGTTCGGCGCGCTCGCCGTCGGTCAGGGCACCCGCGCCGGCGCCGCTCGCGGCGGCGGGCGGGGCGGCCGCACCGGTGTCCCGGTCCGGAGGTCCGCCCGGGACACGCTGCGGGGAACGGCGGTGCCCGCGAAGCGACCGTGCGGGCTCCGGGTCCGACCTCTCCGGTCGGCGAGGCGCAGGTACGCCGCGGGCTTCCAGTTCACTGCTGACCCGGTACCAACGACGCGTCCACAGCTGCAAGTCACCACCGCACACGCCTACATAGGCGAGAGTCACTTTCAGCGAAGGTTTGTGCAGTCCCCGGGCGGCCTCCGAAAGCGTGGCCACCGAGTAGTGGGCACTTTTCGCCATGGTGCGATAGGCGGGGTTCCCGGCCTGCCTCCGCAGACTGCGCAGATCATGGGCGAATTTCTCCAGCGGTCCGGCTGTGGGGTCCAACAACCGCTCTGGCCTGGGCACATTCCCCCCTGGGTAATCGATTGTCCCGACGGAGCGCACGTTCCGTGAGCCGTACAACCGTGGTCTGCGGTGCAAGGCCCGGCGGCGCCACCAGCCGAAGGCTGCCGGAACCGGCAGAAAGGGCCTCCGCACCGGATCTCCTGAAAATTGGTACATGCCTCTGACATACCTATCAAGTCGCTCTCTCATGGTTCCGGCCACTTCCAGAAATACTCGACCGGTTTCAACTCGCGGCCCAGCGCAGCACGTCAGCGCCACTCGCGCCGCTTCCGCTTCCCACCGGACCTGCACTGGTTGTACAGGAGCGCACCGGGAGCGCACCCCGTACAACGGCCTCCCCTCGTGTACAACCCATGCACTCTGCAAGATCGGTTGCTGTCAGGCGATACGGCCGAAACGGACGGGATTGGGTGGCGGTTGGTGGAGACAGCACGCAACCAGACGGATTCAGCAGCGCTCGAGGGCGTCTACGAGTACCGCAGCCGTCCGCTCATGGAGCCGGACTGGCGGCGTTTCCCGGGATGGCGCGAGACCACCGAAGCCGAGTGGGCGGACCCCCAGTGGCAGCGCGCGCACTGTGTGAAGGACGAAAAAGGGCTGCGTGCCGTCATGGGCGACCTGCTCGACGAGGGCTTCTACGAGGACTGGGAGTGGGACCGGTCGCACTACGCCACCATGTCGGTGCTGCTGCCGCCCCAGATGATCAACACCATGGCCCCCGAGGTGGCGGCCGCCCGTCCTGGAGAGCTGACCAAGGCCTTCTACGACGATCCCGTACGCCGCTACATGATTCCGGTGATGTCCGACCGCCACCCGCACTGGCCCTCCCACCCGATGGCCAGCCGGGACTCACTGCACGAGCAGGACATGTGGGTGGTGGAGGGGCTGACACACCGCTACCCCACGAAGGTCCTGGCCGAGCTGCTGTCGACCTGCCCCCAGTACTGCGGGCACTGCACGCGGATGGACCTCGTGGGCAACTCCACTCCGCAGGTCACGAAGAGCAGGCTCCAGCTCAAGTCGGTCGACCGGGCCGACCGCATACTGGCGCACCTGCGCGTCTCTCCCGGAATCCGGGACGTGGTGGTCTCCGGCGGCGACCTGGCCAACATGCCCTGGCCGCGACTGGAGCAATTCCTCGACGACCTCCTGGAGATCGACTCGATCCGGGACATCCGGCTGGCCAGCAAGGCCCTGATCGGGCTGCCCCAGCACTGGAACTCCGGTCCGCTGCTGGAGGGTGTCGCGCGGATCGCCCGGAAGGCCCGGTCCCGGGGGGTGCGGATCGCGCTGCACACCCACGCCAACGCGGCCCAGCAGGTGACGCCGGCAGTGGCGCGGGCGGCGTGGGCGCTGCTGGACGCCGGCCTGCACGACGTGCGCAACCAGGGCGTGCTGATGCGCGGGGTCAACGACAGCGCACACGACCTGCTCGACCTGTGCTTCGCGCTCGCCGACCACGCGGGCATCACTCCGTACTACTTCTACATGTGCGACATGATCCCGAACGCCGAGCACTGGCGGGTACCGCTGCACCGGGCGCAGCTGATCCAGCGTCAGATCATGGGCTACCTCCCCGGCTTCGCCACCCCCCGCATCGTGTGCGACGTGCCGATGGCCGGAAAGCGCTGGGTGGACCAGACGGACTCCTACGACCGCGAACTCGGCGTATCGCACTGGAGCAAGAGCTATCTCACCCCGCTGGAAGCGGCGGACCGGGACGCCCACGACGGCACCTACCACTACTACGACCCCATCGACACGCTCCCGCTCGACGGGCAGCGGTGGTGGCGGGACATCCGTCAGGGATAGAGAAAGGGACAGTTGCAAGCCATGAACATTCTCCGTCCGCGGCGTGAAGACCCTCCGGTACTGGAGGAGTGGTACCGCCGGCATCTCGCCCCCGACGTCCATGACATCAGCTCCAGCGGCGTCCATCCGTACACCTTCGCCGAGATACGCGACCTGTGCCGGATTCCGGCCGAGGACCTCGACAAGATCGTCATGGACGACAGCGTCTCCCAGGGCGGGGCGGGGATCCGCCAGGCGATCGCCGACCGCTACGCGGGGGGCGACGCCGAGCGAGTGCTGGTCACCCACGGCTCAAGCGAGGCCATCGCGCTCACCCTGAGCACACTGCTGCGCCCCGGCGACCGGGTGGTCGTCCAGGAGGGCATCTACCACTCGCTGGGCCACTACCCCGTGGCGACGGGCTGCGAGGTCACCGGGCTCCCGGCCGCGGCCGTCCGCGACGGCGAGATCGACCCGGAGGTGCTGGAGGCCCTGATCACGCCCCGCACCGCGGCCGTGATCGTCAACTTCCCGCACAACCCGACGGGGATCACGCTGTCCCCGCGGGGCCTCGACGCGCTGACCGAGCGGACCGCGGCCACCGGGGCCGTCCTCGTGTGGGACGCGGCCACCGCCGAGATCGCCCATCGCTGGGAGGTGCTGCCGGACCCCGGCGTCGCCGGAGCCCACACGATCTCCTACGGGACCTTCTCCAAGACCTTCGGCCTCCCCGGGCTGCGGGTGGGCTGGGCCGTCGCGCCGAAGGAGCTGCTCACCGCGACCTTCCCGCTGCGCGACCGGACCACGCTGTTCCTGTCCCCGCTGGTGGAGCTGATCGCCGAGCGTGCGATGCGCAGCGCCGACGTGCTGATCGGAATGCGGGCCGCCGAGGCACGGGACAACCTCGCGCATCTGAACGACTGGGTGGCTGAGCATGAGGACGTGGTGCGCTGGACGCCGCCGGAGGGCGGCGTGTGCGCGCTGCCCGTCTTCCGCGAGCTGGAGCGGGCCGAGGCCGGGCCGCAGGCGGTGGAAGCGTTCTGCCGGGAGCTGCTCGCCCGCCATCGCACCCTGCTGGTGCCGGGTACGGCCTTCGGCGCGCCGCACGGTGCCCGGCTCGGCTTCGGCGGTCCCGCGGCGTGCTTCCGCGCAGGGCTCGCGGAGCTGTCGGCTTTCCTGCGTACGCACAAGGCCGCCCGGTGACCGCGGTGACCGGACCCGACGTGCTCGACCTCTGGGAACGCTCGGTCCGCGACCACGCCGACGCGCCGGCCCTGGTGACCCCGCACCGGGTGCTGACGTACCGGGACGTGGACCGGCTCACCGACGTCTGGTCGGCCTCCCTCGCCGGGCGTGGCGCCGGCCCGGGACGGCTGGTCGGCCTGGCCTTCGCCGACCCCGCCCGCACCGTGCTGGGAATGCTCGCCGCACTGAAGGCCGGGGCGGGATTCACCGTCCTTGACGACCGGCTGCCCGCCGCCGCCCGGGCCGCGATGGTACGCCGGACAGAGGCGACGGTGTGGCTCGGCGACGGCGGCCACGCACCCGAGGGGGTGTATGTGCCGGCCGCCTCGGCGGACGGCGGACGCCCCGCCCGTCCCGCGCGGCGGGCCCGCGGTGCGGACGTGGCGTACGTGCTGTTCACCTCCGGATCCACCGGGCAGCCCAAGGGCACGGTCATCGAGCGGGACGCGCTGCGCCGGTTCGCGGCCGCGGTCTCCGAACGGCTGGAGCTGACGTCGCGGGACCGTTGGCTCCAGGTCGCCTCGCTCGGCTTCGACGTCCTCATCGAAGAGGTGTTCCCGGCCCTCACCGCCGGGGCGGCCGTGGTGTGCCGGGCGAACACCCACGCCCTGGACGCCGAGGAACTGCACACCACGATGGTGCGCACCGGGACCACCGTGGTGGAGCTGTCCACCCAGTACTGGCTGGAGTATGCCCACTGGCTCGACACCAGCGGCCTGACCACACCGGCGGAGCTGCGCATGGTGGTGGTCGGCGGCGAGCGGATGGACCCCCGGCCCTACCGGGAATGGCAGGCCCGCCATCCCGCCGCCCTCGCCCATGTGTACGGGCTGACCGAATGCACCGTCAGCTCCACCTTCTACACCGGACTGCTCCCGGCCGATGCCGAGGAGGTGCCGCTCGGCACGCCGCTGCGGGACGTCGAGATCAGCGTCCGGCGCGACGGGCGGCCGGTGTCCGACGGCGAGACGGGGGAGATCCACATCGGCGGGCCTCTGCTGGCCCGCGGCTTCCTCAACGACGAGGCCGCCACCGCGCTTCGCTTCGTGCCCGACCCGGCCGCCGGCCCCGGAGCGCGCCTGTACGCGACGGGCGATCTGGGGCGGATCGACACCGACGGGCAGTTGGTCTTCCTCGGGCGGACCGACGACCAGGTGAAGATCCGCGGTCACCGGCTGCACCCCGGGCCGGTGGAGCGAGCCTTGTGCGAGGCCCCGGGTGTGGACCAGGCCGTGGTCTTTCCCGACCCGGAGACCGGCACCGTGCTGTGGGCGTTCACCGTCCCGGCCGGCCCCGGAACCGCCCCGCCGCCCGGCGAGGCGGTCCGTCTGACGGGCGCCGAACGGGACGCGCTGGTGGCGCCCTTGGAGGCGCGGCTGCCCGATTGGGCGGTGCCCCGGGTGCTGTACCGCGTTTCCGTCCTGCCGAAGAACCTCCACGGAAAGATCGACAAGCGACGGCTGGCGACCTGGCCGGCGGCCGCGACGCAATCCGCGACGCCGAACCCCTCCGGGGGTGCGGCGGGACCGGACCCCGGTGAGCCACTGCGCACCGTGCTCGGCCTGTTCCGCGAGGTCCTGAGCGCCCCGGAGCTCGGCGCCGACGACAACTTCTTCGACCACGGCGGACACTCCCTGCTCGCCATGCGCCTGTTCGCGCGGCTGCGGGAGACCTTCCCCGCGGCGGCCGGGCTGCGGGCGAGCGCGCTGCTCGCCCACCCCACACCGCGCCTGCTGGCCGAGGTCCTCAGCGACCGCGAGGCCGCCGAGCGCTGAGCCGTCCCGGCCTCCGAGTCCACCGGCCGGCTCCGGGACGCCCCACGCAACACGCATCCCGGACCACCGCACACCCAGCACCATCCGAGGGCCCGCGGTCCCGTTCCACCCATCCGCGGGCAGCAACCATCCCGAACCACTCAGCGAGAGTTGGCATGTCGAACCTCACCGACCAGTCCACGTCCGACTACAGCCTGACGGCCGAAGAGGCCTCCGCGATCGCGGCGCTCAGCCTCGAACTGACTGACTCCTACCCGTCCTTCAACGACCCCGTACTGCTGCGCGACGCGCCGCGGCTCGCGGCACGGCTGCCGGAGGGCGTTCAGCGGTTCCTGCGCGAGTTCAAGCTGACCGACCACGAGGGCCACGCCGTGATCCGGGGGCACGAGTTCGACCAGCAGCGCATCGGCCCCACCCCCGACCACTGGCGCGGGCGTCAGCGGCCCGGCCCGGAGTTCCCCGAGGAGCTTCTGCTGATGCTGTACGCGGCGCTGCTCGGCGAACCCTTCGGGTGGGCCACCCAGCAGGACGGCCACCTCGTGCACGACATCTTCCCCATCCGCCAGCACGAGAACGACCAGCTCGGGATGGGCAGCAAAGAGCTGCTGACCTGGCACACCGAGGACGCCTTCCACCCCTACCGCAGCGACTACCTGATCCTCGGCGCGCTGCGCAATCCCGACCGTGTGCCGACCACCCTCGGCGGGCTGGACGTGGCCTCGCTGTCCGCCGAGGACATCGACATCCTCTTCGAACCGCGCTTCTCCATCGCGCCCGACGAGTCCCATCTGCCGAAGAACAACACGATCACCGGCGAGGAAGAGGAGGCCCGGTTCGCCACCATCCAGCGGATGATCGACGAGCGGCCGCTCGGCCCACTGCTCTACGGCTCGCGGCTGGACCCGTACATGCGCCTCGACCCGTACTTCACCTCGGTGCCGGAGGGCGACACCGACGCCCGGCGCGCCTACGACGCGCTGTACAAGCTCGTGGACGCGGGGATGCGGGAGGTCGTCGCGGACCAGGGCGACGTCCTGTTCATCGACAACCACCGCGCGGTGCACGGACGTCTCCCGTTCAAGGCCCATTACGACGGCACCGACCGCTGGCTCAAGCGGGTGTGTGTGACGGCCGATCTGCGGCGCTCCCGCGAGATGCGGGCCACGGCCGCGACCCGGCTGCTGGGCTGAGCGCACCATGTCCCTCACCCTCACCGATCTGTCCCGGGACCCGTGGCTGCTGGCCGAGGTGGATGACCTGATCAGCGCCAACATGCCTGAGTTCATGAGCTGGGAGTCCCCCGGCAACTGGCGCTGGCACGGCATGTACGACCGCTATCCAGCCCACCAGCTCTGCCTGTTGGACGGGAACGGGCGGTTGGTGGCGGCGGCCAACGGACTGCCGGTCGCCTGGGACGGCGCCGCTTCGTCGCTGCCGTCCGGCAGCGACGAGGTCCTGGTGGAGGCCGTCGACCACGGCCCACCGGACCGCCCGGACGCCGTGTGCATGCTGTCGGTGTCCGTCGATCCCGCACACCGGGCGGCCGGCCACGCCGAACGGCTGCTGACCGAGTCCCTGCGACGGGCCGCGCAGCACGCCCCTCGCGGCGTGATCATCCCGGTGCGGCCCACCCGCAAACCGCACTACCCGCTGATCCCCATGGAGGAGTACGCCGCCTGGCGCCTCCCCGACGGCCGCAGCTTCGATCCGTGGCTGCGCACCCATCTGCGGCTGGGGGCCCGCCGGCTGGGCATCGCCGAGCGGTCCCTGGTGATCCGCCAGCCGGTCGCCCGCTGGGAGGAATACCTCGGCCACCCGCTGCCCGGGCCGGGCGACTACCCGCTGCTCGGCGCCCTGGTGCCGCTGCGCGTCGCCGAGGACGGATACGGCACATACGCCGAGCCCAACGTCTGGGTCCATCACCCCGCCACTGCCGACCACGCGCCGTGACCGGGACGGGCCCTGACCGTCCCGGTCACGGCCATCCGCTTCTCCGACCCCTTGGAGAGAACCATGACTCCCATACGCCTCGCGATCGTCGGGTGCGGCGCAGCCGCCCGGGGCTGCCATGTGCCCGCCCTGCCCCCGCTGGTGGGGGACCTGCAGCTGACCGCGCTCATCGACCGCGACCCGCGCCAGGCCCGGGCCGCCCTCGACCTCTACCGCGAGCTCGGCGGCGCCGATGCCGACCGGGTGGTGATCGCCACCGACCCGGCCGAGGTCGCCGACGCCTTTGACGCCGCCGTGGTCGTCGTCCCGCACACCCTGCACGCACAGACCGTCGAGCCGCTCCTCGCCGCCGGCAAGCACGTGCTGCTGGAGAAGCCGATGAGCACCTCCGCCGAGGATGCCCGGCGGCTCGCCGCCCGAGCCGTCACGCCGGTGCTCGCCATGGCACACCCCCGGCGGCTCTTCCCCGCCTACGCCTGGGTCAAGCGGCTCATCGACGGCGGCGACCTCGGCGAAGTGGTGCGCGTCGACTGGGCGGAGGGCCACCCGTACGCGTGGGAGCCGGTGACCTGGTCGATGTTCGACCGGCGGCTCGCGGGCGGCGGCGTGCTCACCGACACCGGCTCGCACGTCTTCGACACCCTGCTGTGGTGGCTCGGCCCCGATGTGGAAGTCGTCCGCTACGAGGACAACTCCCTGGGCGGTGTGGAGACGGACGCCTCCTCACACCTGCGCTTCGGCTCCGTCGACGTGCACTGCGAGTTCAGCCGACTGCGTGATCTCGGCATCTCCTGCAAGGTCACCGGCACCAAGGCGACCGCCACCATCGGCACCGACTTCCCGGCCGGTGAGTGCAGCCTGATCACCGCGGACGGCGTGGAGCTGCACCGCGGCGACGTGGACGGGGTGGCCCCTGCGCAGGACGAGTGGGAGCTGCTGTTCACGGAGCAGCTCGTCAACTTCGCCGCCGCCATCCGCGGCAGCGCCCCGGTGCACTCCGGCCCCGAGGACGGCGTACGCGTCGTCGAACTGATCCAGGACTGCTACGGCGGCGGCACCGCCGACGAGCGCTCCGCACCGCAGCCGTGGACCACGCGCGGCGACGATGCGAAGGCCGGCCCCGCGCTCGCCGGCCGTACCGTGGCCGTCACCGGCGCGAGCGGCTTCATAGGCGGCCGGCTCGTCGAGCGGCTGATCCTCGGCACCCAGGCCCGCGTCCGGCCGGTGGTCCGCGGATTCGGCCGGGCCGCGCGGCTGTCCGTACTGCCCCAGGAGCGGCTGGAGTTCCGCCAGGCGGACCTGCTGGACACCAACGGACTGCGAGCGGCCTTCGAGGGCTGCGACACCGTCGTGCACTGCGCCTTCGGCAACACAGGCACCGAAGCGGAACGCTGGGCGATGTCCGTCGAGGGCACCGCCGGCGTGCTGGCCGCCGCCCGCGCCGCCGGAGTCCGGAGGGTGGTGCACCTGAGCACCGTCGACGTCTACGACCCCACCGTCACCGGTGAGCTGACCGAGGAGTCACCGGCCCGTCCGGCGGACCCCGCCGACCGCGAGTACGAGCAGCAGAAGCTGGCGGCCGAGCGGCTGGTCCTCGATGCCCACGGCCTCGGCCTGGAGACCGTTGTGCTCCAGCCCGGCGTGGTCTACGGCCCGTGGGGCGGACAGTGGACCACCGCCCAGCTGCAGCGTCCGGAGGGGGACTTCGCCGCACTCCCGGCGGGCGGTGGGACCGGCGTGTGCAACGCCGTGTACGTCGACGACCTGACGGACGCGGTCCTCCTGGCCATCGAGGCCGAAGCGGCCGCCGGCCAGCGCTTCCTCGTCGGCAACGGCGAACCGCTCGGCTGGGGCGGCTACTTCGACGCGATCCGCTCCCTGCGCGGCCTGGGCGGGCCGCGTGCGCAGTCCGCCGGAGACCCGGTGCCGGACTGGGAGCTGGAGCTGTACCGCTCGGCCGCCCGCGCCCAGTACGACAAGGCCCGGCACATGCTCGGCTTCACCGCGCGCACGTCCTTCGCGGAGGGCATCGCACTGACCAGGCAGTGGGCCGACTGGGCCGGGCACCTTCCGAAGGCGGGGGCATGACCGGGGTCACCGATGTGCTGGTGGTGGCACCGCACCCCGACGACGACGTCATCGGCTGCGGCGGGTCCATGGCCAAGCACGTCCGCGAAGGCGCCCGAGTGACGGTGGTCGTCGTCATCGGGCGCGAGCGCAGCGCCCTCGACGACGCCGTCACCGAAGCCGAGTTCGCCGCGGAGACGGAGAACGCCGCCAAGATCCTGGGTGTGCACCGCTGTGTCCGGTTCGACGAGTCCTCCCGGGACTTCGCTCTGTCCCGCCGGATCCACCTGGACCTCGTACGGGTGCTGCGCGAGGTGCGGCCGCAGGTGGTCTATCTGCCGCACGACAACGACGACGACGTCGAGCACCGCATGGTGCACCGGCTGACCACCGAGGCGCTGTGGATGGCGCAGTCGGAGTTCTTCCAGGAGGCCGGCGAGTGTCCGATGCCGGCGCCCCGGCTGGTGCTCGGTTACGAGGTGTGGTCGCCGATGGCCCGGTACCAGTACGCCGAGGACATAGGCGAACACATCCATACGAAGGTGGAGGCGATGCGCGCGTACGTCTCCCAGCTGCGGCACGCCGCCTGGGACGAGGGCATCCGAGGGCTGGCCCGCTACCGAGGCGCTGTGTCGGCCGGTTCGGGGGACGCGGAGGTCTTCCAGGTGCTGAGCCTGCGCCTCCCGCCCGCCTCCGGCCCGGAGGGAGGCCGCCGTGGCTGACCGGCTACTGGTCTGCGGGGTCGGCACCGGCATGGACCGCTCGCTCGCCGAACTGCGCTCGCCCCGGCTGGAGCTGATCGTGGTGACGGACACCCCTACGGAGCGGGCGCGGGCGGCCGCGGACGTCCTGCTGGTGTGCGACCCGGACGACGCCGTGGCGGTCCTCGCGGAGCTGTCGGCGGCAGGCATCGACCGCATCGACGGGGTGTTCTCACTGGGCGCCGACAACCCCCCGGTCATCAGCGCACTCGCGCACCGGTTCGGCTGCCCGGGTCTGCCCATGGAGACGGCGCTCAACTGCACGCTCAAGGACCGTCGGCTGGCGATCCTGCGCAGGGCATGGCTCGATGTGCCCACCTTCGCCACCGCGGAGAGCGTGGGCGAGGCGGTCCAGGCGGTGGCTCAGATCGGGCTTCCGGCGGTGATCAAACCCTGTGACCAGACCGGGTCGCTGGGCGTGCTGAAGGTGGAGTCTCCCGACCGGGTGCGCGAGCTGGCCGAGGAGGCGCTGCGGCTCAGCCCTGCCGGGCGGATCGTGATCGAGGAGTTCCTGGAGGGCACCGAGCACACGCTGGCGGCGTTCATGGTCGACGGCGAGCTGCGCCGGTTCGGTTTCGCCGACCGGGAGTACGGGCGCAAGGAGGAGTTCGCCCCGCACTTCTTCGAGGGCGGCGACACGCTTCCCAGCCGGCTCACCGCCGAGCAGATCGAGGAGATCACCGACACGGTACGGCGCGGGGCGCGCGCCCTGCGCCTGGACCCGGCGGTGATCAACACCGACATCCTGCGCACGCACGACGGCCGGGTGGTGCTCCTGGAGATCACCTGCCGGCTCACCGGCTCCCGGATCGCCACCGAGGTGATGCGGCTGGCCACGGGAGTGGACCCGCTGCCCAACGTGGTCCGGCTGGCGCTGGGCCGGCCCTTGGAACTGGCCGAGCTGGAGCCGACGCGCAGCCGGGCGGCGGTCCAGCGTTTCCTGCCGGCTGACGGCGGGGTGGTGGAGTGGGTCGGCGACCCATGGCACGTCACCCGCCGGCCCGGGGTGCACGACGTGTTCTGGGGCACCGAGCTGGCGCCCGGCACCGTGGTGCCGCCGTACCGCGGCGGGTCCGACGTCCTCGCAGGCGTGATCGCGTACGCCACGGAGCAGGCGGCGGCCGAGGCGATCGCCGAGCGCACGCTGCGAGCGCTGCCGCTGCGGTTCAAGGACGCGGCCGGCTGACCGCGATCCACCCACCGCGCCGGGCGGCACCATCGCGCCGAGCGCACTGGTCACACCAGTCCCTCCGCGCGGGCCATACGGCCCGCGCGGAGGGCGCACACCGCAGTGACACGACCGAGACGAGGGAGAACGGAATGGCGAACGACCCGGTGGACGAGGCCGTGGTCGACAAGGGCGTCGCCCGGACCAGCGTGGTCATCGCTCTGCGCGACGACCTGCGGATCGCCGACTGCATCGCGTCGATCGACGAGGACGTCGAGATCGTCCTGGCGCTCAACGGACCCAGCGACGCGGTGCTGAAACTGATCGCCGACCACCCGCGGCCGCTGACGGTCACCGAGATCGACGACGTGGGCAACCTGGGCGCGGCCTACAACGCGGGGGCCGCTGCCACCGACCGGCAGTACCTGCTGCTGATGGACTCCGACTGCGTCTTCGCCCCGGGCGTGGTCCGGGCCATGGTCCGTGCGGTCCTCACCGCCCCGGTGGTCAAGGGGCAGGTGGTGTACGGCGAGTCGGACGGTGTTCTCAGCAAGCTGACCGCTCGCGTAAGGGAGTTCGACGAGGGGGACTACATCAGCGCCCTGTCCCCGCCGCTGATCTACAACCGCGAGATCGTCGGCCACATCGGCGGCTACCACTTCGACGAGCTCATCCACTGGTGCGAGGACCGGGAGTTCGACTTCCGGCTCCAGCTGGCCGGTATCCCCGTGGTGTACCTGCCCGAGGCCCGGATCTTCCACGACGCGCAGCACGGCTTCGCGAACATGCGCAGCTACTTCCGCTACGGCGTCGGTGAGGGCATCGCCCAGGAGACGGGCGTGTTCACCACGCCGGCAGTACCGGTGGTGTGGCGGCTGTTCGAGGCGTCCAGGACACTGGCTCAGTGCGCCCGCGTGAAGGGCGTGGGCGCGGCCGCCTATTACGGACTGCTGAAGGCCGCCTTCCACACGGGCACCGTGCACCACCTGCTGAACGACCCGTACGAGGTGCGCGACCGCTACCCGGTCTCGGCGAAGCGGACCCGGATGGTGCGGTCGATCCCGCAGCACAGCACCCGCCTGACCAAGGCCCAGATGCGGCGGCTGCGGCGGGCGCACTGGGAGGCGGGCCGGCGGATCGAAAGGGTGGCCGATCTGTCGGTCTTCCACCCGGATGCCGCCGGCCCGGACGTCAGGTCAGCCGCCGACGAGTCTCGGCAGCAGCAGGCGTGAGGGGTGGTCACCGCCGTAGTGGACTGTGTGATGCGCGACCACCGGGGGATGGACGTCGAAGCGCGGCGTGTTGCTGCCCGCGATCTCCAGCCGGATCCGGTGGCCCGAGCGGAACACATGGCCGATCGCGCCGAGCCGGACCGTGACCTCGACCGGCGCGCCGGGGGCCGGTGCCGTGCCGGCCCTCGGCCCGCCGGTGCCTCGCGGGCCCGCCGCGTCCACCGCGCCCCCTGCGGGCTCTGCGGGCTCTGCGGGCTCTGCGGGCTCTGCGGGCTCTGCGGGCTCCAGCCGGAGGATGCCGTCGCACAGCAACTCCGCCCGGCCGTCCGGGTGGACGTCGACGAGTTTGCCCGTCACATCGGCTCCAGCGGGGTCCGGGGTGACGAACACCGTCAAGGCCGTGTCGCCGATGATGGTCAGCGGGCTGGTGAGCGGGGCGCCGGTGAAGCACAGCACGTCGGCGCGCCGCTCCACATCGCGCTGGTCGAGCGGGCCGCAGTCGCCGCCGGTGAACTGGCCGGGCAGAGCGGTCGCGCCGCCGGTGGAGGGCACCGGGTCGGCCGGGTCGTGGTGGATCCGCGCGCTGCCGGACGCCGTTGGGGCCGTGCCGGGCGGACCGGCCGGACCGGGCGTCAGGCCGCGGCCGTCCAGCTGGAGGACGTACTCCACGGTGCCGGGAACCGGCCAGTCGGGGAAGGTGCGCCACTCGTCGGTGCCGGTGAGAAAGAGCTTCACCGGATCGGGGGCCGCACCACTCCCCCGTCGGCGCACATGGCGGTCGAAATGGCCCAAGTGCAGTCCGGTCACATCGAGGTGCTGTTCGTCGGCGGCCAGCCCGTAGTGGCGCTGGGGAAATACCCCGCCGGTGACGCAATGGGACCAGGGGCCGACCACCAGAGCAGTCTCCACGCCTTGTTCCCTGATTCCCCGGTAATTCTCCAGGGCACCGGCGAGGAATATGTCGTACCAGCCCGTCAGATTGAGCACCGGAACGTTTATCGCCGGATACGACTCGCGGGGAGCGGCGCGCCGCCAGTACGGGTCGCCGCCGGGGTGCTCGCGCCATTCCCGGTAGTACGGGGCGTGCCGGTCCAGGAGGTCCGCGGCGGCGTCGGGGTTCCGGTAGAGGTCGTCGATCCGGTCGACCGCCGCGGACACGTCGGCGAGGTCGGGACCGGCCAGCCCGGCCCCGCCGAGCAGCAGGTCGTAGAGCACCCAGTAGAGGACGAAGCCCAGTTGGAATGCGCCGCCCTGGCGCGTCCAGCCCTCGTCGAATCCGGAACCGCCCACGTGAGGCGCGACGGCGGCCAGGCCGGGCGGCCGCTCGGCCGCCGCGAGCAGCGCGGCCATGGCCTCGTAGGAGCGGCCGAACAGGCCCGCCGAGCCGTCGCACCACGGCTGTCGCACCGCCCAGGCGACGGTGTCCGCGCCGTCCGCGGCCTCGTTCCAGTACGGCTCGAAGGTGCCGCCGGAGGAAAACCGGCCGCGCACGTCCTGCACCAGCAGGGCGTATCCGGACCGCACCAGCCGCAGGCCGTCGACGGACGCTCCGCCCGGGCTCCCCGATTTCCCGTAGGGCGTACGGCGGATGAGCACAGGCACCGCTTCGGCGGTCTCCGGGCGATAGAGATCGGCACTCAATAACACGCCGTCACGTACGGGTATTTTCAGATCGTGTTCCACAACAATACGCACCCGCCAATATTCCATCAGGACGAGGAAATTCACAATGCAGTATCCCGAAGTCCGTTTCTTGGACCCCTTTTTCGAGACAGCACGCGCCGACCCGGCCCGCCCCGCCGTGGTCGACAACGGGCTCGTCATCGGCTACGGCACCCTCGCCGCCTGGGCGCTGGCCGTGGCCGGGGCCGTCGCGCCGCGCACGGTGGACCCGCAGCCGCCCGTGGGGATCGTCGTGCACCACACGGCCCGGGACGTGGCGGCGATCCTGGGCGTGCTGGCCACCGGGCGGGCGTACGTGCCGCTGGAGGCCGGCCACCCCGAGGCCCGGCTTGAGTCGGTCCTGGCGCTGGCCGGCTGCCGAGAGGCCGTGGCGACCGCCGAGACCGGGTGGCAGCCACCCGTCGAGACGGTGATCCGGCCTCGCTGGGCGCAGACCCCGGTGACAACGGTGCTGCAAGGCACGCTCCCGGAGTCCGGTGCCCGGCCCGAGGACCCGGCGTACATGCTGTTCACCTCGGGCTCCACGGGAGAGCCCAAGGGGGTCGTGGTGCCGCACAGGGCACCGGCCGCCGTGGTACCGCTGCTGCGCGACCTGTACGGCATCGACCCGGAGGAAACGGTGCTGCACTTCCACGGGGCGGGAGGCGACACCAGTCTGGAGGAGATCCTGCCGGCCCTGACGGGCGGCGCCACCCTCGTCATCGACGACGCGGCGCCGGAGGGGTTCGCGCGGGTCGCGGAGGAACAGCAGGTCTCGGTCGCGGTATTGCCGACCGGGTTCTGGAGCAGTCTGACGGGGGATCTGCTGCACCAGGGCGCCCGGCTCCCCGAGTCCCTGCGGACCGTGGTGATCGGTGGGGAGGCGGTGCGCGCCGACATGCTGGAGCGGTGGCGCCGGCTGCCCGGCACGGACGGGGTGCGGCTGCTCAACACCTACGGCTCGACGGAGACCGCGCTGGTCACGCACGCCGCACAGCTGGCCGGTCCGGGCGCACCCGCGCTGCCGGGCACGGGCCTGGACCTGCCCATCGGGCATCCTCTGCCACATGTCCGCCAACGGGTGGACGACAGAGGTGAGTTGTCCATAGCCGGACCGGGGCTGGCGCTGGGCTACCACGGCAACCCCGGAGCGACGTCCGCCCGTTTCGCGGAACGGGACGGCACCCGCTGGTACCGCACCGGGGACCTCGTCACCGAGGCGCCGGGCGGCATCCTGGTGTTCCGGGGACGCTCCGACCACCAGGTCAAGATCCGCGGCTTCCGGGTGGACCTGCTGGATGTCGAGGCGCTGATCGGGCGGTGCGAGGGGGTGGCGGCGGTCGCGGCCGCCAGGGTGGACCGTACCGAACACGGCGTACTGGCAGCGTTCTTCGTAGCCCTGCCGCACCGCGAGCCCGACGAGATCGCCACGGGGATCCGGGAAGGACTGGCGCGGACCGCGCCGCCGCATCTGATACCGAGCCTGATCGTTCCGGTCGAGGCGCTGGAGCAGACCCGTACCGGCAAGGTGGACCGGAACGCGACCCGGGACCGGAACCTGGACGCCACGGCGGCGCCCCGATGAGCGCCGCGGCCTCCGGCCGAACGCCGGTCGGTACGCCTGGCGCCGGGCTCGCGGCGCTGGCCGCGTACGCCTCGCGGCGGCTGGGCGTGACACTCGAGCCGGCGTCGGCACGAGCCGACGACACCGGCTGGGACTTCCACGTCACGCATGTCCGTGCTACCGACGGCACCCCGTGGATCCTGCGGCAGCCGCGACGGCCCGAGGCCTCGGAGCTACTGGCCGCGGAGGGCGTCGTGCTGGCCGCCGTACGCGACCGGATTCCGGTGCCGGTGCCGGACTGGCGGCTGCACACCCCGTACCTGGTCGCGTATCCCCGCCTTCCTGGGGAACCGGCGGGCAGCGAGGATCCGGACACCCTGGAATACAACTGGTGGATCAACCCCCTGACCCGTCCGGACCACTATCTGGAGCCGCTGGCCCGGACCCTGGTCGCGGTGCACTCCACTCCCCTGGACGGCATGGCGGAGCCGACCGATCCAGAGACGGTGCGCACCGGTATCGCGGAGAAGCTGGCCCGGGCCCGGACCGAGCTGCGGCTGCCCGCTAGCCGGCTGCGGCGCTGGCGGGCCTGGCTGGACGACGACGGCATGTGGCCCGGCCGGCTGGTACTCGTCCACGGCGACGTGCATCCCGGGCACACCCTCGTCATGAGCCCGCGGACCGGGCCGCCGGTCCTGTCGGGGTTGCTGGACTGGGCGAACGCGGGTGTGGGGGATCCCGCCGCCGACTTCACCGACATGCTCTACGCCGGGGGCCCCGATGTGCTCGACCGGCTCCTGGACGCCTACCGGTCGGCGGGCGGCGAGGTCCGCCACGGCATGCGGTCGCACATCCTGGCCCGTGCCTCCTTCATCTGGATCCACGTGGCGCTGCGCGGCCTGGACACCGGCCGCCCGGCCTGGGTGGAGACGGCGCTGGGCAGGATGGCCTCGTGACGGGCCCGACGGGCCCGACGGGCCCGACGGACGCGACAGATACGGCGGACGCGGCGGACGCGGCGGACGCGACAGATACGGCAGGGACGGCAGGGACGGCGGACGCGGCTGACACCTCGCGGAAGACGGGACGGACACCCGGCGGTCCGGCGTACACCGTGCACGGCGCCGGGGAGCCCGTGCTCCTGGTCGCCGGCGCGGGAGGCACGGGCCGGGTCTGGGAACACCACCAGGTACCCGCGCTGACAGCGGCGGGCCGTCAGGTGATCACCTTCGACCAGGGCCCCGCCGGGGCCGCTGCCGTGGAACTCGCCGACACGGTGCGGCATCTCGTCACCGCCCTGGGGCTGCCGCCGTGTCCACTGGTCGGCCACTCTCTCGGGGCCCTGGCCGTGCAGGAGTTGCTCCTCACCGATCCACACCTGGCGAGCGGCGCGGTACTGGCCGCGACCCGTGGCCGTCCCGATCCGGTCGGCGAGGCGCTGGCACGGGCCGAGAACGCCTGCGCGAAGACGGGCGTCCGGCTCCCGCCGGCACACGAGGCGTTCGTGCGCCTGGTGCAGAACCTCTCCCCCAGGACCCTCGCCGACGAGAGCGCGGCGGCAGAATGGCTCGACTTGTTCGAACTGGCCGCGCTCACGGGCACATCCGCCAAGGCGCTCCACCGCCCCAGGACGCCGGTCCGTGACCGGCTGGCCGACTGTGCCCGCATCTCCGTGCCCGTTCTGGTGGTGGGCTTCGCCGACGACGTACTGGCGCCGGCCCCGCTGGGCCGGGAGGTGGCCGCGGCGATCCCTGGCGCCCGGTACGCGCAGCTGCCGGACGCCGGTCACCTCGGGTTCCTGGAACGGCCCGAGCCCTTCAACAGCCTCCTGCTGGACTTCCTCGCCTCTCTTCCCGCAACCGATCCTGGAGCGTCCCGTGCCCGCTGACTCCGCAGCCGCCCTGCCTGCCGTGCCCGCCGTACCCGGCGAGCCCGCCGACGACGCCGTTCAGGTCGTGTACGTCGGTCAGCGGCCGCCCACCACCTGGGCGGCGGCCGTGTACCTGTGCGGGCCCACCCCCACCGACCCCGCGGTTCCCTCCTGGCGCCCGGACGCCGTCACGGCTCTCCGCACGGCATGGCACGGCATGGGGCTGCTCACGGTGTTCCTTCCCGAGCCCGCTCCCGGCAGCGCCTACCCGGCATATCCGGACCAGATCGCCTGGGAGGAGGAGGCCATGCGCCGTTCGGACGTCGTCCTCTTCTGGATCCCCCGGGACATGACCCGGCTGCCCGGGCTCGTCTCCAACATCAAATGGGGGGCCTGGTGCGACTCGGGACGGGCGGTGCTCGGGGCGCCGCCGCAGGCCGAACGCATGGCGTACCTCCTGCACTTCGCCGACGCCCTCGGGGTGCCGGTGGAGCGCACTGTCCCGGCAGCGGTGGGTGCGGCCCTGCGCGCGGTGGGACAGGGGTCCTGCCGTACCGGCGGCGAGCGGGCGGTTCCGCTCACGGTATGGCGGAGCGAACCGTTCAAACGCTGGCACGCCGAACGGTCCGCGGCCGGTGACCGGCTGCTGGACGCACGCGTGGAGTGGTACGCACCGGCCGCGGGGCCAGGGGGCGCCGCCGCCTGGCTGCTGACGGTGACCGTCGCACCGTGCGACGGATCCGCACCCGCGGTCAGTCGTCTGCTCGCGGCTCAGGGACAGGGCATGCTCATGTAGATCGCCTTCTCGCCCTCGGATGCGGTGCCCTCGTACAGCGCCGTGTCCAGTCCGCAGAAGGCGAAGCCCATCCGCTGATAGGCGTGGATCGCCGGGGCGTTGATGTTGGTGACTTCCAGCCAGACGTGCCCGGCACCGCACTCGCGGGCGAATGCGACAGCGTGCCCCATCAGCGCGCGCCCCACACCACGGCCCCGATGGCCCGGGGCGACCTCGATGTCCTCGATGGTGAGCCGGCCGTTCCAGGGAGAGTAGGAAACGGCGGTGAAGCCGGCCAACTCACCGCCGGCGCCGACGGCGACGACGGTACGGCTGCCCGACTCCTTGCCGTCTGCGCCGTCCTCGTCGCCGCCGTCGGACTCCTCCTCGGGGAAGACCTTGGTCAGCGGCGGGTCCACAGGGACCTCCCTGAACGTGAACCCGTCGTCGGCAACGGCCACCTGAAAGACAGTGCTGGTGGTGAAAGAGCCGTCGAGTGCCTCGATGGCCTCGGCGTCCTCGGGACGGGCGGTCCGGTATTCATAAGCCGTTTCGTCAACAGTGGTCATGACGCAACGCTACGACCGCCCCGACCGGGATGGGCGGGTTCCAGCCGATGTGCCCGGGACCGTGGGGCACGGAGCTGACGCAGCCGGCCGAGTGCCCCGGCCTCGCCGGGAAGCCATATCGGCCCTCCCCGCCATCGACGAAGCGATCCACCGCACAGTTTCCCGCCAACGGGAGGCGCCCGACGGTCGATAACGGACTTCGCCCGCCTTTCAACAGGTTCAACTGATCACTTTCGGAAAGGAGGTTCCCTCGCCACCCTCATGTGCGGCGTAGTGGAGAGGCGATGACACGCCCCGGAAGGCCTAAGGAGCGCTTAGCCAGGGACGACGCACGGAATAGACACCCCGTCGTGGGCCCCGCTCTCAGCGACACAACGCTTCCCGTGGCCCTGGTTCCCCTCTCCCCGGCGAGGTGCCATGAACACGCAGCGTGCTCACAACCAGGCTCTCAAGTCCCTGTTGGCCGAGGCAGGATGGACGCAGGAAGCGCTCGCCCGCAGCGTCAATCTCACAGGCCGGGAGATCGGCCTCGACCTGAAGTACGACCGCACAGCCGTCGCCCACTGGCTTGCGGGTGCCCGCCCCCGGCCCCCCATCACGGTCCTGCTCGCAGAGACCTTCACCCGCAGGTTGCGGCGCCCTGTCACCCCTTTCATGCTCGGCCTGGCGTCAAGCCCCGCACACGGCGGGCCCACCACGCACAACGAGGCCACCGCCGCCGAGGCCCTCTCCGAACTCAGCACGGCCGAGCTGGATCCGAGGCGCAGGGAGGCCCTCGCCCAGGATCCCTATCACGTGCCCCGGATCGGTGCGTTCGATCCCCTCGGTCCTCTCGGCAAGACCGACGGCGGCACTCGCCAGGCCGACGACAACGGCGGTCAACGAGTCGGCACGTCTCATGTCCTCGCCCTGCGCACCGCCGTGGATTCCTTCGCGGTGCTCGTCGACTCGATCGGCGGCAGCCACGGGCGCACGGCGCTCGCCGCGCTGCTCGCCGATGCCGTTTCGACCTGGCTGCGCGCACGGAGTACCGCCGCGATACAGGCGCAACTGTTCACGTCGGCCGCACACCTGGCCCTGCTGCTCGCCCGCATGCACCTCGATAACCAGGCCCAGGGACTGGCCCAGCGCTATCTGGCCACGTCACTGCGCCTGGCCCTCGAAGCCGACGACCGCAGCACCAGCGCCATAGCCCTGCGCATGATGAGCGCTCAGGCGCACGGGCTGGGGCACCACCCCGAGGCACTCGACCTCGCCCAGAGCGCCGCCCGGACCGCATCCGCAGCCCCTGCGCCCGTCCACGCGTATGTCCTCGCCCAGCTTGCCGTGGCCCAGGCCGCAGGCAAGGACCGCAACCACGCGCTCGCGTCCCTCAGGAAAGCGGAACGACTCGCCGAACCGACCGGTTCACCACCCGGCCCCTTCAACTCCTATCCCCCAAGCGCCCTCGCCTATCAGCAAGCCGAGACTCTCGGCCAGCTCGGCGACCATCGCGCGGCGGTCTCCGCACTGACCACATCCGCGGGCCACCGACCGCCCAACGAGCTCCGCGCCCGCGCCCTGACCAGGGCTCAGCTCGCCCAGAAACACCTGCACCTGGGACACCTCGACGCCTCCTGCGACACATGGCAACTGTTCCTCGACGACTATCCGCACCTGGGCTCCGGCAAAGCCGACGACGCCCTCAGGACTCTTCGCCGGCAGCTCGCTCCACACCGCCGCTATCCCCCCGCCGAAGTGATCCTGACCCGCGCGTACACCCTCACCTCCCGCCGACTCGACAGAGCCTGACTTCGCGACCACTGGCGGCCATTCGAGCGGCATCTGCGGATTCACCCCCCATAAACCGACCACCACCGCTACAAATATCGTATGAACGATCCCATTTTCTACGGCCTTGTCCGCCCACCCCCGTTACACCACTCCGCGCGCTCCGCGACACCTGAGAGCGAGACCGGGATACGCGACGAACCTCTTGCCTGCAACGCGGAGCCCGGCATCCACGAAGTTCCAACCGCGGCTCTGCGAGAGGGCTGCGCTCATGACGGCCCGCTCACCCTGTTCTGACAACGGCCTTCCGCGTAGCCGGTGGCAGTGAAGCAACGTCCCACCAGTGCCGCGCACAGCAGGACGCAACGCCGCTCGCCGCGACACGGCAGTTTCCCCGAGAGCACCCTGGCGGGTGGAGCGGCCGGCGAACGGTGGTCCCGCACGGGAGTGGGCAGGGATTCGTCGTTGGTTCGGTGTGAGTCGCCCTGTGATCAGTCGAACAGCTGGGAACCGAGAGGGCGCTTGCGATCGAAGCCGGGGAGGATCAGGAAGGTCGCGCTGGCGGTCGTGGTGGTGAAGCGCAGCAGTGCGTCGGAGGTGTCCATGTGGGTGAGGGTGGCGGTGAAGGTCCGCAGGTCGTTCTGGAAGCTGATGAAGAGCAGGCCGGCGGCGGGCTCGTCGGTGCCGTAGGAGCGGCGGAGCATGTGACCGACACCGACCACGGCGGGGTGTGCCCTGCGCGCATGGGCGTCAGCGGGGACGAGGTAGCGTCCGTCCGGCGTTTTTGCACCGAGGTTCGGGCCCGAGGCGGCGGTGCCGCCGGAGAGGGGGACGCCGCTGGCGCGGTGCCGCCCGAAGACCGCTTCCTGTTCGGCTACGGACAGCGCGGCGAATCGCGGCAGGTCGAGTTCCATGCGCCGCAGTACGGCGATGGTGCCGCCGGCGACCTCGGAGGGGCCGGCCAGCCACAGATCGCGTTGCTGCTCGGCCTTGGTGTGCGGGCCCACGATGCCGTCGATGAAGCCGAGGGGGTTGCGTGGCGCGGTGAGGCCGTTGCCGAGTGGCACGTTCGCACCACGGCGTGCGGACTGCCGCCGGCGTTCACGGACACGGTCGCCGGCCTGGTCCAGGAGCGCGGCGGCGACCACCGGCAAGAGCAGTGCGTCGCCGGCACAGATCTGCATCAGCAGGTCGCCGCCGCGCGCCCGGGGGGCGATCTGCTCGCGGGAGAAGCGCGGGAGGTCGGCCGCGCCGGGCAGCGAGGCACCGACCGCGCGCACCAGCCGTGGGCCTACGCCGACGGTCACGGTGAGGTCACCCGGCGGCAGCCCCAGCAGCCGCGGATCGCTGCCCTCGGTGAGTGCGCGGACGGCCTGGCCGAGGTCGGCCAGAAGCGGGCCGACGGCCGCTCCGGCACCGAGGTCGGCCACCACGGCGAGCAGGTTGGGCTGGGCGGGCTGGGGCAGTGTGATGCCCGCCTGGTGCCGGCCCGTTGCCGCCACCGGCATGGGCGTGGCCGCTGCGGTACGGGCGGGCCGCCCCCGCTGGGCGGAGTCCGATGCGCACCCGGCGGTCAGACCGGCGGCCACCATGGCGCCCGTGACATCGAGGAATCTGCGGCGCGACGGATGGTGATCGGCTCGGTGCATGCCGTGCAGAGTGCCACACGCGAATCGTGCGAGTCGGTCAACCTTCGATTTCCGGCGGGGAATTGAGCATCGTGCCAGACTGTGATCATGCCTCGGAAAGCTCTTCGCGTGTTAGCGGCGGTATTGGGAGCGTCGACACTTGTGGTCGGCTGCAGCAGCGACGCCGGATCGGACAAAGGACAGCGGCCGAGCGGTGCACGCGTGACGATCCGAGTGCCTGGCGACGCTCCGACGATCTCGGACGCGGTGTCGTTGGCTCGACCTGGTGACCTGGTGCTGGTCGCTCCCGGCGTCTACCACGAGTCGGTGAGGATCTCCACGCCTCGGATCACTCTTCGTGGCGAGTCCCGGGACAAGGTCGTCATCGACGGACGGCTGCAGCAGCCGAACGGTGTCGTCGTCTCGGCGCCCGGGGTGGCCGTGCAGAACCTGACCGTCGAGAACAACACGCAGAACGGGGTGCTGGTCACCGGTTCGGCGAAGGCGGCCGCAGGGCTGCCGGGGCAGAGCGGCGGCTACGACACCGGCGATGAACCCGTCACCTTCCTGAAGTCGTTCCTGGTCTCGTATGTGACCGCGACCCGCAACGGTCTGTACGGCATCTACGCGTTCTCCACGCAGAACGGTGTCATCGAGCACTCGTACACGTCAGGCGGCGCCGACTCGGGGATCTACGTCGGGCAGTGCAAGCCGTGTCGCATCGTGGTCCGGAACAACATCTCCGAACTCAACGCGGTCGGTTACGAGGGCACCAACGCCAGCGGGGACATGTACGTGGTCGGCAACCGCCTGGTGGGCAACCGGGTCGGACTCACCACCAACTCCGACCACCAGGAGAAGCTGGTCCCGCAGCGGGGCTCGGTCATCGCGGGCAATCTGATCGCCGCCAACCAGCAGAAGGCCACCCCGGAGCAGGCCGACGGAGGGTGGGGCACCGGTATCGGCGTCGACGGCGGCAGCGAGAACCAGTTCGTTCGCAACCGCATCGCCGGCAACAGCAACGCCGGGCTGGTGATCACCGCGACGGCCGACATGCCCGCGATCGGCAACCGGATCGTGGACAACATGTTCACCGGCAACGGCGTCGACGTCGGCTGGACGTTCCCCACCGCCACGCGAGGACGCGGCAACTGCCTGCGCGGCAACGATCTGAGAACCACGGTGCCCGCCCGGCTCGCGACAACCGCGACCTGCCCACTTCCGGCCGAGTCGCCCTCGCCGGACGGCCGGTGGACGCCTCCGACGGCACCTGGTGGCATTCCGTTCACCGAGGTCGCGGCGCCTGCTCCGCAGCCGCAGTTCCCCGACGCCCGCACTGCGGGCGCCACCGAGGTCCCGGCCGTTCCGGCCCTCCCGGACACGGCGGACATCCCGCTGCCGTCGGCGTCCCTGCTCGCCGCGGACGCGCGGGTGCGGACGTCCTGACGCAGGTGCGGACGTCCTGACGCGGGTGCGGACGTCCTGAACCGTGGCTATCGCGCCGGGGTGACTCCGGGTACCGGAGTCACCGGAACGTACTTCTGGGTGTCGAAATCGATGACCACCGGCTGCGACTCGGAACTCACGCTGACGCGGACCCGGTACATGGTGCCGTCCGACCCGACCCAGTAGCGCACGTTGCCCGCCGTGCCGGGACGGTCACGGGAGGCCGGCCCGGTCATGACGTCCACCGGATGTCCGTCCGCCTCGTCCCGGCCCCACCAGGCGGCGCCGTTCTGCGGCAGTAGTTCGGCGTTGTCCGGCCGGTCGCTGCCGAGGCCGAGTGCGATGGACAGCGCCGTGTCCAGCGCGCTGCCGGACGACTGCAACGGGCGGCTGTACCAGCCCGAGCGGGGAGGCGACGCGGGTGCGTGCGCCGGGGCGTTCGCCATCGGGTGGACGAACGCCGAGTCGGCCGTCCACTGGATCAGCCCGTCGCTGGACGTGTCGCGCCCGGTGCCGTGCACCACGCCGTAACCGAGTTCACCCTTGTAGTCGACGGACCCGGTGACGGTCAGCCCACCGGCGGTGCCCGGCACAGTGATCGTCACCGCGCGGCCGTGCGCCTCGTAGTTGCGGAACCGCATGATCGCCAGCCGGTTCGCTTCGTCCGACGTCACTGTGCGCGGACCGCTGGGGTCGGAGCCCTGGCCGACGACCAGTAACGCGGCCGCCGCGACCGCCGCCAGGCCGCCGACGGCCGCGGCCCAGCGTGATCGCGGCCATCGGCGCCGGTCAGCCGGACGACCCGGTGGAGCTTGCCGGATTCTCACGCTCCGCACGCGCTTCGACCCTGACACTCTGCTGGTTCACCCTCTCGGTCACCCCGCACGGCTCGGCCGCCGTGCGGTCGCGGCGGCACTCGGCGGTCCGGTGCCGGATGACGCCAAGGCCGGCCCTTGCGGGCCGGCCGAGACGTGAATTCAGTCTGCGGGTTGCTCAGTGTTGCTGAGCGCGCCGCTTCCGAGTCATGAACGCGATGACCAGGCCGGCACCCACCAGCAGACCGACCAGGGCGATCATCTCCGGCAGCCCGGACGTGCCGGTGTTCGCCATGGATCCCTTGCCCCCGCCGTCCGGGGCCGGGTTCACCGGCGGCGCGGACGAAGGCGGCGTAGAGGCGGGTGGCGAGCTCGGGGTCGGGGTCGGGGTGGGGGTGGGTGTGGGGGTTGGCGTCACCGTCGGGATGTACACCCCGGCGTCGATCGTGTGATCGACCCCGCCCGGCTTGTCCGGGGCCGTGACCGGCGCGTTGCCGTTGCACAACTGCCCTGTGGTCGGTGGTGTCACATTGGAGTCATGCGCACGGTCGGCACCGGCTCGCGGCAGCGTGAACCGCAACTCGCTTGTCAGGGGCCGACTCGGCACCTCGCTGGTGTCCGCGGTGCACACGTCGAACTGGACCGTGTATTTCGCACCCGGCGTGAGCTGGTACGAGGCGCCGACACCACCGAAGTAGTACTCACCGGCGGCATCGGTGCTGGTCGTGGCGACCTGCTTGCCGTCCGCGTCCAGGAGGTTGATCGTGGCCCCCGGCAGCGGCGTTTCCGCCGGGTCCTGGATCCCGTTGTGGTCGCCGTCGAACCACACGCGGTTGCCGATCTGGATCGGCGCGTTGGCCGCCGCGAACGCGATGTCACCGAGTCCGCCGGCCTTGCCGAACCCGCCTTGTTCCCGGCTGACGAACTGGAACCCGTTGGCGGTCGGGTCGTTACCCGGGCCCTCACCGGTCGTGATGTTGTGGTAGCCGGTTCCCGAGGTCGCGACATTGACGACCGGGTCGAACTCCGTGCTGACGACCCACTGCTGCTGCGGGATAAAGGCCACCGACCCCAGCGCGGTCTCCTTGTGCGCCCTGCTGTAGAAGTCGCCCGGGAAGTATTCGGCGACATCCGCGGACTGTCCGCCGCTGTTGGCGGGGGTGGCGTGGTTGGGGCAGCTCCCGGTGCCTTCCCACTCGAATGTACCGGCGGGAGTGGCGCAGACCATGGTGATGTCACCACCGGACATGCCGTTTTCCACTGTGTCGTCCCCCGGGCGGGGGTCCTTCCCTCCCCAACCGAGCACGTCCATGAACCGGTCGCGGAAACCCAGGATCATCGAACCGTCGCGGCCGAAGGTGAGGGAGGCCAGCTCCGGCTGCGGATCGACGAAGACGGTGCCCACCTTCCGGTCGTCCCACGTGGCCAGGCTCGTGTTCCACGGGTTCCAGTGGGTGGCCCGGTCGACATCCTCGGAGCCGAAGACGGCGCCGCGCTTGGCGGTGAGCGGGTGGTCCAGCACGGTTGTGAACCGCTCACCGTCATAGGCGTAGACGACGGCCTTCAGGTCCGCACGCCGCTGCGTGCTCTCCGCGCTGCACACACCGCCGACGTACAGCGTGTTGTCGTGGTACTCAAGACCGAACGGCCGCCAGTCGCCGGAACTCGCGCACCCCGGGTCCGGGATCCGCACCGTCGCCTCGGGAAGCAGGGCGGAGTCCCGGGTCGCGTCGAAGCTCACCAGGCTGCGGGTAAGCAGGTTGACCGCGTACAGCGTGGAGCCGTCCGCCGACAGGGCCAGGCCGCCGAGGCTCTCCTTGCCCGGCGCGTCGGTGAACCCGCCATCCTTCACCATGTTCGTGGCGTCATGGGGCGTCACCGCGGCGCCCGGCACACGCGCGAACAGCTCCGGCGCGCCGGAGCCGTCGGCCGGCACCGTATAGATCGCGCCGGCGCCCTCCGGCCCGTAGGCGGCGTACCGGCGCGCGAACGCGCTCTGGAACACCCGGTTTTCGTTCTTGTCGTACGCCAGCCCGAACGTCGTGCCCACCTGAGCCTGCGTAGCCAGCGTGGCCGGGCACGCCACATCGGTCGGGCACGTGCCCCGGACGTTCGTCCCGAACGCCACCAGGGCCCGGGTGTCGCCTCCGTTGGCGCCGTTGTGGACCGGTACGAAATAGCGCGAGTCAGCCGTCGCGTAGTCGGCCGGATTCCACACCCCGGTCACCACCGAGGCGTTCTTTCCGTCCGACACATCCACGAACGACGTGAAGCTGTCGAAGTGATTCTCGGCCGTCGACGCGGGCGCCGCCTGCAGATAGTCGCTGTACGGCGCCGGAACGCTGACGTCGACGCGGTACCGGCCGCCGCTCAGCACCGCCGACGGCGACACCACGACCTTTCCGGTGGTGTCCGTGACGCCGGCGACGGCGCGCCCGGCGGGGTCGGAGATCTCCACCTTCATGCCCCGCTGCGGCACGTCCATCGTCGTGTTGATCACGCCCGTGCCGAAGAAGTCCCGCAGCACCTGGACCGTCAGCGTGCCGTCGTCGGTCGCGGCGGTGGCCGGTCCGGCCGTCGCTCCCACGGCACCGCCCGCCAGGAGGAAAACGGATAACCCCATGCGCGCCAGCGGCCCCGCAAACCTGCGGGCCGACCGGAGCGAGTCTCTGCCGAATCGGTTCACAGCATCACACTCCACGGTTCTCTAGTCATGAAATCGAAGCCCTCGTTCCTCGCCGCACGCCCACCGCGGCCCCCGGGCACGTACAGCGGTCGCGAACACGATGGAGAATGGTGATGATTGCTTGCGGATGCTGCGGGAGGGCCGGGTACGGCGTCGGCCGGGAAGAAGAGAAGCGCGTTCAGAGCCTTGGGCGAAACCGCCCCGGATCGCGCGTCTGCGCAGCTCAATCACGGTACGCCCCCCGGTCATCAACCTCGCCGATCGCCGTGGCGAGCAGCGCGCAAGTCGTCAAAAGTATCTGACCAACCGTCAATCATCTGTTCCCCACACAACAATCAACGACGCGGCATCCACGACGTCACGGAGTGTTGTTGCAGGGCCGGCGCCACGGATCTTGGGGGTCACGGACGGCTGGATGTTCGGGATGTTGTGACGGTCCGGATGGGCAATGCCCTGAGCCAGGCGATCACCCCGATGATCGAGAGCGACTTCTCCCAGCTTCCGGTCGTGGACCACAACAACGTGCTGCGTGGGGTCGTCACCTGGGAGGGAATCGCACGGGCCCAGCTGGGCGGCAGGACTGCCACGGTGGCCAATGCCCTGGATCCGCATCCCGAGACCGCTCGGGTGGAGCATGCTCTCTTCGACCGGATGGACCGCATCCAGCGGAGTGGCTTCACGATCATCGTGGATGGCGAGAACGCGGTGATCGGGATTCTGACCTCGACCGACCTCGCGGGGCAACTGAAGCAGCGCATTGAGCCGTTCATTCTCCTGGAGGAGCTGGAACGGCGGCTGCGCCGCTTGATCAGGCACTTCTCCCCCGACGAGCTGCCGAGGGAGATCCGCAGGACGATGGAGCGCGGTCAGCATCTCAGTCTCGGCCAGTACGTCTTCCTGGCGGAGGACGCCCACTGCTGGAACAAGCTGCGGTGGCCCTTCGAGCAGCAGGACATCAGCCGACGGCTGGCCACCGTGCGGGACTATCGCAATGATCTTGCCCACTGGGCGGTGGACGCGCCTGCCGAGGATGCCGCGGCTCTGGCCGCTACGGGCGGGTTGCTCAAACTCCTGAAGCTCGTGGATCACGACCCGGCCGTCTGACGCCTTTCCCGACAGGCTCGGTCGGCCCCACGGGGAACGCGTGGGGCCGCCAGTCCGGCGCGAACTCCACTCTCACCTCGGTGGGAGAAGAGGTGCGAGGAAGCGGCTCGGTTCGCCGTGCCAGGTGATGGCGAGCGCGTCGCGGGCACGGGTCGCCGCGACGAAGAGCAGCGAGCGTGCTCGGTGCAGTTCTCGCCGGTGGCGGCTCGGATCCGTGTGTTCCCAGGCGTCGACGGAGGCTCGGGGGACGAGCCCCTCGGCAGCTCCGGCGATGATCAGGCAGCGGTACTCCAGTCCTTTGAAGCGGTACATGGTGCCGATGTGGACGCCCTGGTCGCCGCGCGGCCCGTGCTGCGTGATCTCCGATGGCGTGATGCCGCTTCGCGCTAGGCGGTCGGCCAGCTGGGTGACCATGTCGTTGGTCGGGACGCAGATCGCCGTGGCTTCCCGGGGCACGTCGTGCCAGGCCCGCAACTGCTCCACGACAAGGTCCATCTCCTCGTCCCAGCTCCGTGCGCCGCGGAACGACGGTTCCGTGCCGTGGAGGACCGAGCGGTAGCCGGCAAGCGTGTCGGTGTCGCCGTCGAGGTCGTCGTAGTCGGCGTCGCCCAGGACTCGGATGGCGTCGCGGAGGATCTCCCGGGTCGTGCGGTAGCTGAGGGTCAGCCGGGAGGACCTGCCGCGGATGTGGACGCCGAGGCTGCCGAGGGTGACCTGGTTGTCGTAGATCCGCTGGTGGGTGTCGCCGACGAGGAAGATGTCGTCGGGCTCGGACGGCACCATGGCGCGCAGCATCTTCCAGTGGGCGGCGCTGAGGTCCTGCGCTTCGTCGACCACGATGTGCCGGTACCGGTAGCGCAGCCAGGCACCGGAGCCGGCCTCGAAGTGAAGATTGTGCAGGCCGTTCCGCTCCTCGCGTTGCTCGGCGCGTCGGTCGATGCGGGCCTTGCGGGCCATCTCCAGGCGTGCGGCCCGTTCGGCGACCTGACGGTGGGTCTCCAGACCCTTGGTCTCAAGCCGTTGGGTGAAGCGCTCGGCCAGCTGCCAGATGCCGGCACGTTCGGCGCGGGTGACGCTGCGGCCCCGCCCCGCTCGGCGAGCGGTGAAGTAGTCGCTCCGGGAAGACACGGCCTGGCCGAGGATGACCTGGTTCCACTCGTCACTGAGGAACTCGGCGTTCCAGCGAGTCTCCCCGGTCTCCACCAGCAGTTCTCGCCACTCGCGGAGGGCCGACGTGTCGTCGATCCGCCGCTTCGCGTTGCCCGGGTCGGCTTCGCTGACGATGCGGGTGGCGAGCTGGTCGACATGGGCGATGTCGACGCGCGCCAGGACGTCGGGTCCGCCGAGGGAGAGCAGCCGGGCCCGCAGGTCCGCGGCGAGGTTCCGGTTGAAGGTGGTGAGGAGTACGGGCTTGGTGTGGCCGGGGGGGAGTTGGCTCACCAGATGGCAGACGCGGTGGAGGGCGACGATGGTCTTGCCGGTTCCCGGCCCGCCGCCGACCCTGGCGGGGCCGGAGTACCGCCGGTGGACGAGCTTCTCCTGGGTGGGGTGGAGGAAGATCTTCCAGCGGCCGAAGTCGCCCTCCTCCAGGATGCTCTGCAGGGATTCGTCATCGGTGATCACCACGGTCTGGGAGCGGTCGACGGCCGCCTGCCAGTCGTCGGAGTCGAGGTTCCGCTCGGGCTCGGCCACCGAGACGGGCGCGGTCACCTGCTCCATGACCTCTTCGTACGGGACGCCGTCGTGCAGCCGGAGGAGGACCTCCCCGGTGTGGCGGGGCGCGTACTCGGCGAGGCCGAGCAGTTCGTCGTCCGTGGTGATCTTCCGGACGATGGGGATGAGTGGCTCGGTGACACCGAGATCCGCGAGCTGCCGGTCCGAATAGGCGCCGAAGAGCGGCTCCTCGGGCCGCTGCGATCCGACCGGCTCGGGGGCGGGAGCGGAGGGCGGCGGCGACACGGGCGCGGGCGCGGCGGGCGGTGTGAGGCCACGACGCAGCAGGCTCTCCTCGACGACCTGGAGGTCGACGTACTCGATGGCGCCGGTGATGTGGTTGATGCCGTAGTTGAACCGGTCCAGGTTCTTGTGGACATGCCCGCGGTGCTTGACCGAGACGAGCAGCCAGTCGTCACCGCCGAGGCGGATCATCAGCGCCCGCCACTCCCGGTTGACGCGCGCCGACCAGAGGCGGTCGTGACCTTCCAGCGGTTTGAGGTCGAAGCCGCCGGTGTCGGGATTGCGGCGGAAGTCGTGCTGGAACTTGTAGAACGCCCCCAGGACCGCGCGGTCCAGCTTGACGATCTCCTTGTCCGCCTTGTCGAGCAGGCGCAGGGTCACGCCCGTCCGTGGCGTGCTGGTGACCGTCATCGCTCGTTCTCCCCGTGGTCGTTCGTGGTTCCGTCCGCGTCGCCTCGCACCAGCGCGGCGAGTTCGTCGGCGTTCCATGCCGTGGCTGTGCGGACCTGCCAGCCCGCGTCGCGGTAGGCCGCGTCCCGTTGTTCCGCATCGATGTCCCGGCTGCTCCCCGGGTCAGGGCGGTGGGCGAGGACGACGCCCACACGCCTTTCGGGCCAGGCGAGTTCGGCGGGCCAGGCGGCCGCTCCCAGCTCGTAGCCGGCCTCGGGAGCGGGGACGCCCCGGTTCGCCAGCGCACCGGCGAGCGCGTCAAGCCCCGGATCGTCGACGAGGAACTCGACGACCTCGTCCCAGCCGGGATCACGGACGAGCGCGGCGGCCTCAAGCCCCTGCCGGTCCACAGCCGGCTCGGGGGCCTCCGGTGCCGGCGTGTGCGCGCGCCGCTGGGAGGTGAGCCATCCGGCTCCGCCGGTGACCGCCAGTTCGGCCGGGTCGAATCCGGGGAGCATGCCGGTCGTGAGCTGGACCCCGTCCCCCTCCCCCGCGTCGAGGAACTGGATCAGGTTGCTCCAGTAGAGCCACGCCTGCCAGCGCCTGCGATGGGCGGTCTCGTCGGACGCGACCGTGTCGGGGCTGTCGTCGAGGACGGTCAGAGCCGTCCAGACCGCTCCGCTCTGCCCCCTGCGCAGATCGAGCGTGATGGTGAGCGGGCATCCCGAGGCGTCCCGGGTCGCCATGACCTGGACGGCTCCCTGCCCTCCCGCCAGCCGTCGCCCGTGCAGCGCCTCGCTGATCCTGCGCCCGGTCTCCGCGCCGTCGGCGAGCGCCCGGCTGGTCGCCGAGACGGCCGCGAAGCCGGCGAGGGCGCTCTGGACGCGGCGCCGCCAGGCGCCCGGATCCGGATCGGTGAGGTATCCGATCAGCGTCTCGACCGGGTTGGCCCACACCAGGCGCGTCAGGTCGCGGGTGTCACCCGCGTGCATGCGCCGGTGGACGTCCATGGCGGTCTTCTGCGCGGTGTTCGGGTACGGCTTCCACACCGGGTCGGCGTGCGGCACGGAACGTCCCGTCCAGGCCTGTACGTCGTCCCAGGTGAGCTGGAAGACCTGCCACCCGTCGGCGCGCAGCCGGGTGCGCTTCGCCGCGTCCTCCTCGGCGGTGAGGTGAGCGGAGCTCGCGTGGTAGCGGTAGCCGTCGAGATAGACGGCCACCTTGCGGTCGTCGTCGGTGCTGCGGAAGACCACGTCCGGGCGGGTGAAGCCCAGCGGGGTCTGGGTCTCCATCTGCCAGCCGCGGACGGTCCCGTCGGGTGCGGTGAAGCGCAGGTTGGTGTCCCGGGTGCCGTCGGCGGTGAGCGCGGTGCGCACACTGACGTCGTCCACGCGGTCGGCCCATTCCAGCAGCCCGCGCCGGAAGAGGGCCTCCAGTTCGCTCTCCACCTGGTGCACGAGGGTGATGTCCCGGGTGGTGGCCACCGGTTCGGTGCTCCAGCGGTCCGCCGTGCGGCCGAACAGCTCGCCGAGCATGTCGAGGGCGTGCTCTCGGCTCACGAGCTCGTACTCGCCGTCGGTGACGTGGCGGAGCAGACAGCGGTGGCAGGCCGGCCGCCCCTGGCCCGCGCACACACAGGTCTCGATCACCTGCCGTGCGTCCTCCAGGACGCCCCGCAGACCGTCACGGCCGGCGAGGCGATGCAGGTACCCGGTGCCACCGGGCAGCGTGTCGTACAGGACGAGGAAGTGGCGGCGGAGCGGGCTCTCGCCGCTTTCCTCGGGCATGGAGTCGGTGACGACCGCCAGGTGGTCGGGGTCGCCGCCGTAGCTGCGGGCGATTCCGGCCAGCAGCAGCGCCTTGAAGGACGCGAGCCGTTCCTTGGTGTGGGCGGTGACGGCGGGGATGAGGATGCGCAGGGCGTCGGTGTGCAGCTCGTGGGCGAGCAGCACCCGCTCTCCTCGCCGTGCGACGTCGGCTCCTGCTCGCCGCCGGGGGCACCAGGGCCGGTGGTATCGGGCATGGGCCGTCGCGTCGGAGGCGTCGTGGGCGGCGGGGCCGCCGTCCGGGTCGGCGAAGCCGCACGCGTCGCAGACCCAGAACGGGTTGAGACGGACCTCCTGCCCGGCGAAGGTCGAGTCGGTGCCGCCGTCGACCCGGGTGGCTCCGACATTGATGTGCCGGATCCGCGCCTGGCGGGTGAACTCCCATCCGAAGGTGGCGTGTTCGTGCTTCCAGGCCTGTTCGATGTCGTGCGCGTCGATGTCCACGGCCGGGACGACGGTGTAGTACCGCCTCTCGCGCTCGTCACTGTCGTCGCGTACGCGGACGTCGTCGCGTTCGTCGCGGGAGGTGACGCGGCGCGGTACGAGGACCTTGTGCAGGCAGCCGATGTCGCCGATGGCTGCGGACCGGCAGCGGGGGCACGGGGAGGCGTCCTGTTCGGCGCGGTGGGTGCGGACGTGGCCGCAGTCGGGGCAGACGCGCCACCAGAGCCAGGCCGGACGTCCGGGGCTGCCGATGTCGAGGCCGGTGACGCGGTGCTTGTATCCCTGGACGTAGTAGTGGTTGCCGGGGGCGAACTCGGAGAGGGCGAGGCGGGCGGGGCGGCTGTGGCGCAGGGTCTTGCTGTGGTTGGTGCGGGCCTCGTCGGCTGTCTTCTCCGTCCAGGTGAGCGTGGCCTCGAGCTCGGTGGTCGAGTCGATCAGGCTGTAGTTCGGCAGCAGGCCGAGGTCGACCAGGGCCGCGTGGGCGGTGGTGCGGCTGATCTCCTTCGCGACACGTGCCACGTCCCGGCGCTCGGCCCGCAGTTCACGTCCCTGCCGCTCGTGGTCAGGGTCGCCGGCGACGAGCAGGCCGTGGGCCTGGTCGATGGCCTCGGTCCGGCGCTGGAGGTCGGCGCGTCGGTCCTCCCAGCGTCGGCGTGCCGTGTCGAGGGCGGCGCCGAGTCCGTCCTCGCCAGGGTCGGTCGCGTACGTGACGAGGGCGGCACGGGCCTTGGGGCTGACTCCGGTGCCTCGGCTCTCGTCGTAGGGCGGGAACAGGTCCAGGAAGCCCTGCACGAACCGTGCACCGGCGGCGAGCGCGGCTTCGGCGAACTCGGCCTGCCAGGCCGAGGTACCGAAGAGTTCGGTGGCACGTCCGGGCAGGGGCCGCAGGGGTGTCCCGTCGGAAGCGGTCAGCCGTCCGGCGCCGGCGAGGTCGAGGAGGTGGGCCAGGTACTGGCGGCGCAGGATCTCGGCGGCGGACAGGTAGCAGCCGGGCGGCAGGACCTCTCCGGCGATCATGAGCCGGGGCTCTTCGAGGTAGTAGCGGTCCCGGGGGCCGCGGTCGACCATGGTGAGCAGGTAGGCGTTGCCGGTGGTGCGCCCCGCTCGGCCCACCCGCTGGATGTAGTTGGCCGGTCCCTTTGGCAGCGAGGCGAGGACGACAGCCGACAGGTCGCCGATGTCGATGCCGAGTTCGAGGGTGGGGGTGCAGGACAGCACCTGCGGGTTGGCGTAGTGGACACGGGTGCCCTCACGGAACGCCTTCTCCACCGCCTCCCGCTTGGCGCGGCTGAGGGTGCCGGTGTGCTCAGCCGTATTGATGGTGAAGACGCCGGCCTCGCGGTACATGCGGCGGTAGAAGTCGTCCGTGAAGTCCCGCTGTCGCAGTCCGCTGTCGAGGTCGCGGCCGGTGCCGAGGGTGCCGCCGCACCGGTAGCGGGGGCACGGCTGCCCGTGCCACTGGTCGGCGAGGTCGGGGTGGATGGTCTGTTCCCAGAAGCACCGGGGGCAGTGCGCGGTGGCGTCGGGCAGTGTGTCGTCGGCGAGGGCGCGGACCTCGATGTGGCCGGGCTGGAGTCCGTACATGCGGGTGGCGCCGTCGAGTGCCGTTCGGGCGGATACGACACCCGTGTCGGCGAGCGCGGGCAGCAGCCGGGTCAGGAAGACACCGGCCGCCTCGGGGCGCAGTCCGAGGGAGCGTACGGCCCAGTCCTGGTACCAGCCGAGCCGGCCGGTGAGGACGTCGAAGTCCTCGCTGCCCTGCTTGGGGGTGCCGAGCAGGAAGGCGGGAGCGGAGACACCGCGAGGGAAGGCCGGCATGCCGGTCTCGCGTCCGCCCCAGATCGCCCACCGGCGCACTCCGGCCTGGTCCAGCCAGGGGTCCAGCCAGGCGTGGCGGACGGCTCCGCGAATCCGCATCCGCTCCAGCAGCCCGCGAACGAAGCCGGTGTATTGGTCGGGTCCGGGCGCCGAGCCGTCGGGCAGCGCGATCTCTCCGGGGGTGGTGAGGAGGATCTCCCGTACGAGGTCGGCCACGGCGTCGGGGTCCTGGAGGGGCACGTCGGCGGCGACGGTGCGGGTCAGTTCCAGGGTGCGGCCCTGCCGGGAGCGGAGGCCGAACTCCATGACGGTGGCGAACGCCAGCCGCTGCGCGATCAGTTCCCAGGTGGCGCGGGAGCCGCGGCTGCGTCCGGAGAGCAGCGTGTCCACACCCCGGACGAGGTGGAGGTCCGGCGGGATGACGGCGGCCTGCACAGCCTTGCTGTCGACGACGTCCGCGATGAGGTCGGCGGCGAGGTCGTTCAGGGTGACCGGCTCGTCCTCGCCGATACGGCTGGCGAGCAGGGCGCGCAGGGAGAAGGTGTACGAGCGGCTGGCGACGTATCCGGCGCGGTGGGCGGCGTCCTGGACGGAGTCGTTGAAGAGGAGGGTCTTGTCCTCTCCCAGGTTCTTGTCCAGTTCGCCGCCGGTGAAGAGCTGGGTGACGGCGGCGGCGGCGAGCGCGGCGAGGCCGGTACCGAGGTAGCGGATGGAGTTGAAGGTGCGGCAGGCCGGGCACTGGTCGCGTTCGGCCGCCCGGTCGCCGTCGAGGTCGGCGTGGACGAAGGCGGCGTTGTGCAGGGGCTTGGGCCTGCTCGGTCCCTCGCCGTCCTCGGCGGCGGTGAAGTCGGTCTCGGGCGCCAGCGGCCGGAGCCGTCCTCCCATGCCCTCCAGAACCATGACGGCGGGTCCGCCGCGCCGACGGTCCGCGCCGACGGCGAAGGCGGCCTCGTACACCTCCCGGGGGGTGGCAGCGATCATGTTGCGCACCCGGCGCTTGTCGCGGCCGACGGAGGCTCGGCGAATCTTCGTGGCGTTCAGGTCGAGGTGGGCGGGGTCGACCTCCGGCGAGTACGCGGCCCAGCCGGAACGTCCGCATTCGCGGCAGAACACGGCGGGCAGGAAGACCTGGGCGGGCGGCGGCGCGCTGTCGTCGGCCGGGGCGGGAGCCTGCCAGGCGGCGTCGAGCGGCACGGACGGGCCCTCCCCGTCGTACGGCGACGGCCCGGCACCGGAGGTCCGGCCCGCACGGGCCAGCGCGCCGCCGGACGTCACCCGTTCGTCGTCCCAGCGGAACTCGGCGCGTGCCGCGCTGATGCCGCGCAGCACACGGGAGACCGAGCGCACCCAGTGGTGGATCTCGATGGACAGCAAAGGCCGCCCGGGGTGCTCCGGATCGCGGGCGTACGACAGGAGGGCGAGGTAGCGGGCGAGAGCCCGGGCGGCGAGGCCCGGCCGCTGCTGTACGGCCATGCCCCAGTGGTAGGCATAGCGGGGCAACACCTCGGTGATCTCGGCGAGGGTCCTGGGGGTGCCGTCGAGGATCTCCAGGACGGCGGAGGTGAGCCGGTGCCGGCGCAGGACGTCCCCGAGCTCCTCGGGGGTGGATCCGCTCAGGCCGGTGAAAGCCGCGATGTGGTCGTCCATGACGCCCGGGTCGCGGGTGGGGTCGCCGAGGGCGTCGACCTCCTGGGGCGAGGGGAACGGCAGGGAGAAGTCGCTCTCGCCGGTGAAGTCCTTCACCGAGCGGCGGTCCTCGCCGACGACCGCGTCGGCCGGGAAAGGGACGCCGAAGACCTGCTCGGCGACCTCCAGCATGCCGGGCCGCCCGGCCTCGCCCCGCCTGGCCGCCGCCGAACCACTGTCGTCGGGACCGCTCTCCCCGAGGGTGGCGGAGGTGGCGACGGGGCAGACCGGTCCCAGGGGCCGGCCGGGTTCGGCCAGGCCGGTGACCGAGCCGAGGCGCCGCAGCAGCATGGCGACGTCGGTGCCCTGGGCTCCGTCGTAGGTGTGGAACTCGTCGAGCACGACGTAGGCGAGCGGGGAATCCTGCCACAGCCGCTGGTCCTCGGGCCGCTGGAGGAGCAGGTCGAGCATCTTGTAGTTGGTGATCAGGATGTCGGGCCGGGTGCGGCGGATCTCGTCCCGGTCGACGGCGATCGCGGGGTTGGCCTGCTTGAACTCCTGCGACGGCTTGTCACCGATGTAGAGCGCGGCCCGCACGCCCGCGTCGCGCAGCCGGCTGTCCTTCGGGTCGTCGAGGCGCTTGCCGATCCGGTGGGCCTGGTCGGTGGCGAGGGCGTTCATGGGGTAGAGCAGGATCGCCTTGACGCCCTCCCGGCCGGCCTCGCGCTCGCGGCGGCAGTGGTCGAGGATCGGGATCAGGAACGACTCGGTCTTGCCCGAGCCGGTGCCGGTGGTGACGAGGGTGGGCCGCGCCGGACCGTGCAGGGTGGACAGGCGCTCCCAGGCGCGCTCCTGGTGCCGGTGCGGGGTGAAGTCGCGGGGCCACCAGCCGAGGTGCCGCTGCCAGTCGTCGCCCTCGGCGCTCCGGAAGGGGGTGCGGACGCGGAGGTAGGGGCCGCGGAAGATGCCGTCCTCGGCGTCGCCGAGGAAGCCCTCCAGAGCACGGCGGGTGGACTCGTCGGCCAGCGCGTACGTCGTCGCGAGGTACTGGCTCAGACTGGCCCGTACCTGGTCGGCGGCGAGGGTGGGACGCACGCGCGGTTCCTCCTTGGTGCGGATGGTGCTGGTGGGGCCGATGGACGGCCGGCCACTGGCCTACGTTAGCCGGGGCGGCCGTGCGGGCTCCGGGCACCTCACTCGCCGAGCTTGCGCCCGATGTGGGCGATGTGGACCCTGCGGGAGTCCTTCAGGAACCGGAAGTGCAGCCGTCCCGCGCCGGGCGTGAAGCGCAGGTGGGTGTCGAAATACTGGTCCGTGCCGTCGAGGTCGGTGAACTTGCAGTAGTCACGCTTGCGGGCCGAGTGCTCCGGTGTCACGGCGGAAGCCCACTGCGGCCCATCGAGCTCTTTCACGGGGTCCCAGAGCAGGACCGCGCGGTCCATCTCCGCGAGCCGCTTGCGGACCGGGTGGACCCAGTACTGCTTCAGTTCGCGCATCTGCGCCTCGACGTGCGGCAGGAAGCGCAGGTTCGTGAAGAGGTCCGGGCACCGTTCCCACAACTCGGCTCCGGTACGGATGCCGCTCAGGTCGTCGCGCAGCGCGGCCTCTGTCTCCTCGCGGATCCAGGGCAGGTGTGTGTCGACGTGCTCACGGGTGGCGGCGTGCGGGACCTCGACGTCGGTGACCGCCGATCCGCCGTCCTCCTCGTCGAGCAGTTCCTCCCGTTCGAGGGTGACCCGGTCCGCGTTCCAACGGGGTTCCAGGAGCAGGGACACGCCGGCACCGCCCATCAGGTGCGCGGCGCCGAGGCCGGTCGCCGGTACGCCCTCGTGGGTGTAGGCGACGTCGGAGAAGGTCTCCCCGTCGGGGTAGGCGTCCTCGTGCGGGTACTTGGTCTGCATGAGGAGCAGTCGTTGCCACAGCTCCTTGGCCCCGGGGCTTCCGATCCATTTGGCGATGGGATGGTCCTTCGCGAGCCGTAAGGCGTTCACGGGTTCCCGGGCGACCAGTACGGTGCCGGGCCGGTCCACCCTCGCGACCGCGACGATGGCCCTCACCAACTCCGTCATGGCGCGGTTGACCCGATCCGGGTCCGCCGTCGTCTCACAGGACTTCTCGTTCAGGAACAGCTGCGGCACGTCTCCCCCTCCGCGATGGTGTGCGCCCCGCCCCGCCTCCCCAGGCGGGCGTGTCAGCCGATGAGCTGGTCGAGCGTGTTCTCCAGCTCGTCGAAGAAGCCCGAGGGCCACTGGTCGAGCATGCCGTCCGCGTCGACCCGGGGACTGACGAAGTCCACGCCGGTGCCGTCGCCACGGAAGTAGTGGAACGCCGCCTGACCGGGGGTGATCCGCCCCTGCTTGACGGCGAGCCGCACCCCGTTGATGACGTGGTCGCTGTGCGTCTCCATGATCACCTGCGCACCCTGCGCCGCGGCCGAGGCGGCGAGCGCGGCCATCTGGGTCTGGCCCTGGGGGTGCAGGTGCGCCTCCGGGTTCTCCAGGAGGATCAGAGTGCCGGGACGGGCGCTCAGACAGGCGACGACGATGGGCAGGACGTAGGTGAGGCCGAAGCCGACGTTGGTGGGGCGGCGGCGCTTGGTGGCGCCCAGCGTTCCCCGGAAACCGTACGAGAGGCTCACGACGTCGGTGCCCTTGATCGCCTCGGCCTGAATGTCCACCCCTGGGCAGAGGTCGCCCATCCAGGCGGCGGTCTGGTCGATCAGGAGGTCGGAGGCGGCCTTCGGGTGGCGCAGCGGACCCGCGGGAACCGTGTCCTCGCGGTGGTGGCGCAGGAAGTTGACGGTGTGTTCGCCACGCACGCCGAGGAACCCCCGGCCGATGGCCACCTGGTGGTCACGCGGGTAGAACTCGGCCGGCGAGATCCGGTCGGCGCGCAGGTACTGGAAGGGGCCGGTGAAGAACGCCGGGGTCACCGCCTCGGGCCCGGCCGGCCGCTCCCGTCCGCCCTCTGAGGTGTCGGGGAGGTCGGCGTCGACAAGCGGCAGCAGGTTCTGCTCACGCTCGGCGGCGGCGGTCCACTCGTAGTGGTAGGGCCCCTCGTCCACGGCGAGGCCGATCCGGGGTTCGTCCTCCGTGAAGTCCTCGTGGAGGACGTCCTCTCCGGTGCCGAGGCCGACGAGTTCGCCGTTGAGCAGGAAGCCCTGGTTGGCGACGCTCGTGCGGAGTCCGGCCTGGCGTGCCTCGGGCAGCAGCGGGGAGACCGCCAGGTCTCCGGACTCATAGGACTGGCGGAGCAGTGCGAGGGACTGGAGGACGCTGCTCTTGCCCGAGGAGTTGAGGCCGGTGAGGAGGGTCAGCGGGCCGAGGGGGATCTCCGCGTGCCGGAACGCCTTGTAGTTGTGCAGCGTCAATCGGTCGATCACTGTTCGGCCACCCCTCGGAACAGTCGTGCCACCACCTGGAATCGGGTGCGGATCCTCGCCGGGTCCCCGGTGCCCACGGAGATCGACCGGTCGAAGTCCCAGTCGTCCATGAGCTCGAAGAAGCGGTCGTGCACCCTCGCCCGCGACGCTACCAGCCTGTTCCGCTCGTGATCGTCGAGTAGCGCGAGATGGACGGAGATCGTCTCGAACAGGGCTTTGTTGATGGCGGGAGAACTGCGCTCTCCCCCACGCCACTTGCGGAAGGCATGCTCACCGAACAGATCCCGCGCGTACCGCATCGCCATCCGGAACTCCCGCGCCAGCTGCGCCCGCCGCTCCTCGCCGATGGAGTTGATCAGATACATGGAGTCGATGAGGAACTTGTCGAAGTCCTTCTCGGTGTGCGCGGCCGGGTTGGTCAGGCGGAAGGCGAGGAAGCGCAGCACCATCTCCCGGTCGGCCATCCGTTCGTCGGACACGCTCCACCGGGTGGCCTCGCCGAAGGCCGGGTCCTCGGCCAGGTCGGCGAGGAAGGTCCGGACGGGCCCGCTCACCAGCGCGTGCCGCAGTTCCTGCGGCTTCAGCGGCACACCACCGGTGTTGATCCGGGAGAAGACGTTGTACTTGACCTCCTCCCGGGTGCCCTGCTGCAGGATGTGGACGGTGAGCTGGGTCTCGCGCAGTCGCAGCTTCAGCCGTCCGCTGAGGTCCTGGTACGTACTGCCGTCGAGCTGCCAGAGGTAGTCCATGCCCCGGAGGGTCAGCGGCCCCAGGTCGGTGAGTTCGGGCTTCATGAACCGGGCGATGGCGGTGAGCCGCTGGACGCCGTCCACGACGGCCCACTTGTCCTCGTCGCCGTACGCCATATGGAAGTTGGAGATCGGGATGCGGAGCAGCAGCGACTCGATCAACCGGCTCTGCGCGCGGTCGCTCCAGATGCCGGAGCGGCGCTGGAAGTCCGGTGCGAGGTCGAGCATGCCCTGCTCCAGCCGGGACAGCAGCAGTTCCGGGGTGGTGGTCTCGGTGTGGATCCTGATGTTCTCGGGCCGGAACGGGGCGGAGATGCCGTCCGCGTCCCGGTAGTCGCCGGGCTCCTCGTCCTCCTCGTCGGCGGGGAGTTCCAGCTCGACACCGGTCGGACGGCCGTCGGAGCCGACTTCGAGCGGCGAGCCCAAGGGGAGGAGGAGCGAGTCCGGCTGGTCGATGTCCTCCGGCCCGGCATATCCCCGGGGGTCCACCGACCGGCTCCCTCCGGCGCCCCGGCCGTCCTCCGCTTCCGCCATGCCGCCTGTCACCCTCCGCCGCCTGCCACCGCCCGATGCCGTGCCCGGCTCAGCCTATAGACGGTGCCGGGAACTGTCGGTGCGATCACCGGAGATTCGTCCCGGATGTCCGGCGGACGGCGCGTGCTCAGGGTGTCAGGTCCAGCTCGGCGACGACGGTCTTGCCGACGGGGACGCGGTCGAGCACGTCCCACCGGTCGGCGAGCGCCTCGACCAGGATCAGGCCCCGGCCGTTCTCCGCGAGGGGCGCGGGGCGGGGCACGCCCGGGGCGGGTGGGTGGCGCTCGCCCCAGGCGTCGGAGACCTCGACGCGCAGGGTCCGGCCGAGGAGCTTGACGGCGAGCTCGAAGTCCCGGCCGGGGACGCGGCCGTGCGTGGCGGCGTTGGCCGCGAGCTCGGCGACGAGCAGGGCGGCGGTGTCGGACGCCTGGCTGCCGTGCGGCACGCCCCAGGTGTCGAGCTGGTGCAGAGCGAGCCGGCGGGCGAGCCGGGCGCCGCGCGGGGTGGAGCTGAAACGCTGGGTGAACACACGTACGGTGACGGGGGCGGTGGGTACGGCAGGGGTGGACGGTGTTGTCATATGCCCAAGGTGCCGGTGGATCAGGGCGGTTCACCAAGACTGCCGCGTGTACGCCAAGTCAGCGTACGCACACGTTCGGTGGACAGTACGCGTGACGGTCCGTGACCATGTACGGGAGTCGGAAGCGTTACGGCGGCGGGTGGCACGGGAGGTGTCCGGCGGTGGCCTACGAGAGCACGGACGGCGGTACGGGGGCGGCGGGCGGCGCGGAACCGGGGGCGTCGGACAGTCTGCGCACCTTCGGCGCGGTCGTCCAGGCCTTACGCGAACACGCGGGCCTGAGCCGGGAGGAGTTCGGCGCCCTGGTCGGCTACTCCAAGCACACGGTCGCCTCGATCGAACAGGGCAGGCGCATGCCGGACCGCGACTTCGTGGAACGCGCGGAACCGGTGCTCGGCGGTACGGGGGCGTTACGGAAGGCGGCGCCGCACCTGTCGAGGCAGGCGGGGCTCGCGAGCTGGTTCCGGCAGTGGGCACGCCTTGAGGCGACGGCGATCAGCCTGTACACGTACGAATGCCGGGTGGTCCCGGGCCTGTTGCAGACGGAGGCGTACGCGCGAGCGGTCTCGCTGGACGTGCCCCCGTTGCCGGACCCGGAGGAGCTGGAGCAGCGGATCGCGGCGCGGCTGGCGAGGCAGGAACTGCTGGCGGTCACACGGAAGCCGCCGACGGCGTTCAGCTTCATCGTGGAGCAGGCGGTGCTGGAGCGGTGGACGGGCGGGGAGGAGGTGACGCGGGAACTGCTGGACCACTTGATGGGGTTGGTGGAGCGGAACTGGAACGTGGAGTTTCAGGTGATGCCGCTGCGGAGCCTGTCCCATGCGGGCATGGACGGCCCTGTGCAGCTGGCTGAGACACCGGACAACCACTGGTTTGCGTACTCCGAGGGGCAGCAGAACGGAAGACTGATCTCCAACCGCAAGGAGATCAGCCTCCTCCAGCAGCGGTATGCGAAACTGCGCTCGCAGGCCCTGACGCCCGAGGATTCGCTGGGCCTGCTCAAGCGATTGCGAGGAGCGCTATGAGCACGTCCGAACTGGCCTGGTTCAAGAGCAGTTACAGCGGCTCGCAGGGTGACAGCTGCGTAGAGGTGGCGAAGGGAACCCAGGCGATCCACGTCCGGGACTCCAAGGACCAGCGCAGCCCCGAACTCGCCCTCTCCCCCACCGCGTGGAACGACTTCGTCACGTACGCCGCCCAGGTCTGACCTCACGCGAGCGCCCCGCACCGGAGCCGTCCGGCGCGGGGCGCTGTCGTTCACGCCGATGGAGGCGTCCACTTCCCCTTGTCGACGGCCTCCTGGAGCCGCCCGGAGAAGTAGGCGTGCGCCGCGCGCATCTCCGCCTCACGGTCGGCCTTGTAGAAGGGCGCGGTGTAGCCCTCGGGAGGCTCGGGACGCTCCTTCTTCTGGTAGGCGAGGAAGTGCTCGTAGTGCTCCTTGGTCTGGCCGAAGCCGTAGGTGTGGCGGATTCCCGCGATCTTGCGTTCGTTGGCATCGAACCAGGTCACCGCGTCGAAGTCCTGCATGATCGCGAAGCGTGACTTGTACATAGCCGCGAGCGCGTCTGCACTCACTCCGAGCCAGACAGCGACCAAAGCGTCGATTTCTACGAGCGCGGCCCTTCGGGCGCGCTCGCTCCGGAGCGGCGTCGCGCGTTCCCACGTGGGGCCGACCGCGTGAAGAGGCTGCATGTCTTGCCACTCCATCGCCCAGGGTTCGTGTCCGGGCCAGGTTGGCTCGTAGAGTTCCGCCCACAACTCTGCGTAGGCAGATGTGAGGCAGTTGAGACGCAAGGTGCGCAACAGGAGGGCCGAGGAAAGCGGATGGCCACCTTCCGGTGCGGGTAGACGTCTGGCTGGAGCCACATCAAGGTTCCTCACGCGAACGGTGCGCAGCAGATAGTCCACCGGCAGTGATGCCCAGAAGCCAGAAAGCAACGCAGTGCTCCGGGTGTCCGGCAGTACCGCACTTCGCAAGGCGTGAACGTGCGCGACCCCAGGAGGCACCAAGGCCGTGTAGAGCGCCCTTTCTGTGTCAGGCGCAATCATCTGGCGCCACACCATCCGATAGAACTCCGTATAAGGCCGCCGCAACCGCAGCAGCAGCTCCGCCTCCACCTGCTCCTCGGTGACCTCCGAAACCTCCACCTCGAAGCGCCCCGCCGCAGCGGCCCGCGCCCGCCTCACCTCACGCTCGGACTGCTTCAGCTGCTCCAGCGTCCTGCCGTCGCTCCACACGTCCTGCGCCGCTCGGTACGCCTCGGGCTTCGCGACGTACACGTACTCGGACTCCGGCACGGCGTCGTCCGCGAGGGTCAGCGGGTTGAGGCCCAGGACCTCGCCGCCTCTCTGGCTCGGCTGCTTGAACATAGGGTTGGCCAGGCCGATCTGGGGGCCCTTGAGGATCACCTCGGACCAGTCGGCCGGCCGCCAGACCACGCCCGCGTCATCCGGGGTGTTGTAGTCGATGAGGTCGGCCGCCTTCGCCCCGCTCTCGTGGTAACCGCTGCTGATCTGCGGCTCGTACTCCGCGAGCCGCAGAGAGTAGTCCGCCAGCGCCTCGATCGCCTGCGCCTCGGCCGTGCTCACTGGCGACAGCAGCCGGGCCTGGCGTACGGGCTGCGACTCGTCGCCGGTGAGCTTCTGCCAGCGGGCGAGCATCGTCTCGTCCACGTGCACGATCCGCTTGCGGTGCGGGCGTTCGTCCCAGCTCGCACCGTACTTGATCCCGGGGTCCGGAGCGGTTCCGTCATCCTCGGCCGACAGCCGCAGGGCGTCTACCGAGACGAGCCAGGACAGATGGTCAAAGCCAATCTCGCCTTCCCGACCATAGATGTGCACGCCGAAGTGACTGGCATGGCCGACAGGAGGCGGGAAGAAGCGATTGCCCTGATTCACGAAGTCGCCGTGCACGCGGAGTCGGGTGTACGCGGCCTCGCGCAGACGCCCTTCCTTGTCGCCGCTGAAGTGCGAGTCCGGGTGGATCAGGCCCACGGAACCGTTGCGGGCCGTGTGCTGCCAGGTCTGGCACATGAACGCCCGGTGCAGGTCGGGCTGAGTCCCCGCGAGCAGCGGATACACCGGCCCCGACCCGAGCATCTCGCTCATGCCGCTGGTGGACGCCAGCTCGGCGAGCAGGTAGGCGCGGGCGCGCGGTGACTTCAGCAGCTCGTCGCGCCGCCGCGTGCGTTCCACCTTGGTCGGCTTCTCGGTGAACATGAACCACGGTTCGTGCTCGGCCAGGATGGGATTCTCCTCCCACCTCGGCCGCACCCAAGGCGGATTACCCACCTGGAGGTCGAACCCGCCCCCCGGCCCCCGGAACACGTGCGCGAAGTGCAGCTCCCAGTGGAAGAAGCCGTGGCCGTCCTCCGCCTTTATGTCCTTCTCCGTCGACCCCGCGATGTCCTCGACCGTGTTCAGCCACGGGTAGCGGAACGGCAGCTGCGTCGCCGGGCGCATGCCGAGGAAGCCCTCCAGGCGGTCCTCCACGTCTGCGAGGACTTCCAGTGCCTCGTCGGGGCCCAGCTTCTCGATGCCCGAGAGCAGCGACTGCTCGGGCATGTCGACCTTGCCCAGCAGGCTCTCCAGGAAGTCCAGCCAGTCGCCGAGGCTCTGGAGCGGGACCGTCGTCCGCTCCGGCGGGCGGTTGACCGTCTTACGGGCGGCCGAGGTGCTCCGCTTGGCCGTACCGGAGGCCAGGACCTCGCCCAGCTCCTCCTGCTCCCCGTCCGGGTCGTCGAACAGGCCCGCCGTCCGCCACAGCTGGTCCCCGGGCGCGGGGCCGGACGGCGGCGCCACCGGCTCCGCCGGCGCGGCGGGCGCCACCGCGCCCATCAGCCCCGGTACCGACGACTCGTCGACGAGCGCGCCGCCCGTGCCGTACACCGGGTCCGTGCCGTCGAGTTCGCCGGTCTTGTCCAGCGGCCAGAACCACAGCGCGCACCAGGCGTCCATGACCGTCTTCAGCCGCCAGTACGGCGTGCCGTGGCGGGTCAGGTCGTCGAGGACCTTCTGCTTGTCCTCCGCCTCCGCCGGCTGCTCCAGCCAGTCCGCGCCCCACACGTCGACGCGTCGAGACACCGCCCGTTCGGAGAGTTCGAGCCGGGTCGCGACCAGCGACCAGAGGAACTCGGCGCGCCGGGCCACGCCCTGGAGGCGGCCCAGTTCGGTCTTGTCGGCCGCCTTGCGCCAGCGGTCGTAGCGCTTCTGCCGGGCTTCGGCGGTCTCGTCGCCGCGCTCCGGGAACGGCTTCGGCGCCTTCGGGGCCTTCTGGACGCCCTTGCGCCACGCGCCCAGCGCCTTGGCCTCGTCCTCGGCGAGCTTCTTCGCCTCCGGCTCACCGGCGACCGCGCCCCAGCCGATCGCGGGCAGCAGGAACTGGTGCACCGCGCCCTCGGGCAGCGGGCCGTCCCGGAACGGCAGGTCCTTCGGCGGGAGGGTGTTCTTCTTGGCCAGCCATCCACCACCCGGCAGAACATCCGCCTGGTAGACCTTGCGGCCCGCGCCGATGAGGGAGTTGCCGCGCCGCAGGTGGAGGCCGAACCAGGGGGCTCGCATGCCCGGGTGCATGGAGTTGAGCCAGAGGGAGACCTCGGCCAGTTCCACCGCCGTGGCGTTGAGGTCCACGCCGTAGGCGTTGTGCAGGGCGACGTACGCCTTGGCCTTCTGGAGCTCGATCTGCCGCAGTTCGGGGTCGACCCGGCGGCCCAGCTCGCGTTCGCGGCGGCGCAGGTACTCGGCGGCCACCTGGTCGATGGCCTCGTTGAGGAACGCGCCCGAACCGAGGGCCGGTTCGCAGATCTTCCACTCCAGGAGTTCCCGAGCCGGGGTGGTCGTGCCGTCCTGGTCGAGGCGATGGCGGAGGGCCAGCTCGACCGTCACCTCGGTGAGGGACTTCGGGGTGTAGTAGGAGGCGGAGGTCTGGCGGTCACGGCCGGCAAGGCGGTAGACGAACGAACCCTTGGGGTGGGGCACCCGCTCCAGGCGGCCCGTCTCCTCGTTCGTCCGCTTGACGAAGAGGGCGTCGTCGTAATCCCCCGCGCGGACACGGGATTCGGGGACCATCCAGCTGCCGCCCGACGGGTCGCCGCCCTTGGCGACCTCGTACAGCTCCTCCTCCGCGATGAAGCCCGTGTAGGACATCAGGCCCTCGTACACCGCGCCGAGCTGATTGATGCCGAGCTGGGCGTACGAGATGAAGCCGCCGCGCTCCCGCCCCTTGCCCTTGGTGAGCATGAGGCGGCGCAGCACCTTGTGCAGGGTCTCGTTGCGCAGCCGGGTGTCCAGGATCGGGCGGCGTTTCTCGCCCTCGCCGCCCCGATAGGCCGGGTTCTCGATCTGGTCGTCCGAAATGAGCCGGACGGCCTCCTTGGTGAACAGCTCGGAGCGCAGGGCCTCGAACCGTAGGCCCGCACTCGTGCTGCGGGCGGCGGCGCGGCGGGCGCGGTCGGCCTCGCGGACCCGGTCGGTGTACTCGGCCTGGGTGATCGTGCCGGCGGACAGCAGCCTGGCCGCCTCGTTCTCGGCCGCCGTCGCCTCGCGGGCCGCCTCCTCCGCCGCGAGGTCCTCGGGCTCGGTGCCGTAGCGGCGGTGGCCCTTCTCGACCTTCTCGAAGAGCAGGTCGAGGGACTCGTACAGGTGGAAGCCCTTCCGGGAGCGCTCGCCGACGAGGTCGCGCAGGACGAGGTCGCCGAGCCGCTGGAGGCCGTAGCCCTGCTCGTACTCGGGGTAGTCGGAGGGCAGGATGCCCAGGGTGGGGCTGGCCTCGGCGTACAGGAGGAACAGGATGCGGTACAGGTAGCGCAGCGACTCGCGGCTGAGTTCCTTGGCGAGGCGGGCCGGGTCGTCCAGGGCCTCCAGGGCGACGGCGTTCTCCGGGTCGCGCAGCCGGTCCAGAACCTCGTTGGCGATCCACTCGACGCTCAGGCGCAGGCCCTCGCGGAGTTCGGTCGAGACGCCGACGGCGTGCTTGGAGGACCGGTCGAGGAAGGCGGCGAGCGGCGCGGTGCCGCCCTCGGCGGGGACGCGCAGCGCGTCTGCGCCGAACAGCGCTGCCAGGATGTCGAGTTCGCCGCCGTGACGGTCGTCGCGGCGGTGCAGGGCCGCGTCGAGGTCGGCGGACAGATAGCGGCCCTCGGGCCAGGCGAGGCGGTCGGCGAGGACGACGACACCACCGACGAGCAGCAGGACGTGGCGCGGAGGTGCGTCGCAGGTGAAGAGGAAGTCGGTGAGGGCCTTCGCATCCAGCAGGTCGGGCGCCGACGTCTCCGTCTCCACCGGGTGGAGCAGGCGGCCGGCGCCGTCGGGGTCGAGAGCGGCGTCGGGTTCGGTGGTCCAGCCGCAGGCGACCGCGTACAGGCCGGGTTCGGCGTGGAGGACCTGGACGGCGTACTCGCGATCGGCGCGGTGGACGGTCACGGTCTGCTCGTGGGCGTCGGTGTAGCCGAAGGCGCGCAGGGTGTCGAGGTGGCTTTCGGTGTACCGCTTGCGCCACCCTTCGGGTGCGAGCGCGTCGGGCTCGGCGAGCGCCGCCGCGTCCTCGGCGAGGGGGGCACGGCCGGCGAAGTAGGGGCCGTGCAGGGCGCGCAGGCCCTCGCGTGGGGTGCGGACGCGCGGCGGGACGGAGTCGGGGCCGAGGCCCTGGCGGGCGGCGTCGGCGACGGCGTCGGCGTGCCGGCGGCGTTCGGTCTCCTCGAAGGCCGCCCAGCGGGTGAGGAGGCCGTCCTTCGCCTTGAGGTCCTTGGGGAGGATTTCGGCGAGGTAGTGCGGCGAGAGGTAGTCGCCGTGGTTGACCAGCGAGTCGTACGTCACGTCAGTTCTCCGCCTGGGCGTCGGACAGGTGGGCGGTGTCGGATGCGGGTGTCGGGTCCTGGACGCCTGCGGTGGGGGCGACGGTCTCGGCTCCGGAGGCGTCCGGGGTGCCGGGGCGGTCGAGGACGGCGAGAACCCGCAGCAGCGGGCGGCCGGTGGTGTGCAACTGGTCGAGGAGCCGGGCCAGTTCGTCGGCGGTCTCCTCGACCAGGCGCTCGCGGCGGCCGGTGACGCCGGGCAGCAGGGAGTCGGTACGCCACTGGGCCACATGTTCGCGGTAGGCGGCGAGCGGCCCGCTGATCTGCTCCTCCCATGCGGCCCTGCCCGCGTCCAGGTGGTGGCGGGCGGCGGCGACGGCAGCGGGAACGAGGGCCTGGAGCCGGTCCAGGTTCTGCGGGCCTCCGGTGCGGGCGAGCCTCGGGCCGACCTTCGCGTCGCGCAGCGCGTCGGCCATGGGGCGCACCTCGGGCGTCCCGGTGCCGTCGGGGCGGATCCCGGTCACGGCCATCCAGCGGACCACGGTCGGGCGGCCGAGGGCGTTGGAGTGGATGCCCTGGACGAGGAAGACCGGGCCGTCGACGTGGGGCGTGGTGATGACCGGGGCCTCCTGCCGGCCGAACTCGACCAGGACCTTGTCCGTCAGCCACTCGACCACCGGATGGATGTCGGTGAGGAAGGAGACGTCCGGCCACATCGTGGTGCTGCTGTCCCTGGCCTCGGTGAGCTTGCGCTGTGCGAGGGCCCGGTCGAAGGTGACAAGCATCCGTTCGGCGACGTGCTGTTCCCTGAGGTAGGAGGGCGGCAGCGCCTTGAGGCGGTGGAGCAGGTCGGGCGCCAGGGCCGGAGAGAGGGAGAAGTAGGCCCCGCCTTGGGCGTCGGTGCCGGACGACAGCGCGATCTGGTCCTCGGCGCGCTCCTCGTACACCTCGTCGAGGGCGGTGGCGACGAAGTCGGCAGTGTCGCCGTCGAAGAGCGAGATCAGCTCGGCGCGCGCGGGCAGCTCCTGCTCGGTGATCGTGTCCACCTGGCCGAACAGGTCGGCGAGTGCGGTGTCCTCGGCGGGAGCGGACTCCAGGAACTCCTCGACCGTGCCGCCCCGGACCAGTTCCTTGATGAGCCGGCGCTCTTCCTCCTCGGCCCGGTAGAGACCGGAGACGGCCTCGGCCGTGCCGTCCAGCTTGTGCGCCTCCTCCTCGCGGAGGAGCAGCTTCTCGGCGACCGTGCGGTCGTCCTTGGCGCCGGGAACGACCGAGGTGAGGATCAGCGCGTGGAACCGGGGCTCGTACTTCTGCCCGTACCGGTCGATGCGGCCGTTGCGCTGCTCGATGCGGATCAGGGACCACGGGATGTCGTAGTGGACGAGGTGATGGCACTGGCGGTGCAGGTTGACGCCCTCGGAGGCGACGTCTCCGGTGAACAGCAGCCGGACGGGGGTGTCGGCGAGACCGAACGCCTCGAGGACCTTGCCCTGCTCCTCGTCACTGAGGCCGCCGTGCATCACTGCCACGGCCTTCGACGTGCCGTCGGTCCCGACCGGGAAGCCCAGACGGGCGGGGACGACCTCGGCGAGCCAGGTCAGTGTGCGGACGCGTTCGGAGAAGACCACGGCCCGCGTGGTGGACCGGGGGCCGACGCCGATCTCCTTGAGCTGGGCGACGAGGGCGTCGAGCTTGGCGGAGTCGCCGGGCGCGGTGCCGTCGCCCATGCCGGACACGATCTCCCGGAGCCGGGCGAGGGCGGCCTGCTCGGTGGCGATGGCGGGGTCGGGCCGCAGCCCCTTCTCCTCGGCCCTGCGGACCCGGTCCCTGAGGGAGGAGATGCGGTTCGCGACCGTCTCACCCAGGGCGACGTGCGAGGACAGGAACGTCTTGAGCAGGTTGTAGGCGAAGACCGGCTCGACGGCGGCCGAGACGGGGTCCTGACCGGCGGTGCCGAACTCCGTGCTCGTCGGCGGGGCGGGGATCCAGTGCTCGGCCAGTTCGGCGAAGACCCGCTCCTCCTCCTCGGTGGCGGCACAGCGGAGGGAGACGGTAGGACCCCGGTCCGGCCATTCGGTGCCCATCTCGTCCCGGACCTCGGGGCTGATCTTGGTACGCCGGATGAAGAGGTGACCGAGGTCCTCCGCCGGGTCGTAGTGGTCCCGGTCGGCGATGGCGGCCGGGTCGAGCAGGGAGATCAGGTCGGCGAAGGACCGCTTGTCGCCGTTGTGCGGGGTGGCGCTGGCGAGCAGCAGGGCGTCCGTGCGCGGCGCAAGGATCTCGGCGAGGGCGCGGCGCTGGCTGCCGGGGTTGATCAGGTTGTGGGACTCGTCGATGACGACGGCGTCCCAGCGGATCCGCTCCAGGTGGTGCCGGTACTGGCCGATGTTCTTGAGGGTGTCCACGGAGATGATCACGCGCTTGTAGTGCGTGAACGGGTTCCGCCCCGCCGGAAGCTCACGCTGGACACGCTGGATGCCGAGCGAGTCGAGCCGTACGAGCGGGATGGAGAAACGGGTCCACAGCTCGTGCTGGAACTGCTCCAGGATGCTCTGCGGGGTCACGACCAGAATGCGCTCGCCGCGGCCGCGCCGGATGAGTTCGGCGAGGGTCAGGCCGATCTCCAGGGTCTTGCCGAGACCGACGACGTCGGCGATCAGGACCCGGGGGCGGAGGTTGCGCATGGACAGGGCGAGCTCGGCCGGACGCTGCTGGTAGACGAGCGGGTCCAGGAGGAAGCGGTCGGCGAGGGCGAGGCCCCGCTCCGACTGAGGCAGCGGCGTCTTGCGCAGGACGGCTTCGAGGAACAGGCGGCTGCGCCGGAAGTACGAGGAGGTGTCGGGTACGAGGACGGTCTTCTCCGGGTCCAGGAGTTCCACCGTGTCGATGCCGCTGAAGAAGACGGCCTCCTCGTCCCGCACGAACTCGGAGACGCCGACCGCCTCGATCCTCTCCCCGTCGTGATCGGTCGTGATGGTGTTACGGACCAGCCACTCCTCGTCACGTACGAGGATCTGCGCGCCCGGCGGGAACCGGGTCCCCTCCTGCGTCGCCCCCTGGTCGGTCACTCACGGCCCCTTCGTCTTTCGTGTGTCGTCACTCTCGCCTCCGCAAGTCTGTCACGGGGAGAAAGCGGGACGTACGAGATCGGGCACGGGGGCCGCGCCTGCTCAGAAACGGGCCTCGCGGGCGTAGTCGGCACGCATCCGCTCAGCGATCCTCAAGGGCGCGGAGGGCCGGACAGCGGTCACCCCGCCGCGTGGGCGCGATGGGATTTCCGCCTGCAAGGGCGTGGACTCCTGGGCAGTGGAGGTCCCGTCATCCGAGTCATCCGCATCGAGGTCTCCCTCTGCGGTGTACTGCCCTGCGCCTGTGGAGAGGGGCGAGCCCGCCTGCTCGTCCTCCTCGACCGCGGCCTGGTCGATGACGGCGGGTGTGTAGGGAGGTGCGCCGGCTCCGGCCGAGGGTTCGGGAGCCGGCGCGGGAAGCTGGGGCACGCTGATCCCGGGCGTCAGGTCGGTGAGGCGGCGCTTGGCCTGGAGGGCGGTCAGACCCTGTTCACGGATGACGCGCACCAGCCGCTCGATGACTTCGGGGAGTGCCGGCCTGGCATCCGGATCCAGTGCCAGCATGTCCGTGATCAGCGGTACGAGTTCCGGTGGGGCGTCCGTCAGATCGGGAGAGGCCGCCGGGTCCTCGATCTTCAGGGCGACGGCCTGCCACGTCGGCCCCTCGTACGGGTAGTGCCCGGTCGCGGCGAAGAGCAGCACCGCGCCCAGCGCGTACACGTCGGCGGACCGGTCCAGCTGTTGCTCACCCCGGGCCTGCTCCGGCGGCATGCAGAGAACGCTGCCGACGACGAACCCGGTGGCTGTGAGGGTGGTGCGGCGTTCCGCGAGCACGGCGAGACCAAAGTCGATCACCTTGGGACCGTAGGGGGAGAGCAGGATGTTCTGCGGCTTCAGGTCGCGGTGGAGCAGCCCCGCCTCGTGGACCGTGCCGAGGCCCTCGGCCAGCAGCGCTCCGAGGCTGGCGGTCTCGGCGAGCGGCATGGGCCCTTGACCGGCGACCAGGGTGCGCAGATCAGGCCCGGGGACGTACTCGACCGCGAGCCAGGGCTGATCGGCGTTCGCGTCGGCGCCGACGAAGGCTGCGACGAAAGGCCCGTAGACGGTACGCAGGCTCTCCACCTCGGACAGGAAACGCGCCCGGGTGTCCTCGTCGAGCACGGAGGGCTTGATGACCTTCACCGCGGCCTGGTGGCCGGCCGCGGACTCGCCCAGGAACACCTGGCCCATACCGCCGGAGCCGATCCGGCACACGAGGGCGAAACCCCCGATCTCCTTCGGGTCGTCATCCCTCAGTGGTTCCACGGTCACGCCTCCCCCTTGCGGTCCGCGCCCCCCACGTTTCCGCGCGGTGGATCTACCCGGACCGGGAGGCAGTCTATGCAGGTCCCCTGTCGTCCCGTACCGGCTTCCCCGGAGGCGCCACCGGCGCGACGGTCGACGTCACGAGCCTGACAGGCCGTGGTCGTCCAGCAGGCGCATCAGGTTCCGCTTCCGCTTCTGGGCGGCGCGAAGGTCGGTGATGTACGCGGTGAAGTCGTCCGGTTTGCCGAGGCGGCGGTGGCAGTCGCGGACGCCCAGGAGCAGGCTGACGAGCTGTTCGTAGGCGCGGTTGCCGGTCTCACGGGTGAGGCGGGTGACCAGGCGGAGGTAGACGGCGAGGGCATCCGCGGGGCGGGTCGGGCGGAGTCGGTCGGCGAGGGTGCGCCACTGGCCGTCGTGGGCGCCGTACTCGCCGGCTACCCGCCAGGCTGCGTCGATGTCCCCGTCGTCCAACAGGATGTCGACCAGGACCCGGCCGCCGCGCGGATCCGCCCGCTCGGCATCGTCGCGGAGAAGTGCCAGTGCCTTCTCGCGCTCGGTCGGCCAGCACGCGGCGGCACGTGCCGCCGCACGCAGCTGCTGGTAGGCGAGCAGGGTGCGGCGGGCTGCGAAGTGGTCCCGGCGCAGGGTGACGGCGTCGGCGGGCCGGCCGGTCCGGGTGTAGCGGTCGGCGACGTGGTCGATCAGGGCGGTGTCGACGGTGGCGAGGTCCTCGGTCTCCCGGATGCCGCGCTCGGCCCATTCCAGGGCATCGGCGGTACGGTCGGCGGCGTCGAGTTCGCGGGCGATGAGCAGGTGGGTGTGGCCGTTCGGCGCGAGATCGGCGGCGTGCACGGCGATCACTGTGTCAATGTCCCGCCCCGACTTCGCGAGGCGTTGCATCAGGTGCTTCTCGGCCCAGCCGGTGCGGTTCGCCTGCCACGCCTCGACCGCGTACCGGCGCAGGGCGGCCATCCCCTGCCCGCCGAGCAGGTCCTCATAGTCGAGCGGGCCGATGTCCGTCAGGTCGGCCGCATCGTCGAGCGCGTGCGCCACGAGCCAGCGGGCGAGTTCCTCCGGGTCGGGGCCGGCCGCACGGCAGGCCTCGTGGTGGGCGTCGGCCAGGCCGGCGCCGATCTCCCCGAGTCGGCCGTCGGAGTCATCGACGTTGTCGACCGCGGCGGCCAGCATCCCGATCACCTCCCGGGCCAGAGCCATCGAGTCGGCCGCCTGGCCGGAGGCCGTCAGTGACCGGATCGCGTCGACCGCTTGCGCGGCCTGGTCGGCGTAGGCGTGAACGTCGGCGTACTCGACGTAGCCGTACCGGGCGAAAGGGCCGCTGTCGAGCAACTCGCTGATACGGGAACGGATCCCGGCCACGTCACCGCGGGCGCTCGCCGCCCGCAGTTCCAGCCGCTTCCGCAGGTTCCGGTCCTCGGCCATCTCTTCGCGTACAAGAGCGAGCAGATCGTCCCGTGACATGCCGGTCAGCCAGGCGTCGAGGCCTCGGGTCCGGTCCCGGGCAGCATTCCGCAGGCGAGGCAGGTCGGCTTCCTGGGCGATCACCGTCAGACCGAGCGCGACCAGGTGCTTGCAGAAGTTGCCCTCCTGGCCGTACGGGCAATCGCACATGCCCGCCGGCATTCCGCGCCCGCCCAGGAGCAGCTCCACCTCGTACCGCTCCGTGCCGCGTACCGACGCCCTGATCCAGCCGTCACCGAACTCGACCCCGGACACTTCGTCGGTATAAGCCAGTCCACGCTCGAACGACCGCTCCCCGGCCAGCGCCCTCAGCTTCGCTTCCGTAAGACCGCCCACGGCTCTCCGCGCTCCGCTCCGGCTCGGACTCCCCCAACGGCCTCCACACTAGACGGCCGCCCGGTCCACGACCCCATCCTCGCGCCAGGCCGTCAACAACCGATTCTCTGCGGCGCCTTACGCCCCACCTGTATGGTCGTCGACCACCGCGGCTCCCCGGACCTTCCCCGAAAGGTGCCGCATGACCAATCCCGCCCGGTTGCCCAAGCTGGACAGTGGTTCCCACAGGGCCGGATCGACTACGACCAGTACGGCCTTGAGCTGGTTGATCGCCTGGGTACGGGCTTGACCGCGGGATCCCCGGCGATCTTGAACATCCGGGCGCTCCGCACCGGGCCGTCGCCCGTCTTCGCGCGGGCCCTGGCACGACCGCTGAGCACGGCTCGCGCAGCGGCCTGCGCATCCAGCGGGTCCGACTTTCCCAGCAGACGGCGGGCCGAACGGTCGGGCCGGTTCACCTCGAGCACCACGACATCTGCGTTCGCTTCGGCTGCCGGGCTCAACCGGTGAGGGCGGGCAGGCGGGTGGTGAAGGTGGTGCCGTGGCCGACCTCGCTCTCTGCGGTGAGGGTGCCGCCGTGGGCGGCGGTGAGTTCGGCGGCGACGGCGAGGCCGATGCCGGATCCGTCGGCGCGGGCGGAACCGCTGCGGACGAAGCGGTCAAAGATGCGTGGCAGGTCGTCGGCGGGGATGCCGGGGCCGGTGTCGGCCACGCGCAGGACCGCCCACCCGTCGTCCTGGTACAGGGTGAGGGTGACCGCACCGCCGGTCGGGACGAACTTCAGGGCGTTGGTGAGCTGGTTGGTGACGACTTGCCGCAGCCGTACGGGGTCCCCGTCGACGTGCACCTCAGCGAGTTCCGTGCTCAGGGTGATACCGGCCTCGGTGAAGGCGCCGGCCAGGCTGGTGGCCGTGTCGCCCACTAGCGTGGTCAGGGACAGCGGCCGACGTTCCATGGTGAAGGCGGCGGCGTCTGCGGAGGCGAGGGCTTCGAGGTCGGCGACGAGGCGGGCCATGCGCAGGGATTCCTCGTGGAGGGAGGTGATGACGTCCTCGGTGGGCTTGCTGATGCCGTCCTGGATGGCTTCGAGCTGGCTGCGCTGGATCGCGAGGGGGGTGCGCAGTTCGTGGGCGACGTCGGCGGCGAAGGCGCGGCGCAGTTCGTCTTCCTTCTCCACGCGGTCGGCCATGGTGTTGAAGGCGGTGGCCAGCTGTCCGATCTCGTTGTTGGGGATGGTGGTGGCGCGCCGATCGCGTCGGCCGGCGGCCAGGTCGTCGGCGGCGTGGGTGAGTTCGGTGATGGGGGCGGTGGCCCGGCGTGCGGTGTAGGTGCCGGCCACGAGGGCCACCAGTGCGGCGCCGAGGGCTCCGCCGACCAGTAGCCGGTTCACCGATGCCTGGAAGTCCTTGTCCACGGCCGGGACGACGCCCTGGGGTACGCGGACGTTGAGGGTGCCGACCCGCTGACCGTCCACGGTGACAGGAAGGCTGCGGGGCGGGCCGAGTTCGCCGGTGCCCATCATCTGGCGGTGCATGGCCAGCATGGCGGGATCCACGTCGGCTTCGACCAGTGACCACACCTGTCGTCCGGAGGCGTCGAGCAGTTCGGCCTCGGAGCCGGTCATGGTCAGTGTCGGCGCGAGCTGGTCCAGGGACGGCGGGCTCCAGCCGCCGTCGCGGCGGTAGTCGGCGGCGAACAGGGACACCAGTTGCTGCTGGCGCGTGTGCTGCTGCTCGCTCAGGTAGTCCTCGAACCGGTTGGTGAAGGCCGTGTTGACCAGCACGGCCGTAAGGGCGGCCGTGCCGATGCCCAGTGCGGCGAAGGCCAGGGCCAGGCGGCGGGTGAACCGGCCGCGCAGCAGTTCACGCACAGCCGTCCACATCACGATCGACTCCGAGTTTGTAGCCGACGCCGGGCAGGGTGACGATCAGCGTGGAGGGCGGGGTGTCGCCGAGTTTGCGGCGCAGGTTCTTCACGTGCACGTCGATGGTCCGCTCGTACGCGTCGAAGGTGTGGCCCTGGACGCGGCCCACCAGCTCCATGCGGGTCCAGGCCCGCCCTGGGCGGGAGGCGAGCGCGGCCAGCAGGTCGAACTCGGTGCGGGTGAGCTCGACCGGTCGGCCACTCGCGTGCACTTCGCGGCGTTCGGTGTCGATCCGCAGCCGGCCCTTGCCGTACGAGGCGGCCTCCTCGGCCTCGGTACGAGGGCCGCGGGCCCGGCGCAGTACCGCTTCGACGCGGGCGACGAGTTCGCGTGGGCTGAACGGCTTGACCACGTAGTCGTCGGCGCCCAGCCGCAGCCCCATCACCCGGTCGTTCTCGCTCGCCTTGGCGGTGAGCACCACGATCGGCACGTCTCCGTCCTTGCGGAGCAGCCGGGCCACCTCCTCGCCGGGAAGGCCGGGCAGGCCCAGGTCGAGGACGACCAGGTCGGGGTGGGCGGCGGTGGCGAGGTCGAGGGCACGGTGGCCGTCGCCCGCCTCCAGGACCGTGTAGCCGTCGCGCTCCAGGTAGTCGCGCAGCAGGCCGCGCAGTTTCGCCTCGTCGTCGACGACCAGCACCGTCGCCATCAGGGGTACGCCTTCCTGTCGTACGGATTGGCTCATGAGGCCACCCGGGCCCGGGCCTCTGCCTCGGCGCGTGCGGGCGGCGCGCCGGGGAGCGGCCTGGGGGCGAAGCGGCGCAGCCGGTTGGCGTTGCCCACCACCGACAGCGAGGACAGCGCCATCGCCGCGGCAGCGATCATCGGACTGAGCAGCCGGCCGGTGAGCGGATACAACACGCCCGCCGCGATCGGGATGCCGGCGGTGTTGTAGACGAACGCGAGGAACAGGTTCTGGCGGATGTTGCGCATGGTGGCCCGGCTCAGCCTCACCGCGGTGACCACGCCGCCCAAGGACCCGGAGATCAGCGTGATGTCGGCGGCCTCGATGGCCACATCGGTGCCGGTGCCGATGGCGAAGCCGACGTCGGCCCGGGCCAGCGCCGGAGCGTCGTTGATGCCGTCGCCCACCATGCCGACGCGCCTGCCCTGCTCCTGGAGGCGGCGAATCTCGTCGGCCTTGTCCTCGGGCAGCACCTCGGCCAGCACCCGGTCGATGCCGACCTCGGCCGCGATGGCCTCGGCGGTCCGCGCGTTGTCACCCGTGATCATCACGATCTCCAGGCCGATCCCCTTGAGTGCGGTGACGGCGGCTGCCGAGTCCTCCTTGACCGTGTCCGCGACGGCGACCAGGCCCAGCAGCCGGCCGTCTGCGGCGGCGTACATCGCCGTCCTGCCCTCCCCGGCCAGCCGGTCCGCCTCCTCCGACAGCGGCGTCGTGTCGACGCCCTGGGCGCTGAGGAGCGCCGCCTTGCCCACCAGCACCCGGCGCCCGTCGACGATGGCGGTGATGCCATGGCCGGTGACCGAGTCGAATCCGCCGACCTCAGCGGGAGAGACGCCCCGGGCGGCAGCGCCGGAGACGATCGCCCGGCCCAGAGGGTGCTCGGAGGAGTGCTCGGCCGAGGCCACCAGTCGCAGCATCTCGTCCTCGGTGACGCCCTCGGCGGCGATGACATCGGTCAGCTCGGGCCGGCCCTGGGTGACGGTGCCGGTCTTGTCCAGCACGACCACATCCAGCCGCTGCGCGGTCTCCAGCGCCTCGGCAGAGCGGATCAGGATCCCCGCCTGGGCGCCCTTCCCGGTGCCCACCATCACCGACAGCGGCGTCGCCAGACCCAGCGCGCACGGGCAGGCGATGATCAGCACCGCCACGGCCGCCACCAGCCCGAGGGTGAGCGCCGGGGCCGGCCCGACGAGGAACCACACGGTGAACGAGGCGACGGCGATGATCACCACGACGGGTACGAAGTAGCTCGCGACCAGGTCGGCGATCCGCTGGATGGGGGCCCGGGACGCCTGCGCCTGCTGCACCAGTCTGATGATCTGCGCGAGCATCGTGTCGGCGCCGACCTTGGTCGCCCGGAAGCGGAAGGCCCCGGTCTGGTTGATGGTCGCGCCCACGACCTCGTCGCCCGCGCTCTTGGTCACCGGGATCGACTCGCCCGTCACCATGGACTCGTCCAACGTGGATCGGCCATCCACGATCACACCGTCCACCGGGACCTTCTCCCCCGGGCGAACCGCGACGACGTCCCCGGCGGCGACCTGCTCGACGGGCACCTCCACTTCGGTACCGTCCCGCACGACGCGGGCGGTCTTCGCCTGCAAGTTCAGCAGCTCGCGGATCGCCTGCCCGGTGCCCGCCTTGGCCTTCGCCTCGAAGAGGCGGCCGAGCAGGATCAGAGTGAGGATGACGCCGACCGCCTCGTAGTACACCTGGCGCACGCCCGCGGGCAGCAGCCCCGGCGCCACGGTGACCAGCAGGCTGTAGCCGTATGCCGCCGAAGTGCCCAGTGTGATCAGCGCGTTCATCTCGGCAGCGCGCCCCAGCAGGGCGTGCCAGCCGGTGCGGTGGATCGGCCACCCGGTGTAGAACATCACCGGCGTGATCAGCGCGAACTGCCACCACCTGTTGAGCAGGAGGCCGGGTACGTCCACACCGAACACCTCGTGCAGCATGACTGCCGCCACGACCGGCAGCGACAGCAGCGCACCGACGCAGACCCGCCGCGTCAGATCGGCGATCTCCTCCTGCCGAGCGGCCGCCTCGGCATCCTCCCGCTCGGCGGCGCCGGCTTCGGTCCGGGCGGGCGGCGCCTGCTTCGCCGCGGTGGCCCCGGGGGCAGGCACGGGCGTCATACCGTCGCCCGACTCGACGAGCAACGTTCCGTGCACCATGCTCATACCGCACACGAAACCGAACCGGCCCGCCCTGTCCGGGGTGAACTCCACCACGGTCGTGGCGAACGCCGGGAGCGAGGCGGCGAGCCGGAAGTCCGGGAAGAGCACGCGAGAAGTGCAGTCCCCGCCCTCCTGCCGGTCGAAGACCAGCCGGACCGGCACCCCCTGGCGGACCCGGATCAGGTCCGGCGCGTAGCTGCCCTTGACGGTGATGCCGATCTCCTGGACGCCGCCCTTGAGCTCGGCCTGGCTCGACTTCTTGGGGCCGAAGAAGTACCAGACCAGAAACGCGATCAGGACGATCGCCCCGGCCGCGACCCCTATATCCGCGGCGCTCATGACGTCTTCCCTTCCGTGCGCCGGGTGATCGGCGGTACCCGTGGCATCGCCTGGGCTCCTGAATCCGAAGCTACGCCTACCCCCCAGGGGTAGCAAAGCAGGGACGCCTCGGATGAAAGAGTGCCCGCCGGACAGCGATCGCGTCCCCAGGACGGAAATGCGCTGATCACCGGCAGATTCGGGGACCGAAGGTTCCCGGTGCGGAAGGCTCCACCTGCGATCAAGAGCGTTTGGCGCACAGGGCCTGCGCACGGTCGCTTCACGAGTTCTTCACACCCTGCTTCTAGCGTCGGACGCACCAGTAATGGAGAGAAACACAGGGCGCTGGAAGGGACACCGACATGATCAGGCGAAGGACCATCGGCGTGGCTGTGGCCACCACCCTCCTCGGCGGCCTCGGCGCCTACGGCACCACCGCCGCCCTCGCTGCATCGCCCTCCGAGGAGCCGCGCCCGGCACCGCCCATCACCCATACCCAGTCATCCGGCAACGACCACGGCATGGACATGAAAGAGATGATCCGCCACTGCACAGACCATCTACCCGCCGACCAACGAGACAAGGCACGGCAGCATATGGAAGAGATGATGTCCGGCACGACGATGGGCGGCCGCGACTCCCAGGACGGCCACCACCGCATGGGCTGATCCCCACTACGCCCCTCTGCTTTGACGGGCCGACCCGGCGCCGCGTCGACAGCCGGGCCCGACCGCAGGACGGCTAGCGGGCTCAGTGCATGTCACACGAAGACGCGCAGCATCCCTCCACGCTCCTTCCACCTCTTCGACCTCCTTGCCCTTCTCGCCCTTCTCGCCCTTCTCGCCCTTCTCGCCCTTCTCGCCCTCACATCCAGACGCCAGCGAAGCCCGCTGTGCGCGTGCGGGGCCCTGTGAGCCAGTTGACAATGAGGTAAGGGCCGGAGATCAAAGAGGTGTGGCCACCTCGACCGCCGGCCTCCGGCACGAAAGGAGACGGTCCCGTGACGTCGGTGAAGGAGATGCTCGCCACCTACCCGGCCGACCTCGGTCGCGTCGACCGAGAGAAGCTCACCAAGTGCATCGAGGAATGTATCGCCTGCGCTCAAGCGTGTACCGCGTGCGCCGATGCCTGCCTGTCGGAGGGCATGCCGGCCGAGCTGGCCAAGTGCATCCGCACCAACATGGACTGCGCCGACATCTGCAATGCCACCGCGTCGGTCCTGTCCCGCCACACCGGCTACGACGCCAACATCACCCGGGCCATCCTCCAGGCGTGTGCCACCGCTTGTAAGGCGTGCGGCGATGAATGCGGCCGCCACACGCACATGGAGCACTGCCGCCTATGCTCCGAGGCTTGCCGCTCCTGCAAGACGGCGTGCAACGATCTGCTCCAAGCCCTCGGCTGACGACGCGCGGTCATGCCACGCGCCCCGGCGCGGTATTCATGTGCCCTGCGGGGGCGCCTCCGCCGGGCACAAGCACACCGCTTGCGTACGGCGGTGGTGGCACCGTTCTCTGACGGCTCACGCCAGCCCCGTGACCTGCGACATCGGGAGGAGAACTTCCCGACTGTGAAACCGAGGGGTGCCACGGTGCATCGAGACCTGAGCCCTTCGTGAGAGGCGGAGGACGGCGCCACCCGACACGGAATCAGCGCCTTGGTCATCAGGGGACGTGTACGCCGGGCCTTATGAGACGGCAGACAGTCATTCGCCCTTTGGGGCAGAGCAATGGAGGTGCATCACGATGTCAGAGCAGAACCCTGTGCACGCGACCCCTGCCGAGGGGGACCAGGTGTCGCTGCCGCCCGAAGTGAAGTTGCTGCAGGACGTCACTCCGCCCTTCTTCCCCGAAGGTGGTTCGGGAATGACCATCCTCGTCGACTGGCCTCCCGGCCACCCCGGGCTCCCTCCGCACCGCCACTCGGGCCCGTCGTTCGGCTACGTGATGGAGGGCGCGCTCCGGTTCGAGCTCGAGGGTGAGCCGGAGCGCGTGGTCGAGGCCGGCGGGACATTCTGGGAGCCGGGTGGTGACGTGATCCACTACCAGGACGGCAACGCCCTGTCGGACGCACCGACCAAGTTCCTGGTGACCATGGTGTGCGCGCCTGGTCAGCCGATGCTCACGTTGGTCGACGAGGAGGAGCTGAAGCAGCGGGCGCCCCTGCGCGCCCCGCGTCCCTCCGCGGGCTGATCTGCGGCTCCCATGCGGGGATGGCGCTCCTTGACAGGGGAAGAACCGGCGGCCGCCGGCGGCAACACGGCACCCGGCCTGCAGCGCATACTGTTGGTGATCGGCGCTTCACTGATGCTCTCGTTCGGCATCGGCATGCTCGGTGGCGGCCTCCAGCGCTTTGACGACTTCCCGGCGCGCGGCGCCAGCCTGGTTCCGCTGGGTCAACCTGATCGCCACCTGGCGGATCCCGGAAGCTCGGTTATCGTCGACGGCGGAGGTGAACGTAAAGGTGCAGCAGTACACACGAGCGGTGAGCGTGGCAGCGCGTCTCCTGCTTGCCGTGGTGCTGGCACTCGGCGTGTTCATCATGCACACCGTCGGTCACCCCAGCGACGGCACCGGCACCGGCACGGGAACGGGCTCCTCCTCGCACGCGGCGAGCATGGGCGTCACGCCCGCGCACGGCCACGGACACAGTGCGAATGCCGTCCCCGACACGGGCCTGTCCCCGGCGCCACCGGCTGTGGACGCGGCCGCCGGCCCTGAGCAGGCGATCGTCTCCGCACCGGCGGACGAACCCGGCATGGCGATGGACATGGCCTCGCTCTGCCTGGCCGTTCTCGGCTCCTGGGCTCTTGCCGCACTGCTGCACGCGCTGTTCCTGGGCCGACGCGACTGGTTCGCAAAACTCGCCACCAGGGTTCTCGCAGCCGTACGTCCCAATCCTCCGCCCAGAGCTCCTGACCTCACACAACTGTCGATTCTGCGGATCTAGGCCGGCCTCTCCTGCGCGGACATGCCCATCAGAGCTGCCCGCCACCACGCCTACGCATCCACTCGATCAGAATCGACCACACGAGGTACACAGAACATGACCGCCTTCAAGCGTTCCTTCCGCATACCCCCGCACCGCCGTATCGCTGTCGTGGGAGCCGTCGCCGTCGGGGCCCTGCTGCTCACCGCCTGTGGCGGTGCCGACAGCAGCGACTCCTCCGCCGCTCCGGCCACGACCGCGACGTCCGCCGCCGGCGCTTTCAACGATGCGGACGTCGCGTTCGCGCAGGGGATGATCCCGCACCACCAGCAAGCCCTGGAGATGGCTGAGCTGGCCGACGGCCGCGCGTCCGACCAGGAGATCAAGACCCTGGCGGGACAGATCGAGAAGGCCCAGGACCCTGAGATCCAGACCATGCGGTCCTGGCTCACGTCCTGGGGCAAGCCCGAGTCGCCGAGCGTGGATCACGGCGCCAGCCACGGTTCGGGGGAAATGCCCGGGATGATGTCCGACGAGGACATGGACGCGCTTATGACCGCCAAGGGCACCGACTTCGACCGCAAGTTCGCCCAGATAATGATCGACCACCACAGCGGCGCCATCGACATGGCGAAGGACGAGCAGAAGAACGGTCGCAACGCTGCCGCCAAGAAGCTCGCCGATGAGGTCATCAAGAACCAGTCCGCCGAGGTCGAGCAGATGCGGAGCATCCTCGACCGGCTCTGATCCACACCGACGCTCCGCTGTTACGGGCCCTCCCGCAAGGGCCCGTAACAGCGAACGTAGGCCCCTACCCTCGGCAGGACAAAGGGACGATGAAGAACACCATCAAGCGGCCCCTGGCCGCCGCCGCGATCCTCGCGCTCGGACTCACACTGACCGCCTGCTCCGACGACAGCGTCGCGGGCAACGACACCGACACCGCTGCCACGGATTCGTCCGCGACGGTGCACGGCCACGTTCACGGGCTGGGCATCGACCCCGCCGACAGCCGGCTCTACGTCGCCACCCACGAAGGGATCTTCACGCCGGGCAAGGACAGCGCGGCCCAGCAGGTCGGCACCAGCACGGACGACTTCATGGGCTTCACCGTGGCGAAGGCGGGAACCTTCCTGGCCAGCGGCCACCCCGCCCCTGGAACCGGCGGCCCCGCCAACCGCGGCCTGATCGAGAGCACCGATTCCGGCAAAACCTGGAAGACCCGGTCCCTCGCGGGCGAGGTCGACTTCCACGCCCTCGACTACGCCCACGGCACCATCTACGGCTACGACAGCACGAACGCCCTGCTGCGCGTCAGCAAGGACGGCACGGACTGGGACGACCGCGCCCGTCTCCAAGCACTGGACATCGCCGTCAGCCCCGACGACCCGGACACCGTGCTCGCCACCACCCCGGACGGCATCGCGAAGAGCACCGACGGCGGCAAGACCTTCGCGACGGGCGAGCAGCCGACGGCGATGGCCTTCCTCTCGTGGGGGACGACCGGCGCGCTGTACGGAATCGACGACGACGGCGCGCTCAGCAGGAGCAGCGACGGTGGCGCCACCTGGCAGCAGGCGGGCACCGTTCCCGGCGGGCAGGCCCAGGCACTCACGGCGCTCGACGACCGGCACATCCTGACCGCCACCCAGAGCGGCGTCTACGAATCCACAGACGGCGGAAAGACATTCACCAAGCGGTTCAAGGTCGAGGCCGGCGACGGCCACTGATCCACACTGCCGGAAGGCTCCGCCAGAGCACGATGCACTGTTGCACTGCACTGCACTGCACTGCACTGCACTGCACTGCACTGCACTGGCGGAGTCTTCATCTCGGCGCGGCAGCGCCGGAACAACGCGTTCGACCAGGCGATGCGAGGTGAGACGGAGCCGATGACAGTGAACGGCACCCGGAAGAACAGCCCGGCGGCTGACCGTCCACGTACAGGACGCTGATCTCCCCGGCGACGAGCGAGGCACTGCGTCCGGTTCGACGACGACAGTCCGCTCGATCCGGCCGGTATCGCGCGTGCCGAAGCCGCTGCGGGTGCGCTCGCCCCGGTCTCCCTCGCCTTCACTTCGCCGTCCCGCCGCTGCCGCGACACCGCGCGCGCCCTCGGGATGGTCGACGCCGAACCGCAACACGCTCTGGCCGCCTGCGACATGGGCCGCTGGCAAGGACGGTCACTGGACGAGGTCGCGGCCGCCGAGGCGGAGGCCATGGCCCTCACCCTCGGCTCCTACGTCTGGCCCGGCCAGGCCCACGCGGTTGCCGTCGCCGCGGTCGTGGCGCTCACGGCGGTCAACTACGCCGGTGTGCAGAAGTCCGCGCTGCTGACCAGGGGCATCGTGGCCGTGGTCCTGGCGGTCCTCGCCGCCGTCGTGGTCGCCTCGCTCACCTCCGAGGCCGTGGACGCGTCGCGGCTGGATGTCGGCTCGGACGCCACGTTCGGCGGCGTGCTGCAGGCGGCGGGGCTACTGTTCTTCGCCTTCGCCGGCTACGCCCGTATCGCCACCCTGGGAGAGGAAGTCCGCGATCCGGCCCGCACCATCCCGCGCGCCATCCTCATCGCGCTCGGCATCACCCTCGTCGCCTACGCCACCGTCGCCGTGTCCGTACTGCTGGTGCTCGGCCCCGACGGCCTGGCGGCGGCCGGGGCGCCGCTGACGGAGGGCGAATTGCGGGTCGCGCCGGAGAACACGATCGCCCGCCCGGCACCGGAATCGAGGCGGAACAGGCGGGCGACGCCCTTCCCCGCGAAGGCCATGACCACAAGGAAGGCCAAGGAGAAGGGGATCACGGCGGCGACGTCGCCGAAGCTGCCACCGAGCTTGGGGACCTGAGAGGCGACCACCGTCCGCGGGGTCGCGGCCATCAGCGGCACCATCGTGGTGGTCGCCGCGTCGGGGTGACCTTCCGCCCGGCCGGGCGGCGCGCGGCCCACGCCGGCAGGACCCAGGCGAGAGGAAGCGGGATGACGATCAGAACGACGAAGGCTTCCACGAACGGGCCTGCGTCCACGGCGCCGCCGGGCCGGAGCCCATGAACGCGTACAAGAAGCCCGGGAGCGGCAGCATCTGCGGGACGTCAGTGGGAGCCGTGACGATGCGGGCGGTGAGGCCCGTGCTCCGGTGTCGCCGCCTCGACGGGTTGGGCCGGAGGCAGCAGTCCGGCCACGGTCACCGCGACGAGCCGGCGCACCGCCGCCTTCGAGGGGAGCCCGGCGGCGCCCCCCAGGGCATGCAGGCAGTACGCGGCGAGCTCACCGGAGGCGACGTCGTCCCGGAGCGCGCCGCTCTTCGCTCCTTCGGCCACGAGTCCGGTGACGAGTTCCAGGAGCCGCTGGTGGGCATGGGCGATTCCGGCGCCCTGATGGAGGAGTGCGGCCATGTCGGTGCCGTGGTGTTCATGGCGTTCGTACGTCATGAGGGCGTACGCCTCAAGGACGCCCTGCAGCCGCTCGCCGGGGCCCGTCAGCCGGTCACGTACGGCCTCGAGCTGAGCGAGGTGGTCGGTGACCCGGCGCTCGTGCCAGGCGACCAGGACCGATTCGACGTCGGGAAAGTACTTGTACAACGTCGCCCGCCCGATGCCTGCCTCCTGGGCGAGACGCGACATCGTCACGGACAGCAGTCCGCCCTCCGCGACCAGCGCGGCGGCGGTGTCGAGCACCGCCTCGCGCACGGCACCGCGGTGGGCCTCGATCGTCTCGTTCCACAGCTTCGGCATGCCCACAATGTACGGGACGACGGGGACGCGACAGAACGACTTGACAGAGACACACTGTCTCGCAAAAGCTGAGCGGCATCCGACGGCAGCGCGCCGTTCCTGCTCGAAGCGGAGTCCCCCGATGCCCGATGCCCGCCACCAGCCAGTACCCCCGCACACACCCCGGCCCCGCTGGGTGACCGGCCTGCTGGTCTGCGCCGCTGTCCTCGTCGTGGCCTTCCTCGCCCTGCACCTGGCCGGCGGCGGGATGCGGGGCCACAGCTGATGGCGATGTCCCCCCGGGCACGCAAGCTGGCCCTGACCGCCCATGTGACGGCTTCCGTCGGCTGGTTCGGCGCGATCGCCGTCTTCCTCGCCCTGGCCGTCACCGGCCTGGTCGCGCGGGATGCCGTGACGGTGAGGTCGGTCTACGCGGCGATGGGCGTGACCGGCTGGTACGTCATCGTGCCGCTCTGCTTCGCCTCGCTCGCGACCGGCATCGTGTCGGCCGTCGGCACCGCGTGGGGCCTGCTGCGCCACTACTGGGTCACGGTGAAGCTCGCGATCACGGTGCTCGCCACCGGCGCCCTCCTCCTCCACATGCCACCGATCAGCCACATCGCCGATGCCTCGGCCGCTCCCGGTTGGACGGGCGACGACCTGGTCGGCCTGCGGACCCAGCTCGTCGTCCAGTCCGGCGCTGCGTTGCTCGTCCTCCTGGGCGCGACCGCCCTGTCGGTGTTCAAGCCACAGGGCCGGACCCGCTACGGGCTGCGAACGCTGCAGAGCACGGCTCCGCATGCCGGTCCGGTACCCCTTCGATGAGGGAGCAGATGACGACGCTCTCGCCGAGGCCGAGGGGCCTTGGCCTGTGCGGCCGGGTGCGCGGGCGGCGGCACGACCGCCGCCCACACACCCCGTCAGCACCTCACCCCGTCATTCCGCGACGCGTGCCGTGTACTCCCCCGCAGCCTCGACTGCGGCCACGAGTGTGGCTGGCGCGACCTGCGCCCCCCGTCCAGGCGGACGACGGTGCGTCTCGTCCGTACGTCCGTGGTGGACGAGCGGACACCGTCGCCCTCCTCCAGCTCGTCGTCGATGAGCAGACCGCAGCTCGTGCAGTGCATGCCCTCGACGAGGAGCGTGACGGCCGGACCGGTCTCGGCCTCGGCCGTCTTGTTCTTCCGGTTGAACAGCTTCATGCCCGTGTCCCTCATGCGAAGTCGAAGTACCTGTTCAGCGTCCTGGAGCCACCCGGTGAGGTTTAAGGCTGTCCCGCAACTGCCAGGCCCCAGGAAGAGCCATTTCAGTGACTGGTGACAGGCTCACGGGGTGTTGATTGAGGGATACGACGACGGCCCGTTGGGCGCCGGCGAGTCACTGCTGGCTCGCCCGGGCTCTTGGTCGAACTACCTGTCGGAGATCTGCGCTGGTAGAGCCAACGCCAGGCGTCCCGTTCCGGAGTGGTTCGGCGAGGACGGCGCTGATGTCGATGCCTTGTCCGAGATCCTCTTCGATCCCGAACGCTGGCCGGTGCTCCGGGTGCCCGGTGCGGACGGCTCAGGGGTCGTGGTGGTCTTCCGCAACCTGGACGGCGACTACGGCACCGACTTCCTGCTCATCCATCCAGGCCGGAGCTACGCCGAGCAGATCGCCAGTTGGGAGGGGGAGCTCTCAGGGACCGGGCTGACGTGGCAGGAACTGGTCCCCATTGCCGACAACCCCGCACCAGAAGCCGACGGTATCGACGAACCTGCCGCCCGCCTTCTGTTGCTTCTTCCCCTTCTCAACGACCTGGAGGTGCCGGAGGAGGCCTCCGCACGACTCAGCGCCACCCTGACCTCGGTAGGGGTGGCGCAAGACATCACCCTGAGCACGACGGAGCATCTGCTCACCGGCCTGACCGGAAGATCGTGGCACGATCCCGCATGGGGCTCGCCTCTGAGCAGCTAAGACTCCTGCAAGGCGGCTGGTTATGCACGAGACGATCTTGTTGTGGCGGTTCCACAAGGAGAGCGTGCTGATCGCGGACGGCATCTGGTCCCCACCCGCGACCACGAGGTCGCCGAGCAGTCGGAAGCATCACCGGTAGTCGACCAACCATCAGGTCGTCATCGACGCCGACACCCGGTTCGTTGTCGCCGTCGGCCGACCGCTGCCCGGCAACCGCAATGACTGCAAGGCGTGGGAGCTGTCCGGCACGAAAGCAGGCGGGCAGGGCCACGATGATCGCGAACGGAGGTTACCGGGGCACCGGCCTGATCATCCCGCACCGCCGAGCGCGGCGGACACCCGGTGCACCCGCTCAGTAGCGATCAGCACATACGCCGTGGCAAACGCGCCCACGGCCCGCCACACCGTGACACTCATGGCAGGACCCACCCGGCGAGGGTAGCGGGAGATGATCCAGAATTGGATTTTTCCGCAGTTCAATATGATTCCGTCCTGCTCGTGGGACAGCAGCACCTACTTGGGGGTTCGTACACGACCGTGGAGCTCTCCCGCCGCGCCGCGACAACGCCCGGGCGGTGCAGCACGGCCAGCAGGCAGTAATGCACGGTGATCGCTATTGCTGACGGTAGAGGGTCGTCACGGCGGGCCACGGACTTCACCGTTCAGACGGGAGCAGGACCCGTGCACCCGTTCCGGCGGCAACGCCCTCGAGCCAGACGGCTTCGGGTGCAGCTATAGGAATTGCAAACTTCTGCAATTCACTACATGCTGTACTAGCTGTGTCCGCAGGTGGCCGTGGGCGCAGCTTGAGCCGTAGCCCTCCTGGCGAGGGATGAGGGGAGTCCGCGACCGTGCCGGTTCCGCTGTATCAGGCCAAGGCCGAGTTCTTCCGCATGCTGGGTCATCCGGTGCGGATAAGGGTGCTGGAGTTGCTGCAGAGCGGCCCGATGCCGGTGCGGGATCTGCTGGTTGAGATCGAGGTGGAGCCGTCGGCGCTGTCGCAGCAGCTGGCGGTGTTGCGTCGGTCCGGGATGGTGTGCTCGATGCGTGAGGGATCAGCCGTTGTCTATGAGCTCGCGGGGGGCGACGTCGCCGATCTGTTGTGGGCGGCGCGGCGGATCCTGACCGAGGTGCTGGCCGGGCGGAACGAACTGCTGGCGGAGTTGCGGGAAGCCGAGGTCGCGGCGAGGTGAGTGCGCTGCTTCACCGGGTCTGGAGCCCGGTTCGGTCCCTGTTGCCCGTACGGGCGGATTTGGTCGCGATGGGCCGTGATCCGCGTCGGGATCTGCTGGCCGGTGTGACGGTGGCGGTCGTCGCGCTGCCGCTCGCCCTCGGCTTCGGCGTTTCCTCGGGGCTCGGTGCGGAGGCGGGGCTCGCGACTGCCGTGGTCGCGGGGGCGCTCGCGGCGCTGTTCGGCGGCTCGAATCTGCAGGTGTCCGGGCCGACGGGTGCGATGACGGTGGTGCTGGTGCCGATCGTCGCCCGGTACGGCTCCGGCGGGGTGCTCACGGTGGGGCTGCTGGCCGGGCTGATACTCATCGCGCTCGCCGTGCTACGGGTCGGGAAGTACATGCGGTACGTACCTGCCCCGGTGGTTGAAGGCTTCACCTGCGGCATCGCCTGCGTGATCTTCCTCCAGCAGGTGCCCAACGCCTTGGGTGTCGCGAAACCGGAGGGTGAGCGGGTCCTGCTGGTGGCGTGGCACGCACTTCAGGAGTTCGCGCGGACGCCGAACTGGACCGCCGTCACACTGGCGGCGGGCGTGGCCACGGTGATGCTGCTGGGGGCCCGGTGGCGGCCGACGGTCCCGTTCTCGATTCTGGCCGTCATCGCGGCGACCGGTGCGGTGGAGGTCTTCCATCCGGATGGGGCGGTCCCGATCGGTGAGCTGCCGTCCGGGCTGCCCGCGCCTTCTTTGTCGTTTCTCGATCCTGCGGCCCTGTCCTCCCTGCTGGCCCCTGCCGTGGCGGTCGCCGCTCTCGCGGCGCTGGAGTCGCTGCTGTCCGCCACCGTCGCGGATGGCATGACGGTGGGTCAGCAACACGATCCGGACCGGGAGTTGTTCGGGCAGGGCGTGGCGAACCTGGCAACGCCGCTGTTCGGTGGGGTTCCGGCGACGGCCGCGATCGCCCGTACCGCCGTCAATGTCCGAACCGGAGCGGGCTCGCGGCTCGCGGCACTCGCCCACGCCGGCGTTCTCGCCGTGATCGTCTTCGCCGCGGCTCCGCTGGTGTCGAAGATCCCGCTGGCCGCGCTCGCCGGTGTGCTGCTGGCGACCGCGGTCCGCATGGTCGAGGTCGGCTCGCTGCGGGCGATGGCCCGGGCGACCCGCTCCGACGCCCTGGTTCTCGTCCTGACCGCCGTCGCGACCCTCGCCCTCGACCTCGTCTACGCGGTGATCATCGGACTGGTCGTGGCAGGCGCCCTCGCCCTGCGCGCCGTGGCCGGGCAGGCCCGCATGGAGGAGGTCCCGCTCGACCAGGGTGACCACGGCGACGAGGAGCACGCGCTGCTGGCCGAGCACATCGTGGCGTACCGGATCGACGGCCCTGTGTTCTTCGCCGCCGCCCACCGCTTCCTGCTGGAGCTGAGCGAAGTGGCCGAAGTCCGTGTGGTGATCCTGCGCATGTCGCGCGTCACGACCATGGATGCCACCGGCGCCCTCGTCCTGAAGGATGCGATCGAGAAGCTCAACCGGCGCGGCATCGCGGTCATGACCTCCGGGATAAGGCCCGGCCAGCGTCAGGTTCTCAACTCGGTCGGCGGACTCCACCGGCTGCGGTTGCAGGGGCGTGAGTACGCCACCACCCGCGAAGCGATCGCAGGGGCCCGCGCCCATCTGCACGGCGCCGGAGTGCTGTCCGCCCTTCCGGCCCAGGTGAACCGCGCCGTCGCCAAGGAGGCGAACCGATGACCGCTCCTGTCTCCCGTCGCATGGTCGACGTTTCCGGCTCTGAGGCACTGTGGCTGCTCGAAGGCGCCGCGCAGGGACGGCTGGTGTACGTCCAGCGCGAGTCCGCAGTGATCCGCCCCGCGGTGCATCTCCTCCAGTACGGCCGCCTGGTCGTCCGCGCCCCTGCCCAGGCGACCGCGCTCTGCGACAGGACCGCGCTCACCTACCAGGCGGATGACATACGCGTGGCCGGCGGCATCGGATGGACGGTGACCGCGACCGGCCCTGCCGAGGTCATCACCGACGCCGACGAGGCCGCCCACTACCGCCGCACACTGCCCGGCTGGGTCCACGGCCCGCACGACACCCTCGTACGCATCCACCCTCAGACGGTCACCGGCTTCCGCATCACCCGTGAGGAAGCCTGATGCCCCAGCACGCCGCGCTGCCCCTGCGGCATGTGCTGACACTTCCCGCCGAGCCGGGCGCCGTACGGATGACGCGGCAGACCGCCGAGATGACCTTCACCGAGTGGGGAATCAGCCCGTCCCACCCCACGGTCGGTCCCGCCCTGCTGATCCTCAGCGAGCTGGTCACCAACACCGTGCGTCACGCCGCCGTGCTGTCGCCTACGGTCACCATCACGTTCGCGGGTTCCGGTCACACGCTCGCCTTCGGCGTCCACGACCGCCACCCCCACCAGCCGCCGCTGTACGGAGCGGTCACGCACAGCGGTGGACTGGGCACCGTCATCGAGCTCACCGTCGGGCTCGGCGGCACTGCGGTCGTGCGCGCCGACGCGGACGGCCAGGGCAAGAGCATCTGGATCACCCTCCCCCTCTGACAGCACTGCGAAGCGAGAAAGCAACGATGACCATCGAGTGGCGTTACACCATCCAGCAGGACTTCTGCGTCCTGTCGCTGTCCGGCTTCCTCGGCGGCGACGCGGTGGACCGCTTCGCCGGCGCGGTCGGCTGGGTACTGGCCCGAGGCACCGGGCCGGTCATTCTCGACCTCACCGACCTGCGCGGATGGTCCATCGGTGGCCAGCTCGCCATTACCCAGGCGGCCCGCCGGCTCACCAAGGAAGGACGGAGCCTGGAGCTCGCCGCGATACCCGCCGACGGCTCACTCGTACCCGATGGATCGCACCCGGCGATCCCCGTCCATTGCGACCTCGCCACCGCGCGCGCGGCCTACCAGGACGCAGGCGGCCACACGCGTGAGTGGTACAGCGACGACTGGCCCGGCGTGCGGAATCCCGCACCCCAGGGCCAGATGTAAGAAGAACACGCATCAGAAAGCAGGCAGAAAAACCATGAGCGATGTCGTGGTGAAGGACAGCAACGGCACCGTCCTGCAGGACGGCGACTCCGTAACGCTGACCAAGGACCTCAAGGTCAAGGGCACCTCCGAGACCCTCAAGCGCGGCACCCTGGTGAAGAACATCCGCCTCACCGGCAAGCCCGACGAGGTCGAATGCAACACCAAGAAGGTCAAAGGCCTCGTCCTGAAAACCCAGTTCCTGAAGAAGGCATGACCGCCCTCCCGCGGCAGCTCCGCGGGCGCATACGGGGCTGAGGGGCACAGTTCGCACCTACGGCCTTGGCTCCTCGGCGTTGTCGACCGAAGGGCCTTGTGAGGCGCCGTGTTGCACCTGTGGCTCAACGATACGGATCACGTGCTGGAGCGCCGCGCGCTGCTCCGGCGACATCATGCCGAAGAAGGCGACCAGGGCAGCGGCGGGGTTGTCGCTCAAGGACCAGGCTTCGTTCATCAACGCGGCCGAGTACGCGGCACGAGTGGAGACCGCGCGGTACCGATAGGCGCGCCCTTCGACGTCCCGGCGCACCCAACCCTTCTGGTGAAGGTTGTCCATGACGGTCATCTCAGTGGTGTAGGCGATGGACCGCTCCTGCTGGAGATCTTCCAGGACTTCCCGGACCGTCACGGGGCGGTTCCACTGCCAGATGCGCGTCATGACGGCGTCTTCGAGCTCTCCCAAGGGACGGGGCACAGTGTCACGATATGCCGGGATAACTACTTGTCTACGTATCTGCACACAAAGCCCACCCTCCACCTGAGGATCAAGGTCATCGCCCTTCCCGAATCCCTTTCCTGGCCGGTCGCAGCTCTCACGCGGGTCAGCCGGCCGGCGGCGCCTCGGCGTTGAGGGCGGAATCCAGGTCCGAGTAGACGGTCATGGCGTCGAGGTGACCGGCCCAGAGGGCCGTGACCTCCAGGCGAGACAGGCCGCACAGGCTCAGCGGCCGCCCTGTGCTCCGAAGTCCGGCAGCTGCCTGGATGACGGCCGCCTCTCCCTCGGCGCTCCATCCGAGCAGCTCGGTGAAGTCCAGGACGACGACTCCCGCGCTGCGGGCGACCACCCAGTCGAAGCCGTCCGAGAAGCGGCCGATCGCATTGTTGCCGAGGAAGCCGGCGACGCTCATGACCGCCACACCGCGCTGCTCCTCGACACTCCAGCTGATGCTCATGGAAGCAACCCCGCTCAGGCCTCGCCGTCGGCCTGCCGACCGCTGGACGCCGTGTCCGCGCCGCGCCGGATCCATCCGCGGTCGATGTCCATGCTGAGCAGACGCTGATGCCCGCAGCGGGGGCAGGAGCCATCCGCACCGATGGCCGCGGGCAGGCACTTGAGACGGCATGCAGGGCACTTGAGCAGGGCCCCGCCTCCACGCAATCGTGGGATTCGCACCCGAACCTCCCTCTTCCATTCTTCGTAATTGCTAACCTTAGCAATTACCAAGGTCATCACCTAGGCCTGAAGAGGTGAGGATGACCCCATGGCGAAGAGTTGTGAGTGGATGCGATGCAGGAAGAACGCACATCCGTGGCCCTCTGGCCCCAGAGAGGTCCGGCGGGCGGTCAGGTGGGTTCGGTGAGCGCGCCGCTGTACCAGCTGAAGGCGGAGTTCTTCAAGACGCTGGGTCATCCGGTCCGGATCCGTGTGCTGGAGCTGCTCAGCGAGCGTGAGCACGCGGTCTCCGAGATGCTGCCCATCGTGGGCGTCGAGCCCGCTCATCTCTCGCAGCAGCTCGCTGTGCTGCGCCGGGCCAATCTCGTCGCCACACGCCGCGAGGGCTCGGCCGTGTACTATTCGCTGACCACCGTGCAGGTGGCCGAACTGCTCCAGGTCGCGCGTGTGATCCTCTCCGGTGTGCTGGCGGGCCAGGCCGAACTGCTCGCCGACCTCCAGGCCGCGGCCTCGCAGGAGAAACCGCCGCTGTAAGGCGGCCATCGAGCGGTGGCCGCCCTTCGACGCACACGAACTGCGCTCTGCGCGTCGAGAGGCGGCCGCCTTCAACCCCGCGTCGAATACGGGGAAATCAAAGTCCGAGTCAAGTCGACAAAGCGCAAGAAGAGAGTCGCAACTCCGGCTTCCGGGCTGCCGGTTAAGCGTCGCGAAGTTTCCTCACCACCATCCCGGGGAGGGGCGTTCATGGGCCCAGGCGCACTGTGTGGACGCGGACTCGTGCAACAGCTTCGAGATCTAGATCGCTGCGGACTTCGGCCCGGTGTACGACGCGGAGCGGTACGGGGCGCGGCCGGCTGTGCCATCAACTGCGGTGAGTTCGCCCGGCGGTTACGGGGCCGAAGGGGCGGTCACCAACTCGTACCAGCGGGGCGGCCCTGCGCACGCTGCCCACTTCCGAGTGCCTGAAGGCAATCGGCGCGCCGACATCCGCGATATCACCCAGCGCGCTCAGGCACTCAACCGTGCGCGACCGCTTCACCACGGACGCCGCACGGGACATGGGCTGCCGCGGCTACGTCGCCCGCCTCGGGCTCTCCCGCACGCTGCAGTTCGCCCACTATTTGGGGGCGTGCTCGCCCACGTAGAAGAGCAGCCACACGAAGCCTGCGAAGAGGTGGGTCGCGAAGACGTACACGAAGACGCGCAGCATGACGCCGCGCTCCTTCCATCGTTCCGCATCCCTCCCGTTCCTGGCCGCGTTCTCGGACCTGTCAACGCTCACAGCCTGCCTTCTCCCTTGACTCTCTCTGTGCAGGAATGCGGAACCGGACGAGCATGATCTTGCCGTCGTGGACGACAGCCGGCTCCGCACCGACCTCGCCCTCGTATGTGTGTCGCTGAACGGTGCGGCCTGGTGTGCTCGACACCAGCCGCAGGCTTCCTGCGACCCCACGGCCGGGAGCGGCCCGCGCTCGTCACGGTGCCGACTGCGCCGCACGTAGCTCGTCCAGGAGTTCCTGCTGCCCGGCCAGCAGCACGGAGAGGATGCGCCGCGCGGCGGCGAGCAGGTCCGCCACGTCCCCGCCCGCAAGCTCGTACACCACCGTGGACCCCTCCCGGGTCGCGGTCACGATCCCCGAGCGGCGGAGCACGGCGAGCTGCTGGGACAGACTCGACGCCTCGATCTCGATCGCCGCGAGCAGGTCCCGGACCGGCATCGGTCCGTCCTGCAGCAGCTCCAGCACCCGGATGCGCACAGGATGGCCCAGCATCCGGAAGAACTCCGCCTTCGCCTCATAGAGCGGTACCGGCATCCGGGTCACCCTCCTCCGCCTCCACGTCGATCCCATAGCTGTCCGCCAGCTGGAGCGCATCGTCCAGCTCGTCCTGCGCCACTGCCACGCCGAACGCGTCCTTCGCTTCCAGGGCCGCCTGAAGAGCTGCCCGCGCTGCCCGGACCCGCTCCAGTGCTGCTTCGATGAACCCGGCCACCTGCGACCCTTCTCATGACCTGCACACCATGACAACTAGCAAATTGAAGAACTCTTCAAATCATAGCCGCGATTTCCCGTGGGAGTGGATGCGAGGCATTGCCACGCCCGCATGTGAGTCAGCGGCTCCCCGACAGATCAAGGGATGGCTGTCAAAGAAGCGGGCGGCCGCGCCGGGCGACACTCCACACCATGCGCGTCCAGTCGGCCGGCGGACGGCTTCGAACCGTACGGTCAGCCTTCGGAGGGACGTGGGGCGCGCAGATGCGCCCGCTGCCTCAGCTCCTCCTCGTCGACGAACTTGAGCATCGGCTCACCCGGCGCGCACACCATGGTCACGAGGAACGTGCTCGGCGGGCCGACCACGACCACTAGGGGCTGTCCGATGAGTCGTGTGAGCTGATCAGGGCCGTGGCGTAAGCGCAGATGGGCTTCTCAGAAGGCTCCGTCGCCGGGCTCGCTGGCACTGAGAGCTCTTCACCAATCCGCCAACCGTTGCCCGCGTCGGCCGGTTGAGGAATTTGGTTGCGGTGGATTAGGCGGATGCGGTGATACTCCGGCATGAGTAGAGATGCCGAGGCCATCGTGCTCGCCCGCTGGTCGGACGAGGTCATGGAACCGCTGACCCAGGAAGATCCAGAACGCACGTGGCGAGGCCGCTTCGTCCCGATAGCGGGGCAGTGGGGCTACGAGTTCGGATGGGCCCTGGAGTTCGAGAAAATGCGTGCCCGCAAGGGCCTGCTCAAGCACCTGGAGTCGCTGCCGTGGCCGCATCCGCATACGGTGCAAGTTTTGCTCCGCGACCAGGACGACGACTGCTTCGGGCTATGGATGTTCCATGAAGACCGGCTGGTGGAAGTCACCATTCCGCGCACCGAGCGTTTCCACCAGCCGGCACCGCCCAATGAGGACTTCGAACCCGACCCGGGCATGCTGCTGCGCACCGACCAAGGCACGGCTCTGCCCGAGCAGACCCCGGAAGCACGCCGCGACACCCGCCCACCCTGGTAGACCGAGTTCGACAGGGCTGTCGGCGCGCGCGTGCTCAGCGACCTGCGCCACGACTGCCCGGGTGCCGAGGATCTCTGAACGGGGCGCTCTACTGCGGGCGGAGCCATAGGTGGATAGCAGCCACGGTGACCGTCCCGTGGAAGATGTACGCCCGCTTGTCGAAGCGTGTGGCGACGGCTCGGAAGTTCTTGAGCCGGTTGATGGTCCGCTCGACTTCGTTGCGGCGGCGGTAGATCGTCTTGTCGAATCCTGCGGGTCGGCCGCCTTGGCTGCCGCGGCGCCGGCGGTTGGCCCGTTGGTCCCTCGGTTCGGGGATGGTGTGCTTGATCTGGCGTCTGCGCAGGTGGCGCCGGTTACTACGTGACGAGTACGCCTTATCTCCCCCGACGTGGTCGGGCCGGGTGCGCGGTCGTCCACCAGCATGCCGGGGCACACGGATCTCTTCCAGGACGGGAAGCATCTGCGGTGCGTCCCCCCACTGTCCGGGCGTGATGACGAACCCGAGCGGGCGGAGCCCGCCCTCTCCCGCAAGGTGGATCTTGCTTGTCAGCCCACCTCGCGAGCGTCCCAGGGCCTCATCGGAGCGGTGGCGCGCCGGGCTCTTGCCCCGTCCCTTGATCTTCGGGGCGTGGGTGGAGGCGCCAGCCGCGTGCTGATGAGCGCGGCAGGTCGTGGAATCGACGCTGACCATGCTCCAGTCGATTAGGCCCTCGGCATCAGTGTTGGCCTGGACGGCCCGCAGAATTTTCTCCCACGTGCCGTCCGCCGACCACCTGCGATGACGGTCGTGAACCGTCTTCCAGCTACCGAAGCAGGGAGGCAGGTCCCGCCAGGGCAGGCCGGTCCGCTGCCGGAACAGAATCCCGTTGATCACACGACGGTGGCATTGCCACCGTCCGCCCCGCCCGCGATTCGTTGGCAAGTGCGGCTCCAGCCGAGCCCACTCTTCATCCGAAAGATCTCCCCGCCCCATGTCCCACGGAACGAGGTCCTAGCGGGAGCGTCACACGACCCATCGGACACGACCTAGAAGGCTGCTGAAAATCTCGTGTTCTGGCCCCGGCTCGGTGGAGTCGGGGCCAGTCTTGTAGGCATGCAGGGGGAATGGGCCGGGGAGATGGTCGGGCCGGATGTGTGGGAGACCTGCCGGGAGTTGATCCCGGTGGGGACTGTGTTCGCGTTCCTGGCCGAGCATCGTGAGGTGCTGTTCGAGCCAGGGATGTTCGCCGACATGTATCCCTCGCCCAACGGCCGTCCGAGCCTGCCACCGCAGGTGCTGGCCGCGACCGTGGTGCTGCAGAGTCTGTACGGGTTGTCGGACTTCGAGACGGTCCAGGAACTGCGGTGTGACCTGCGATGGAAGGCGGCCTGCGGGCTCGGCCTGTATGACACGGCGTTCGACCCGTCGCTGCTGACGTACTTCCGGCGCCGACTGCGTCACTCGGCCGATCCGACGCGGATCTTCACCAAGGTCAAAGAGGTCGTGGCCGCGACCGGCGTGCTCAAGGGCAAGCAGCGGCGGGCTCTGGACTCCACCGTGCTCGATGACGCGGTGGCCACCCAGGACACCGTTACCCAGATCATCTCCGCGGTCCGCCGGGTAATCCGCGAGGTCCCCGGAGGCGGGGAGACCGTGGAGCAGTGGTGCACGGCGCACGATTACACCGACCCGGGCAAGCCGAGGATCGCCTGGGACGACGAGCAAGCGCGTGCCGCGTTGGTCGACGCGCTGGTCGCCGACGCCCTCAACCTGCTCGGACGCCTGCCTGAACAGGAACTCGGCGAGAGGGCGGCGAACGCGGTCGGTTTGCTGGCCCTGGTCGCGGGCCAGGACGTGGAGCCGGCCGATGACTCCGACGGGCGTGACGGCCGCTGGCGCATCGCGAAGCGCACGGTGGCGGACCGGACGGTGTCCACCGTCGATCCCGACGCACGGCACATCCACAAGAACCGAACCCGCCACCAGGACGGCTTCAAAGGACATGCGTCCGTCGAGCCGGAGACTGGACTGTTCACCGCGGTTGCCCTCACCAGCGGCAACGGCCCCGACAACCACGAGGCCGCTGTCGCCTGCGATCTGCTGGCCGACGAGGACGAGGGCCAGGAGTTAACCGTGCTCGGCGATTCCGCCTACGGCACCGGCCATCTGCGCGCACAGTTGCAGGCCGACGGCCACACCCTGGTGATCAAGCCGCCACCGCTGCGGCAGGCCGTCCCCGGCGGCTTCACCATCGACGACTTCCACATCGACACAGCGGCCGGCACCGCGACCTGCCCGGCCGGCCACACCGCCAACCTCGGACAGGTCAAAGCAGACGGTGCCCGCACCGCCCAATTCAAACGCCTCTGCACCGACTGCCCGCTGCGCGGACGCTGCACCACATCCAAGACCGGACGCACCCTCAACGTCCACCCCAAGCACGAACTGCTGGCCACCGCCCGGACACAGGCTGCCACCGATGTGGCCTGGCAGGACGAATACCGCAGATGGCGGCCACCAGTTGAACGCGCCATCGCCTGGCTGGTCGCCAAAGGCAACCGCCGCGTCCCGCACCGGGGCGTCATCGCCAACAACATCTGGCTCCATCACCGCGCTGCCGCCCTCAACCTCCGCCGACTGATCAACCTCGGACTCACCCGAGCCAACGGCAACTGGCACCTCACCCCGGCCACCGCATAACGAAAGAGCCGCCCGGCCCACAGCCGAGCAGCCCCTCAACCAAGATTTTCAGCAGCCTTCTAGACAAGTAGGTCCGAAGGCTGCCGGTGTATGAAGCGAGGGAAACCAGCGGCACCATCCGTGCCCGCACCGCAGCGCACACCCCCGCGTCCCGTACGTCCAGCAGATCGCGGATGTCCTCCAGCGCCAGCCCCAGCAGCTTCGCGGAGGAGATGAACGCGAGGCGCTCCACCGCGTCCGGCCCGTACTGGCGATAGCCGGACGAGGTCCGCTCGGCGGGCAGCAGCCCGGCCGTCTCGTAGAACCGCAGCGTCGAGGCCGGTACGCCGGAGCGTTCGGCCAGCTGCGAGATGCGCAGTGTGCTCATACCTCGAACGTAAACCTTCAACCCGACTCGAAGGTCAAGCCCGCAGCAGTCCGGCGATCTCCCGGGCCGTGTCCCGGGCGGGGCGGCCGACGCCGATGAGGGTGGCGGAGGCAGGGCCGGTCCAGTCGCCGTAGCCGAGCAGGTGCAGGCGGGGCTCATCCACCGCGCGGGTGCCGGCGGTGGCGATACGACCGCGGCTGCCGCGCAGGCGAAGGGAGGCGAAGTGGGCCAGTGCCGGGCGGAAGCCGGTGCACCAGATGACGGCATCCGCCTCGGCACGGGTACCGTCCGCCCATTCCGCACCGGTCGGGGTGAGGCGGCTGAACATCGGCTTCGCGGACAGGAGTCCGGCGTCGCGGGCGGCGCGTACCGGTGGGACGGCGACGATGTCGCCGAGCGAGGCGACGCCGCCGGTGTCGGTGCGGCCTTCGTCGAGGGCGCGGCGGCGGGCGGTCGCGGCGTCGAAGAGGGCGCGGCCGTCGATGTCATCGGCGAGGTAGCGGGGCGGGCGCTGGGTGACCCAGGTCAGCTCGGCGGTACCGGCGAGGTCGGCGGCGATCTGGGCACCGGAGTTTCCGCCGCCCACGACGATCACCCGCTGGCCGGCGAATTCCGAAGGGCTGCCGTACTGCACGGTGTGCAGCTGGCGGCCGGTGTACTCGCGCCGGCCGGGCACAGCTGGCATGAACGGGCGCGTCCAGGTTCCGGTGGCGCTGACGACGGCGCGGGCCTGCCAGTCGCCGCAGTCGGTCTCGACGCGCAGGAAGGCGCCGTCGCGGTGGACCGCGTCGGCCCAGACGCCGCGCTGGACCGGGAGTTCGTACCGCTTCTCGTAGTCCGCGAGGTACTCCACCACGTGCCTGGCGTCCGGGTACGTCTGCCCGGGCTGGAGCGGCATGAGCCGACCAGGCAGGGAGGAGTAGGCGGCCGGGGAGAACAGGCGCAGGGAGTCCCAGGTGTGCTGCCAGGCCCCGCCCGGCGTCGTCTGGGCGTCGAGGATGACGTGCTCGATGCCCAGGCGGCGCAGGTGGTAGCCGGCGGCAAGCCCTGCTTGGCCGCCGCCGATCACCACCACGTCCGTGCGTCGGCTCATGCCGCAGGCGTCCCGGCGTCCGTCTTGCCGCGCATGAAGATGACCGCCACCAGGGCCAGGCCCACCACCGCACCGATCAGCTGCATGCCGATGAAGCCGGCCACGGAGCCCGGGGCGATACCGGCGAAGGTGTCCGTGAAGGCACGCCCGATGGTCACCGCCGGGTTCGCGAACGACGTGGAGGAGGTGAACCAGTAGGCGGCGCCGATGTACGAGGCGACCGCGACGGGTGCGAAGCGCAGCCGGTCGGTGCGGGCCAGGCCGAAGATCAGCAGAATCAGGCCGGCGGTGGCGACGACCTCGCCGAGGAGCAGGTTTCCGGCGGAGCGGTCGTGGGTGGACCACTTCACCAGCGGTTCGCCGAACATCGCGTCCGCCAGCACAGCGCCCGCGATCGCGCCGACGATCTGGGAGGGCACGTAGACGGCGAGCTCGCGCGCGTTCACGCCCGCGCCGCCGCGGCGGGCGGTCCACCACTCGGCCAGGGTGACGGCCGGGTTGAAGTGGGCACCGGAGACCGGGCCGAGGAGGGCGATCAGGACGCCGAGGCCGAAGACGGTGGCGGTGGAGTTGGCGAGGAGCTGCAAGGCGACGTCGTCGGTGAGGTCGGTGGCCTGGATGCCGGAGCCGACGACGATCGCCACCAGGGCGGCGGTGCCCACGAGCTCGGCGGCGGCGCGGGCGGCGAGTGGGGTGCGGGGCGGGGTGGCGCCGGGTGCGGGCTGGGGCACGTCGGCGGCTATGGCGGACTCCGCTGCGGGGGCGGCGCCGACGGGCTCGGTGGCGGTCAAGACAGGATCTCCTCGGGCAGGTGAGGCAGACAGCGGGCTACGGGCAGGACCGCTTGAGGTTCGCTTCGGCGGTGGCACGCGCGGTCAGAGCGAGGTCGGCGAACTTGCCGGCGAGGGCTTCGATGACTTCCGGGCGCAGCCGGTAGTAGATGTACCGCCCGCATGGCTCCGTCTCCACGACCCCGGCCTCACGCAGCACCTTCAAGTGGTTGGAGAGGTTCGTCTGCTTGGCACCCGTCTCCTCCACAAGATGGGTGGTGCAGAGGGTCTCGCGCGCAAGCAGGGTCACGATCTGGAGCCTGAGCGGGTCGGCCAGAACCCGGATCAGATCAGTGTCGACTGACGTCATCATGTGCTGATACTGTCACATCAGCTGGGCCTGACACCAGTCCGAGCTGACCTTATTGGCTCCTTTGAACAGGAACGCCATGTCCACACCTCTCCCGCCCCTTCTGCCGGACGAACGTCTGGCCGCGGGGGCTGCCCGTCTCGCCTCCCGGTACGCCGGCAGCTTCGCGCCGGAAACCGCGCTGGGCCTGCTCGCCGACTCGTACGCACGTCTCGCTGAGCACGCCCGCATCCGTACGCACCTGGTGGTGCTGGCGGAACGGCTGACCGCCGAGCGTCTGGACGCCCTCGCCCACACCCAGGGGCTCACGGGCGACCGGACGCGGGTTCTCTTCGTGTGCAGCCAGAACGCCGGCCGCTCGCAGATGGCCGCCGCCCTCCTCGCCCACCGGGCGGGAGAGCGCGTCACCGTCTCCTCCGCGGGTACCCACCCCGCCGACGAGGTGGAGCCGCACATCGCCCAGGCCCTCACCGAGGCGGGCGCCGACCTCACCGACGCCTACCCCAAGCCGCTGACGGAAGAGGTAGTCCAAGCCGCCGACATCGTGATCACGATGGGCTGCGGAGACGCTTGCCCCGTCGTGCCCGGCCGCCGCTACCTCGACTGGCCGGTCGCAGACCCCGACGGCGCGCCCATCGCCGTCGTCCGCGAAATCCGCGACGCCATCGACGCCCACGTCACCGAACTGCTCACGCAGCTCGCATCCTGAACCCCCACATCACCACCGCAGTCGACTCACCCCAAGGAAGAACAGATGTCCTCCGCTCCTGCCGCCTCCGTCCTGTTCGTCTGCATCCACAACGCGGGCCGCTCCCAGATGGCGGCCGGGTTCCTGCGCCACCTCGCGGGCGACCGCGTCGAGGTCCGCTCCGCCGGCTCCATGCCGGGCGACCAGATCAACCCGTCCGCCGTCGCCGCGATGGCCGAGCTGGGCATCGACATCTCCGACCAGAAGCCGAAGGTCCTCACCCCGGAGGCCGCTCAGGCGTCCGACTACATCATCACCATGGGCTGCGGGGATGCCTGCCCGTACTTCCCCGGCAAGACCTACCTCGACTGGCAGCTCGAGGACCCGGCCGGCCAGGGCGTCGAGGCCGTCCGCCCCATCCGCGACGAGATCAAGGGCCTCATCGAGGGCCTGATCGCCGAGATCGACGCCAAGAAGCAGGCGTGACCGCCGTGACCGAGACCGACGACGTACGCAACGTCATCGTCATAGGCTCCGGCCCCGCCGGGTACACCGCAGCCCTCTACACGGCGCGCGCCAACCTTGCGCCGCTCGTCTTCGGCGGTGCAATCTTCGTCGGCGGCTCCCTGACGACGACCACGGAGGTCGAGAACTTCCCCGGCTTCCCCGAGGGGGTCGACGGCCCGGTCCTCATGGAGAACATGCGGGCCCAGGCCGAACGGTTCGGCGCGGAGATGATCGACGACGACATCGTCTCGGTCGACCTGACCGGCGACCTCAAGACCGTCACCGACTCCGAGGGCACCATCCACCGCGCGAGGGCCGTGATCATCGCGACTGGCTCCGGCTACCGCAAGCTCGGCCTCCCCAAGGAGGACGACCTCTCCGGCCGCGGAGTGTGCTGGTGCGCCACCTGCGACGGGGTCTTCTTCCGCGACCGCGACATCGTCGTGGTCGGCGGCGGCGACACCGCCATGGAAGAAGCCACCTTCCTCACCCGCTTTGCCCGCTCGGTCACCATCGTCCACCGGCGCTCCACCCTGCGGGCCTCCCAGGTCATGCAGAACCGCGCGTTCACGGACGACAAGATCTCCTTCCTCTTCGACAGTGAGATCACCGAACTGGAGGACAAGGACGGCAAGCTCTCCGGCCTCACGGTCCGCAACGTCATCACGGAAGAGGCCCAACACCTCGATGTGACGGGCCTGTTCATCGCGATCGGCCACGACCCGCGCACCGAGCTCTTCACCGACCAGCTCGACCTGGACGCCGAGGGCTACCTCAAGGTGCACTCCCCGTCCACGCGCACCAGCCTGCCCGGCGTCTTCGCCGCCGGCGACGTCGTCGACCACACCTACCGCCAGGCCATCACGGCCGCCGGCACCGGGTGCGCCGCCGCCCTCGACGCCGAGCGCTACCTCGCCGCCCTAGCCGACGCGCGATAACCACCACACGCGAGAGGAGGCCGCACCATGGCCCTCAAGAACGTCACCGACAAGTCCTTCATCGAGGACGTCCTGCAGAGCGACAAGCCGGTGCTCGTCGACTTCTGGGCGGCCTGGTGCGGTCCCTGCCGCCAGCTGACCCCGTCGTTGGAAGCCATCGCCGCCGAATACGGCGACCGGATCGAGATCGTCAAGCTCAACATCGACGAGAACCCGGAGACAGCCGCCGCGTACGGAGTCATGTCCATCCCGACGATGAACGTCTTCGTCGGCGGCCGGGTCACCAAGACCATCGTCGGCGCCAAGCCCAAGGCAGCCCTCCAGCGCGAACTGCGCGACTTCATCTCCCGCTGACCGCAGACCGCGCCGACGCCCTCCGCGGCAGCTTCACCCGGCCCCGGCCTCGCCAAGCTCTATGGCGGGACCGGGGCTTCCTGCTTTCCAACGCCTGCTGTCCGGCGACATGAGCGACCACCTCGGGTCAGAGCTGGACTGTCAGTGGGCCCTGATATATCTGGAACCACGACAACCTGCGGATCGCGTGCGGAATATTTCTTGGCATAAAACCGTGTACCCTCTGGGGAGTTGACTTCGCCAGGGCTGGAGGTGGACCGTGCGCGACCGGAGCAGCTTGGTGGCGGACCCCACCATGCTCACGCTGGCCCGCGACTCGCGTGGCTGGACACAGTCCGACCTCGCTGGCGAGTTGTCACGCCTTGAAGGCACCCGCATCACCCAGGGGTACGTGAGCCGAGCCGAAGCCGGCCGCATCCCCGTCAGGGATGAGCGCGTGCAACTGTTCGCCGTCGCACTCCACTACACCGCCGAACTACTGTGCCGCACTTCCGATACTGCCGGGGCAGGCGTAGGGCTGGTCCATCACCGTAAGCGCGCCTCCCTGGGGGCACCTGCCCTGCGTCGGATCCATGCGACGTTGGCGCTTACCCGCCTCCAGGTGGAATCCCTGGCCCAGGCAGCAAACTTCCATCGCCCTATCCAGTTCCGGCGTATTGAGGTCAACGACTTCGACACCCCGGCCGACGCGGCGGAGACGGTGCGCGAGGAATGGAGTGTCCCCGCAGGCCCCGTCGATGACATGGTCGCCCTGCTCGAGGGCGCCGGCGCACTGGTCGTGGTGCGCGACCTCTGCACTACCGCGCTCGACGCGGTGAGCCAGTGGCCTGCGGACAAGGCGCCGCTGGTGCTCCTCAACTCCAGTGCTCCCGCCGACCGTTCCCGATTCAGTCTCGCGCACGAGCTGGGTCACCTGGTAATGCACGGTGAGCCCGGCGAGGGGCGCGTGCAGGAAGACCAGGCCAATCGGTTCGCCGCCGAATTTCTCATGCCCCACGATGCCGTCCTGCCCGAGTTGAAGCCAGGCATCGACGTATCCCGTCTGCTGGACCTCAAGGCCCGGTGGGGGGTATCGATGGCAGCTCTCATCAGACGAGCCATGGACCTGGGCGTTGTCAGCGAATGGCAATATCGCACGCTCATGGTCGAGTTGTCCGCACTGGGCTATCGCACCAACGAACCGACCACTATCCGGCGCGAAACCCCGCGCCATCTCGCTCAAGCCGTCACCCGGCTTGAGGAGCAGCTCCACCTCAGTCCGACCGAGACCGCCCACCTGGCGGGGCTGGGTCGGGAGGAGTTCCACGAGATCTACTTGTGCGCTTCCTCTCCGTCCGGACACAAGGATGTGCCGGACTCTTCTGCGAGGTGATTCATGAGCAACACCCCGTCCCCGAGGCGGCGACCGCCCGCCTTGAAGACGCTGGACCACACCGTTGCCGCCGTGCCTCTTCTGCAGGGGCGGGTACTGCTCCATGAAAACGCCCTCAACCTTCCGCGGCCGCGCCACGCACTGGACGACGATTTCAGCGGTGTGGTGATGACCGGAGCCAAAGCCGACGAGCGGGCCTTCCACCTTCGCAGCACGGCGGGCTACGAGGGCACTCTCCTGATCGACAGCGCCCCCTACACAAGCTATGTCGCGACCGCGGACGAGCCGTTCATGGTGCCCACCGACGAGCTGTTCACCTCCGTAGACACCTCACTGGCTTTCCAGAAGGTGCGGGGCGCGAGCGCGGCACTGACACCGACCGGCTACATTCCACCGGCGGACTCCAAGACGCTCAAGTCAGTGATGCGCGAAGCCAACAAGATCGAACGCGCCGACACCATCGTGACGCTCCCCATCGACGTCACGTGGCTGAACCGCGAGAACATCGGTCAGCTCATAGCGGTCTGTGCGAAGATCCGGCACCCGAAGGCCCTCATCCTCTTCCGCCAGTTCGACCCGCTGGAGCAGACCAAGGACATACCGGCCAATCTACGCAGCCTGCTGGCCAGCGTCGAGCACACGGCGCTCCTGCGCACGGATCTCGCAGCGCTCGACGCCATGGCACACGGCGCGTTCTGCGCCGGCATCGGCGTGCAGAGTTCGCTCCGTCACGCGATCCCACCCGGCGAAAAGGCGCAAGTCGGCAAGCCTGCGGGCCCCATATACCCGAACGTGCTGATGCCGGAGCTCATGTGCTTCAAGGGCGCAGCGTCCCTCGCCACGCTGTACAGCAACGCCGATCCCGCGACCTGCGCCTGCGAGGAGTGCGACGGGCGGGGGCTCGATCGCTTCTGCCTATCCGACGGCGAGACCAGGCGCGAGGCCGACAATCACACTGTGCTCACGTGGAGCGACTGGGTCACCGAAATGGCCGGCTACCGACCAGGCGCTCCGCGCAAGTCATGGTGGCGCGACAAGTGTGCTGCAGCGGTCGACCGCTACGCGTTGGAGAACCAGCGCATCGGACTGGGCGCCAGCCCCAGGTCCGGTTTCCAAGCGCCCTCGCCGCTCAAGGCGTGGGCGACGCTTCCCGTCGCCCCGTAGCGAGCCACTGCGGGCGCTCAGGGAAGCTGGCGGTGAACGTCTTCCAGGAACTTCCAGCCGGCGACGGTATGACGTCTGCGCACGAAGGGGCGCGGTGGCACCACCACTTCCACGGTGTCCCCCTGGACTGTGAGCAGTCCGATGCCGTAGAAGTCCGCGCGCATCACTGCGTCGTCCTTGCGCCGCAGCACCCCGTCCACCACCACCGTGCGCGAGCAGAATGGAGTAAACCGCTCGGCCTTCTCCATCGCCGTTTCCCAGCTACGGCCAGGCACGAAAGCCATGTCGATATGGACAGGCTGCGACGCTCGGCGGGTAACCACCCCGTCGCGGCGGACCGCTGCCCCTTTCGGCAGGGTTCTCAGGACTCGCCGCTCCCTCTCGCTCAAGGAGCTGGCAGGAACCGGCTCGTCGAGGGGAAGCGCCATAAGGAGATTCAGCACATCAGGTCGCGTCAGCGGCGGCATCCCATCTGCTGCTCGTCGATCACGCTCTCGTACGTCATACCGGTAGGCAACAACGGCTTCCGTGCCTAAGGCTTCGACGAGCGCGAGCTTCGCCTCGCGGGGCACGAGGTCACAGGGAGCCACGGCACCCGCGACGACATCCATCGGCTCTCGTGCCACGACCGCCATGGACCAACCCGCTCTCGTTTCGAACTGACGCTCCCGCCTGCGGCACGTCTGCACGCCCATGCTTACCTTCAGGCACCCGTCACCGGAAGCACGAACGACCCACATTTACACGATCCACTCGCCAGCGCCTCTAGGCCGCGACCCGGGGGCGATGGATCTACCCGGCCTTCCCCTGGCCTGGACACGGGAACATTTTGCTCGGAAGCCCAGGCTAGTACGGACGCTCGTACGCCTGCAGGCCGCCTCCTCGGATGATCGCAAGATAATCAACACCAGTCGCACACAGACGGCCATGCATCCACAAGCACCACCAATGAACGCCTGCGAGCGTACTCACCGCGAGCAGCCATGCCTACGCCTGTCCAAATCGCCGCCGGCCAACCCCTTGAAACCCCTCCAGCCCCGCACAGCGAGGGCACGACTGAGAGCATGCCGGTCGGGCCTTCGCACGGAAGGGAGTTCAGGTGCCGCGAGAGCTAAACGAACGTCAACAACAGGTGCTGCAATGGGTTGGCCGAGGATGCCCTGACGGCGTCTGGGAAGGAACCGGGCACAAGCTCAGCTGCCTAGCCCTGCAAAGCCGGGGCCTGGTCAAGGTCTCCAAGCGGCAGGGGCAATGGTCCGTCGTTCTCACCAATGCTGGCCAGCAATACCTGGACCATGGAACCCACACGCCCGATCAACCTCGAGGCAGAGATGCGGCACCCGCCCAGGGGGGTGGAACCCAGGCACCTGCCGTATCCAGCGACACGAAGTCCAGGACAAAGGCGGCCACCCCCCTGCCGGCGCAGCGAGCCGGCTCCCTTCCACGGAAGGGAGCCAAGACCGTCACAGAGCAGCTCCTGGAAGAGCTCGCCGAAGCAGGCGGACGAATCGTCAAGCGTGAAGTCAGTGGCCGGGAGACTGAGAAGTGGCCCATCCGCGTGGCCGCGGCGCGCAGGTCGGGGAAGATTCCCAAGACCAAGGAACTGCATGCAGGCTGGTGCCGAGACGGATACGAAATCCGGCTCGTCGACACCCCCGCCTGGCGCTTGGCCACGCTGCCACCCATTCCCGTACCCGCACGGCTCACCAACCCGCACCCGGTCGTCAAAACCCTGCAAGGGCATCCCGAGCCCATGGGGTTGACCAAATCCGTCCAGGGCCGAGCTTTCCGCCTTATCCACGCGCTGCTCACCGCCACGCAAGCACTGGGGCATGTCAGCGCCCTGGGCTCCGGCCGGGGTGCACCACACCGCCGGCAAAACGGCCCTCCACACTTCACCATCACAGCCCAGGGTCAAAGGTGCGATTTCCTCGTGGTGCAGGAACAGGACCGCGCCGATCACGTCCCCACGAGGAAGGAGCTGGCGGATGCCGAAAAGCACTCCTGGGTCAGGATCCCTCGGTACGACTACTCCCCCGCTGAACGCCTGAGGATCTGTGTCAGTGGTGGCGTACGGCACCGGGCCGGAGAGTGGGCCGACACGGCCGCGCGGCCGCTTGAAGACCAGCTGACCGAAATCGTGCAGGAAGTAGGGCTCCGAGGGGCAGCCGCCGACCGCAAGAGACTGGCCGACCTGGAGGCAGCACGCCAGGAGCGGCTGCGATGGGAAGCTGCCATGCAACAAGCAAAGATCGACTACGCAGAGGCATTCCGCGTCCAGCGTCTCGAAGCGCAAGAAGAGGCATGGCGGCACGCAGCGGGCCTGGCCGCATACGTCGACGCTCTCCGCCTCCACGCAGCGACCCTTCCGGCCGGAGCGCAGAGGGATGGTGCCGAGGCATGGATCGCTTGGGCCGACAGCCATGTACGACGCCTGAACCCGCTCAACGGGACGCTACGCATGCCGGACATCCCCGAACCTCGCGCCGAAGATCTGAAGCCGTTCCTGCGTGGCTTGAGCCCTTACGGCCCCGGCTACTGACAACGGCCATCAGCGCCTACTTCCGCAGTACCCAGCGGTACTCAAGGCCGGCCATCGCTGCCATGGGCGTAGGCGATCCATGGCAGCGATCCGCCAAGACTTCGCAAAGCGGGACCTCGGAGAACGGGCCTGACGGAAACCCTGACCTGCACGATCCGAAGCCTGACGACCCATCAGAACGAGCGTCAAATGAGCGTCACGAGCGTCATTTCAGCGTCAAGATATCGCCCGTAACGCCCACAACGCACATAAAGCGCACCGGTAAACCTGCAGGTCAGACGCCCTTCGCCACCGGCTCAAGGATCGCGACGCACTCCACATGATGGGTCATCGGAAACAGGTCGAACGCCCTCAGCGTCCGCGGCCTGTACCCGTGCTCCCGGAAGTACCCCAAGTCCCGTGCCAGCGCCGCCGGGTCGCACGCCACGTACGCGATGCGGCGGGCGCCGAGGCCCGAGACGTACGCGACCGTCTGCTTGCCGGCGCCGGCGCGCGGGGGGTCGAGGACGACGAGGTCGGCCTCGGTGATGCCGGTGCGGGGGAGGACGGATTCGACCTTGCCCTGTTCGATGCGGACGCGCGGGAGGTCCTGGAGGTTGTGGCGGGCGTCCTCGACGGCGCGCTTGCCGGACTCGATGCCGAGGACCGCGCCCTTCTCGCCGACCCGCTGGCCGATGGCGCCCGCGAACAGGCCGACGCCGCAGTAGAGATCGAGGGCCGTGTCGCCCTTGCGGGGCAGCAGGCCCTGCATCACGGCCTGGACCAAGGTCTGGGCGGCCTTCGGGTGGACCTGCCAGAAGCCGCCCATGCCGACACGGTAGGTGCGGTCGTCGGCGCGCTCGCGGACGAAGGGGCGGCCGTGGACCCGGTGGACGCTCTCGTCCTTCTCGTGGATCCGCAGGACGGAGACGGGCTTGTCGAGTTCGACGATCGGCAGGCGGGCGCCGGGGCGCGGGGTGAGGATCACCTGGCGGTCGCCGGAGCCGGTGGCGGCGATGGCCTCGATCGACGCCATCCCCTCCCAGGTGCGCTTCTCGATGCCGAGCTCGCTCACACCGGGCGCGGCGATCATGCAGTGCTCGACGGGCTCGACCTCGTGCGAGCGGTGGCGGCGCAGCCCCGCCCTGCCGGAGGGATCGACGGCGTACTGGACGCGGGTGCGCCAGGCCGGCACCTCGCCCGCGGGCAGCTTGTCGCCCTCCGCCGGCATGACCGTGCCGTCCCAGCCGGCCTCCTCCGGGGTGAGGCCGGCGAGCCGCTTGAGCTGCTCCGCGATGACCTCGCCCTTGAGGCGGCGCTGGGCGCCGGGCTTGGCGTGCTGCCAGTCGCAGCCGCCGCACTTGCCGGGTCCGGCGTAGGGGCAGGGCGCCTCGACGCGGTCCTTCGACGGCTCCAGTACGCGCACGGCGTCGGCCCGCAGATAGCGGGAGTCCTGCTCGCCCTCGGTGATCCGGGCGACGATCTTCTCGCCGGGCAGGGCGTGCCGGACGAAGAGCACCCGGCCGCCCTCGGTGCGGGCGATGCAGTGGCCGCCGTGTGCGACGGGGCCGACCTCGACCTCGTACTCCTCCCCGACCAGCGAAGACTCGGACGTGTTCTGCATGACGGGATGGCTCCAGGAGGTCGGGAGGGGGCTGTCGGACGACAGCCCACCAGTCTACGTCGCCGCAGGCGGCTCTCAGCCCTTGGCGCTGGGCTCCTTGGGGCGTTCGCTGACGGGGCCGCGCCGCACCGAGCCGGGAGCGTTCCAGTCCTGCCGCTTCTTCGCCCGCGCCTTGGCCGCCTCGGAGGACTGGAGCTGGTACGGCACGGACGTGACCATGACGCCCGGCGTGAACAGCAGCCGGCCCTTCAGGCGCAGCGCGCTCTGGTTGTGGAGCACGTGCTCCCACCAGTGGCCGACCACGTACTCGGGGATGATCACGCTGACCGCGTCCCGCGGGCTCTCGCGCCGCAGCCCCTTCACGTACTCGACGATCGGCCGGGTGATCTCGCGGTAGGGCGAGTCGAGGACCTTCAGCGGGACGTTGATGCCGCGCCGGTCCCACTCCTCCCTGAGCGCCTTGGTCTCGGCCGGGTCCACGTTGATGCTGACCGCCTCCAGCTTGTCGGAGCGCATCAGCTTGGCGTACGCGACGGCGCGCAGCGTCGGCCGGTGGACCTTGGAGACGAGCACGATGGAGTGGACGCGCGAGGGGCGGATGGTGTCGTCGCTGGGCTCGTCGGGCGCGGCGATCTCCTCCGCGACCCGGTCGTAGTGCCTGCGGATCGCGCTCATCGTCACGTAGAAGATCACCATGCCGAGCAGGGCGACCCAGGCCCCGTGCGTGAACTTGGTGACCAGCACGACGACCAGCACCAGTCCGGTGAAGAAGGCACCGAACGTGTTGATCGCACGGGAGCGGAGCATGTGGCGGCGCTTGGCCGGGTCGCGCTCGGTCGCGAGGTGGCGGTTCCAGTGCCGCACCATGCCGGTCTGGCTGAGCGTGAAGGAGACGAAGACGCCGACGATGTAGAGCTGGATCAGCTTGGTGGAGTCGGCTCCGTAGATCCACACGAGCAGGATGGCGGCGCCGGCGAGCAGCACGATGCCGTTGGAGAAGGCGAGCCGGTCGCCGCGGGTGTGCAGCTGGCGCGGCAGGTAGCGGTCCTGCGCGAGGATCGAGCCGAGCAGCGGGAAGCCGTTGTACGCGGTGTTCGCGGCCAGGAAGAGGACGAGCGCGGTGGCCGCGGCGAGGAGGACGAAGAAGAACGTGTGCTCGCCGAAGACGGCGGCGGCGACCTGCGAGATCACCGGGTCCTGGACGTAGTCCTCGCCGACCGGGGTGCCGTTGTCGAGCAGGTCGTGGGCGGGGTTCTCGGCCATCCGCACGTTCGAGGCCATGGCGAGGCCGATGATGCCGCAGAACATGGTGACGGCCAGCGCGCCCATGAGCAGCAGCGTGGTGGCGGCGTTCTTGCTCTTGGGCTTGCGGAAGGCCGGGACGCCGTTGCTGATCGCCTCGACGCCGGTGAGCGCGGCACAGCCGGAGGAGAACGCGCGCAGGAGCAGGAAGACGAGGGCGAAGCCGGCCAGGCCCTGCTGTTCCGGCTTGATCTCGAAGCCCGCGGTCGGGGCCCGCATGGTCTCGTCCAGGACCAGGCCCTTGAAGGCGCCCCACGCGACCATGACGAAGACACCGGCGACGAAGACGTAGGTGGGGATGGCGAAGAGCTTTCCGGACTCCTTCACGCCGCGCAGGTTCATGAGCGTGAGCAGCACGATGATGACGATCGCGCTGAGGACCTTGTGCTCGACGACGAAGGGGACGGCGGAGCCGAGGTTCTCCACGCCGGAGGAGATCGACACGGCGACGGTGAGGACGTAGTCGACGAGCAGCGCGCTGGCGACGGTGAGGCCGGCCTTGGGGCCGAGGTTCGTGTTGGCCACCTCGTAGTCGCCGCCGCCGCTGGGGTACGCGTGGACGTTCTGCCGGTACGAGGCGACGACGGTGAACATCAGCACCACGACGGCCACGGCGATCCACGGGCTGAAGTGGTACGCCGACACTCCCGCGATGGACAGGACCAGCAGGACTTCGCCCGGGGCGTACGCCACCGAGGACAGCGGGTCGGAGGCGAAGACGGGGAGTGCGATGCGCTTGGGCAGGAGTGTTTCTCCCAGCCTGTCGCTGCGCAGGGCCCGGCCGATCAGGATCCGTTTGGGGATGTCGGTCAGTTTGGACACGCAGAGGATCGTAAGCGTTTCGTATTGGCGGCGCCCACCCGCCACCCGTCATGGGCCTGCCACCGTTCATACACACCGCTGATGCGGGCAACGCCGTCGTCGCGTCATAAGCTCGTCAAGGGCAACTCCGCACGCTGTTGCCCCATCGTTGCCCGGCAGAGCCGAGAGAGAAGAGTGAGCAGGGTGTTTGCGCAGGTCATCGGGGCAACCAGGACTGCGGGGTAGATAGGTGCACATCGTCATCATGGGCTGTGGCCGGGTGGGCGCGGCGCTCGCGCAGACCCTGGAGCAGCAGGGGCACACGGTCGCGGTCGTCGACCAGGACCCCACGGCCTTCCGTCGGCTGGGCTCCGGTTTCGGGGGGCGCCGTGTCACCGGCGTCGGCTTCGACCAGGACACCCTCCGCGAGGCGGGGATCGAGGACGCCGGGGCCTTCGCCGCGGTCAGCAGCGGTGACAATTCGAACATCATCGCCGCGCGGGTCGCGCGCGAGATGTTCGGGATCGAGAACGTGGCGGCGCGTATCTACGACCCCCGCCGGGCCGAGGTGTACCAGCGACTGGGCATCCCGACCGTGGCCACGGTCCGGTGGACGGCCGACCAGATGCTGCGGCGGCTCCTGCCGTCCGGCGCCGAGCCCCTGTGGCGGGACCCCAGCGGGGCCGTGCAACTCGCCGAGGTGCACACGTCAGCGGCGTGGATCGGGCACAAGGTGAGCAAGTTGCAGGACGAGACGGGCGTCCGCGTGGCGTTCCTCACCCGGCTCGGTGAGGCGGTGCTGCCGACGTCGCAGACGGTGCTGCAGGAAGGCGATCTGGTCCACGTGATGATGCGCACGGACGAGATCGAGAAGGTCGAGGCGGCGTTCGCCCAGGGTCCCGAGGAGGGTGGTCACTGATGCGGGTCGCGATTGCAGGGGCCGGCGCGGTGGGGCGTTCCATCGCGGGCGAGCTGCTGGAGAACGGGCACGAGGTGCTCCTGATCGACAAGGCGCCCACCGCCATCTCGGTGGAGCGGGTGCCACAGGCGGAGTGGCTCCTGGCCGACGCCTGCGAGATCACGTCGCTGGACGAGGCGGCGCTCCAGCGCTGCCACGTGGTGATCGCGGCCACCGGTGACGACAAGGTGAACCTGGTCGTCTCGCTGCTGGCCAAGACCGAGTACGGCGTCCCGCGCGTGGTCGCCCGGGTGAACAACCCCAAGAACGAGTGGCTGTTCAGCGAGTCGTGGGGCGTGGACGTCGCCGTGTCCACGCCGCGTCTGATGTCGGCGCTGGTCGAGGAGGCGGTGAGCGTCGGCGACCTGGTCCGGCTGCTGCGCTTCAGCCACGGCGACGCGAACCTCGTCGAGCTGACCCTGCCGCCGGAGTCCGCGCTCGCGGGAACCCAGGTCGGGGACGTGGCCTGGCCGGAGGACACCTCGCTGGTCACGATCATCCGCGGTCCGCGGGTGCTCACCCCGCACGGCGAGGAGACGCTGGAGCCGGGCGACGAGCTGCTGTTCGTGGCGGCCCAGGCGCGCGAGGAGCAGCTGGAGGACCTGCTGTCGGTCCGCCGCGACACCCCGACGACGAGCTGAGGGACGAGCTGAGGGACGAGCTGAGGTCCGTACGACGTTAGACGTACGACGTACCACGCCGACGGGCCCCGCTCCGCATTGCGGAGCGGGGCCCGGCCGTTGCCCGGATCTCCGGGGACTACGCCTCGCCTTCGCGGGTCGCGGCCTCGCGGGCTGCTCCTTCCCGGGCCGCCTCCTCGCGCTCCTTCGCCTCCATCTCGGCGAAGACGTCGATCGGCGGCGGCGCCTTCGCCAGGAACAGCCACGTCAGGTACACCGCCAGGAGGAACGGCGGGATCTTCAGGGTGACGAGCACCCACCCGAACTGCGTCGTGTCCGCCCACCAGTAGAGCGGGAAGAGGATCGCGCACTTGGCGAGCAGGATGAGCCCCCACGCCCAGCTCGCCTTGGCGTACGCCTTCTTGCGGCCGGGGTTGCGGGTGCGCCAGGAGAGGTTCTCCTTGAAGACCGGGCCGAGGATCAGGCCGATCAGCGGGACACCGGCCAGCGTCGTGATGATGTACGTGAGCGCCAGGCCCAGCGTGTACAGCATGCCCGGCAGATAGAAGTCCTTCGCGTCGCCGGTCATCATCGCGAAGACGACACCGAAGGCCACTCCGAAGACACCGCTGAACGCGTGCTTCACGGTGTCCCTGCGGATCAGCCGTACGGCCACGAGCAGCAGCGACACCCCGAGGGCTGCGATCGCCGAGAGGTGCAGGTCCTTGTTGATCGTGTAGATCGTGACGAAGAGGAGCCCGGGCAGGACCGTCTCCACCATGCCCCGGAACCCGCCGAAGGCCTCGAACAGGGCTGCTTCGGTGACGGCCCTGGAGTGCTGCGGGCCGTGACCGTCGCCATGGCCGCCGTCTTCCTGTTCCTGCGTGGTCGGCTTGTCGAGGGACGTCACCGGCTACTCCTGTCCGAGCGGTCGCAGCTCGTATTTGGGATTGAACAGCACCCGTCGGCCGTGGCTCATGGCGATCCGGCCCGAGGCGATCATCTTGCGGCCCGGCTCTATGCCCACGATGGAGCGCCGGCCCAGCCACACCACGTCCAGGGCGGCGGAGCCGTCGAAGAGCTCCGCCTCCAGAGCCGGCACACCGGCCCTCGGTCGCAGGGTGACCGTGCGCAAGGTACCAGTCACCTTGACGATCTGGCGGTCCCCGCAGTCGCAGATCCGGGTGCAGCCCGATGCCTGCGAGTCCTCCTGGAGCTCCTCCGACTCGAGGTCCTGCTGGGAGCTGGAGAGGCGGTCGAGCATCCGCCGGAACCGGCCGGCCGGCTTCTCGCCGTTCCCAGCGCTCCCGGCGTTCCCGGATCGAGCTGATCGAGGTGATCGAGGTTCGGCACTCATACAGAAAGCGTACCGGGGCCCTCCCCGGCCTCCGATCGGCCGCCTGTCAGCGCTCGAAGCGGTACCCCATGCCGGGCTCGGTGACGAAGTGCTTCGGGTGCGAGGGATCCGCCTCCAGCTTGCGGCGCAGCTGGGCCATGTAGACCCGCAGATAGTTGGTCTCGGTGCCGTACGACGGCCCCCACACCTCCTGGAGCAATTGTTTCTGGCTGACGAGCCGGCCGGTGTTGCGGACCAGCACCTCCAGCAGATGCCACTCGGTGGGCGTGAGGCGTACGTCCTTGCCGTCCCGGTTGACCTTCTTCGCCGCGAGGTCGACGGTGAAGCCCTCGGTCTCCACGACCACGATCTCGTCGTCGCCCCCTCCCGCCGGCTCGGCCCGGCGGACCGCGGCGCGCAGCCGCGCCAGCAGCTCGTCCATCCCGAACGGCTTGGTCACGTAGTCGTCGGCGCCGGCGTCCAACGCCTCGACCTTCTCGTCGGAGGTGTGCCGGGCGGAGAGCACGAGGATCGGCACGCGGGTCCAGCCGCGCAGGCCCTTGATCACCTCGACGCCGTCCATGTCCGGCAGGCCGAGGTCGAGGACGACGACGTCGGGGTGGCGCGCGGCGGCGAGCTGCAGCGCGGTCGCCCCGTCGGGGGCCGCGTCGACGTCGTACTTGCGCGCCTTCAGGTTGATCACGAGGGCGCGTACGATCTGCGGCTCGTCCTCGACCACGAGCACTCGGGTCATGGAGTGCCTTCCTTTCGTCTCTCGTCCGTGCGTCGGGCGGGGCGGTGCAGTGGGTCTGCGTGAAGTGGCTCTGGGATACGGGATACGGGGTGCGCGGCTGCGCGGGCAGGGGGGCGGGTCGTCGGTCGGCCGGGGCGTCGGTTCAGCCGACGGCCCGGGCGGGCACTTCGGGGCCGGCCGGGACCGCTCCCGGCGCGGCCTGGAGGGTGAGGACCATCGTCAGCCCGCCGCCCGGGGTGTCCTCGGCGGACAGTGTGCCGCCCATCGCCTCGACGAAGCCGCGTGCCACGGCGAGGCCGAGGCCCACGCCCGAGCCGCGCGGGGCGTCACCGTACCGCTGGAATGGCTCGAAGATCCGCTCCTTCGCCTCGTCCGGTACGCCGCGGCCGCGGTCCACGACCCGCACCTCGACACGGTCGCCGAGCGTGCTCGCGGAGACCACGACGGGGGTCGAGTCCGGGCTGTACTTGACGGCGTTCTCGACGATGTTGGCGACGGACCGCTCCAGCAGGCCCTTGTCGACGGCGACCATCGGCAGCGTTTCGGGGATGTCGAGCCCGACGGCGGCGTCGGGGACGCCGACCAGCGCCATGGGGACCACCTCGTCGAGGTCGATCCCGCGGATGAGCGGGGTCACGGTGCCGGTCTGCAGCCGGGACATGTCGAGCAGGTTGCCGACGAGGTGGTCGAGGCGGTCGGCGCCGTCCTCGATGCCTTCGAGGAGTTCCGCCCGGTCCTCCTCGGACCATTCGACGTCGTCGGAGCGGAGCGAGGTGACGGCGGCCTTGATGCCCGCGAGCGGGGTGCGCAGATCATGGCTGACGGCGGCGAGCAGCGCGGTGCGTATCCGGTTGCCCTCGGCGAGCTTGCGGGCCTCCTCCGCCTCGTCGACGAGCCGCTGGCGGTCGAGTACGACGGCGGCCTGGGCGGCGAAGGCACCGAGCACCCGGCGGTCCGCGGCCGGAAGGGGGCGCCCCGACAGGGCGAGCGCCATGTGCTCGCCGACCGGCATGTCCACGTCCGCCTCCTCTGGGCGGTCCGCCGGGGCCGGTCCGACGCTGCCCGCGCAGGTCCACGGCTCGACGTCGCTCGCGCGCTCCAGCAGGGCCACGGACTCCATGGAGAAGGTCTCCCGGACCCGGTCCAGCAGCGCGTCCAGGCTCGTCTCGCCGCGCAGCACGCTGCCGGCGAGGAACGACAGGATCTCGGACTCCGCGCGCAGTCTGGCGGCCTGCTGCGTACGGCGCGCGGCGATGTCCACCACGGAGGCGACCGACACCGCGACCGCCACGAAGATCACGATGGCGACGATGTTCTTCGGGTCGGCGATCGTGAACTTGTGCAGCGGCGGGGTGAAGTAGTAGTTCAGCAGGAGTGAGCCGACAGCGGCCGACGCCAGCGCCGGGGACAGCCCGCCGAGCAGCGCCGCGGCCACCGTCAGCGCCAGGAACAGCAGCATGTCGTTGGCGAGGCCGAGGTCCGCGTCGACGTTCGTCAGCAGCAGGGCGAGCAGGGCGGGGCCGGCCACACCGACGAGCCAGCCGGAGATGATCCGGGGACGGCCGAGCCGGGCGCCGTGGACGACGGGCAGCCCGCGTCCCTTGGCGACCTCCTCGTGCGTGACGATGTGGACGTCCAGGTCGGGTCCGGACTCGCGGGCGACGGTGGCGCCGACGCCCGGTCCGAAGATGTACTGCCAGGACTTGCGCCGGCTGGAGCCGAGCACGATCTGAGTGGCGTTGACGCCGCGGGCGAAGTCGAGCAGCGCGGAGGGGATGTCGTCGCCGATGACATGGTGGAACGTTCCGCCGAGGTCCTCGACAAGCGTGCGCTGCACCGCCAGCTCCTTGGGCGACGCCGCGGTCAGCCCGTCGCTGCGGGCGATGTAGACGGCGAGGACCTCACCCCCGGCGCCCTTCTCGGCGAGACGCGCGGCCCTGCGGATGAGGGTGCGCCCCTCGGGACCACCGGTGAGGCCCACCACGATCCGCTCGCGCGAACCCCAGATCTTCGAGACCCGGTGCTCCGTCCGGTACTCCTGGAGGTACTCGTCGACCCGGTCGGCGACCCAGAGCAGGGCCAGCTCGCGCAGGGCGGTGAGGTTTCCTGGCCGGAAATAGTTCGACAGGGCCGCGTCGACCTTGTCGGGCTTGTAGATGTTGCCGTGGGCCATACGGCGGCGCAGCGCCTGGGGCGACATGTCGACAAGCTCGATCTGGTCGGCGCGGCGGACCACCTCGTCGGGCACGGTCTCCCGCTGCCGTACGCCGGTTATCGACTCGACCACGTCGCCGAGCGACTCCAGATGCTGGATGTTGACGGTGGAGACGACGTCGATGCCTGCGGCCAGCAGCTCCTCGACGTCCTGCCACCGCTTGGCGTTGCGTGAACCGGGCACGTTGGTGTGGGCGAGCTCGTCGACGAGGGCGACGGCCGGCTTGCGGGCCAGTACGGCGTCCACGTCCATCTCCATGAAGACGCTGCCGCGGTACTCCATCTCACGCCGCGGGAGCTGCTCCAGGCCGTGCAGCATGACCTCGGTGCGCGGGCGGCCGTGGTGCTCGACGAAGCCGACGACGCAGTCCGTGCCGCGCTCGACGCGCCGGTGCGCCTCGGAGAGCATCGCGTACGTCTTGCCGACGCCCGGTGCCGCGCCCAGGTAGATACGTAGCTTGCCGCGTGCCATGGCCCCATTGTCCTTCAGTCACCGTCCGGTGACGGTGGCCGCGCCCCGTGCGGACGCTCTGTCGAAGCTACAGCCAGCAAATCCGACAAAACGGACACGATGTGGTGGCCAGGGGCGTATTGACGCGATTCTGACGCGCGCCTCCCACTCGGGGGCGGGAGCGAGGGCAAGGGCAAGGCGAGAACGGACACCCCTGCTGCTCGACGATCAGTGCTCGACGATCTCGCCGTCGCTCAGTTCGAGGACCCGGTCGGCGAGACCGAGCAGCTGGGCGTCGTGCGTGGCGACCAGAGCGGTCACCTCCTCGCTGCGGACCACCGCGCGCAGCAGCTCCATCACCGCGAGTCCGGTCTCCGCATCGAGCTGGCCGGTCGGTTCGTCGGCGATCAGCAGGGCCGGACGGTTGGCGAGCGCGCGGGCGATGGCCACGCGCTGCTGCTGTCCGCCCGACAGCTCGCCGGGCCGCTGCGCGGCGTGCTCGGCCAGGCCGACGAGCGAGAGCAGCAGCGCGACCCGCTCCTCGCGCTCGGCCGGGTCGGTCCTGCGCAGCCGCATCGGTACGCCGACGTTCTCGGCGGCGCTGAGGATCGGGATCAGCCCGAAGGACTGGAAGATGAAGCCGATGCGGTCCCGGCGCAGCTCCAGGAGCCCGTCCTCGCCCAGCCCGGCGAGGTCCGTGCCGTCGACCGTGATCCGGCCCTGGTCCGGAGTGTCGAGGCCGCCGACCAGATTGAGCAGCGTGGTCTTGCCGGACCCCGACCGGCCCTTCAGGGCGACGAGCTCACCGCGCGGGACCTGGAAGGACACCCCTCGCAGGGCGTGGACGGCCGCGGCGCCGCCGCCGTACGTGCGGTGGACGTCCTCGACCCGGACCATGGGTCCTGCGGGACGCCCGTCGGCGACGGCGGTGCCTGTGGAGCGTCCGGTCGTGCTCTCGGTCATACGTCCCCCGTCGTGGAGCCGCGCGGGCGCGCGCAGCGCTGCGGGCGCCAGTATGTGCAGGCCGCACTCGATGCGGCAACGCCCGGTGCGGGTCGCGCCACCGGCCTCGTACGGCCCGTGTGCCGCGCGCGCCCTGCACCCCGCACCCCGTATCAGGCACGAGCGCGTACGCCGGTGGGCCGCACCCCGTGACCGGAGTGCGGCCCACCGGGCTCACACGTTCTGTGCCGCTGTGCCGACTGGTTCAGCGGACCTCGGTGATCTCCGGTCCGCGCTGGAGCTGCCCCATCCCGCCGGAGAAGCGGGACGACTCCTGCTCCTCCTGCTGGACGCCCTCGGGCACCATCTGGGCGTCGTTCGGCAGCTTGAGGACGATCGGGTCGCGAGGCGCCATCGGGCCCTCGCCGCGCACCACGACCGTGTCCTTGAAGATCTGCTCCAGCAGCCCGGCGGCCTGCGGCTGCACCGCGCCCTGCCCGGAGATCACTCCGCGCAGGAACCAGCGCGGCCCGTCGACGCCGACGAAGCGCACCAGCTGTACGCCGCCGGTGCCGTCCGGCAGCTGGACCGGGACCTGGGCGCGCAGCTCCCAGCCCAGCGGGCCCTCGACCTCGTCGATGACGCCGCCCTGCTGGGTGATGCCGGAGGCGATCTCCTCGCGGACCTCGCCCCAGATGCCTTCCTTCTTGGGCGCGGCGAACGCCTGCAGCTGGATCGCACTGTCCCGCAGCACGACCGTCGAGGCGACGATCGCGTCGCCGGCGACCTCCACGCGCAGTTCCATGCCCTCGACTCCGGGCACGAAGAGTCCGCCCAGGTCCACTCGGCCCTCACCGGGCTTGGAGACCTCGGAGACGTCCCACGGGCCGTCGGGCCTGGGCGCCGGCGGGAGGTTCACCCGGCGCGGCGCGTCCTGCTCCGCCGCCGTGTCCTCCGTGTCGAGCTCGTCGACGACCTGCTCGGCCTCGCCCGCCACGTCATCGGCGGTACCGCTCTTCTTGCGACGTCCGAACACGTCACTGTCCTTCCCGGTCGGATACGACCGAAGCGTATCGATTCCCACCCTGTGCGCCCACGGCCGAGTCGCCCACTGCGGCATGACCGCCGGTGGACCCGAAGCCCCCCTCGGCCCGAGCCGAGCCGGGAAGCTCCGCCACCTCGTGGAAGCGCACCTTCTCGACCTGCTGGACGACCAGTTGAGCAATCCGGTCGAACCGCTCGAACCGCACGCTCTCGCGCGGGTCCAGATTGACCACGATCACCTTGATCTCCCCACGGTACCCGGCATCCACCGTCCCTGGGGCATTCACGAGGGCGACTCCGCAGCGGGCCGCCAGACCGGAACGGGGATGCACGAACGCCGCATACCCGTCGGGGAGCGCGATCGACACTCCGGTGGGCAGAACGGCCCGTTCGCCGGGGGCGAGCTCGGCGGCCTCGGTGGTCACCAGATCGGCACCGGCATCGCCAGGATGTCCGTATGCCGGAAGTGGCACCTCCGGGTCCAGGCGCCGGATCAGTACGTCGACGGGGGTGCGCATCAGGGGTTCACCTCGAAGGCGCGGGCGCGCCTGACCTGGTCGGGGTCGGCCATGGCGGCCCGGATCTCCGCCGGGCGGCCGTTGTCGATGAAGTGGTCGACCTTGACCTCGATGAAGAGGGCCTCGGCGCGCACGGCGACCGGGCCGTCGGGGCCGCCGATCCGGCCGGTCGCCCTGGAGTAGATCTTGCGGCCGCTGACCGCGGTGACCTCGGCCTCCAGGAACAGCACCGTGTCCACCGGCACGGGGCGCACGAAGTCGGTCTCCAGCCGTCCGGTCACCGCGATCACGCGCAGCAGCCAGTTCAGCGAGCCGAGCGTCTCGTCCAGCGCCGTGGCCAGTACGCCGCCGTGGGCGAGACCCGGCGCCCCCTGGTGGGCGGCGGTGACGGTGAACTCGGCGGTGAGACTCACACCCTCGCCGGCCCGTGCCTCCAGGTGCAGCCCGTGGGGCTGTTCGCCGCCGCAGCCGAAGCAGTGCTCGTAGTGGGCGCCGAGGAGCTCGCCTGGGGCGGGCGCGTCGGGGTGCCGTACCGGCGGTAGGGCGCCGGCCGGAGGGGTCAGTGCAGTACTCACAGGCGCAGACCTTACCCGCGCGGCCTGCGGCAGGTCGCGCCGTGCCAAGCTTGGTTCCATGCCGTCCTCCGCCACGCCTCCCGCGACGCCCAACGGCCAGCCGTCCGCGCTGCGCTACGACGAACGTCTCACCGCTCCGCGCTCCTGGTGGCTGATCGCCGTCATGGTCGCGCTCTCCGGCGGTCTGGTGCTGCTTCCGCTGGGCACGGTGGCGATGCTCGCCGGGCTGATCGGCGCGGGCGCACTGGCGGCGGTCGCGGTCAGCGCGTACGGCTCGGCGCGGATCAGGGTGGTCGCGGACTCCCTGGTCGCCGGTGACGCCCGCATCCCGGTCTCGGCACTCGGCGCGCCCGAGGTCCTGGCCCCCGAGGAGGCGCGCGCCTGGCGCTCTTACAAGGCCGACCCGCGCGCCTACATGCTCCTGCGCAGCTACGTACCGACGGCGCTGCGTGTGCCGGTCACGGACCCGCAGGACCCGACCCCGTACGTCTACGTCTCGACCCGCGACCCGCGGTCGCTGGCGGCGGCGCTGGAGGCCGTGCGGGCCGGTTAGTCCGGGGCGGCACGGGGCCGGTCGACACCGGGGCGGCGCGGAACGGCCACGGGGTGTCAGCGGCCCAGGTACTTGCGGGCCTCGGGCGGAACCTCCGGCGGCAGCTCGCCCTTGGGCTTCTCCAGGCCGGGCAGCTCGGGCAGCGCGTCCCAGGGCACCTGGTGACGGCGCAGATCCTCGCGGATGCGCTTGGCGAGCTTCCTGGTGTCCCGCCGGTTCATCAGGGCGCCGACGGCGGCGCCGACCATGAACGGCATCAGGGTCGGCATGTTGCGGACCGTGCGCTTCATGATCTGCTGGCGCAGCTCGCGTTTCATGTGGCCGCCGAGTGCCGCGTTGATCGTCACCGGTTTCTTCACGTCGATGCCGCGCTCGTCCGACCAGGAGCTCAGATACGCGGTGCCCCGCTCGGTGAGATTGCCGGGCGGCCGGAGGCCGTAGACCTCGTGCAGCTCGGCGATGAGCTTGAGCTCGATCGCGCCGACGCCGATGATCTCCGTGGCCAGCTCGGCGGGCATCGCCGGCGGGACGGGCAGCATGGCCGCCGCGCCGACGCCGGCGCCGACGGTCGAGCTGGCGTTGGCGGCGCCCGCGACGAGCTTGTCGGCGATCTCCTCGGGGCCGAGGCCCGGGAAGTGCCGGCGCAGCGTCTCGAGGTCGCGGACCGGGATGCGCGGAGCGATGTCGATCATCCGGTCGGCCACGAATCCGAGCGCCGCCTTGGCGGCGTCGCCGCTCTTGCGCACGCCGTGCAGCACCTTGTCCCGGCGCCGGGCCCTGGTCGGGGACCCCGGCCGGGTCTCTTCCTCGAGCGAGGCCGGGAGGCCCCGCTCGTCGTCACGTGCGTCGCCGGGCAGGGTCGGCCGGCCGGCGTGCCCCTGCTCGGATCCGTCCGGCACCTCTGCGCCGTCCCACGGCGCGGAGCCGCCCTGGGGCGCCTCCGGCTCCGGGGAACCCTTCCGCCGGAACCCCAGCTTCCTGGAGCGCTTCCCGGGCGGTGTCTCGCCTGCCACGGCCGGCCGGACCTCAGTCGCAGTCGCGGCAGATCGGCTGGCCGTTCTTCTCGCGGGCCAGCTGGCTGCGGTGGTGCACGAGGAAGCAGCTCATGCAGGTGAACTCGTCGGCCTGCTTGGGCAGCACCCGGACGGCCAGCTCCTCGTTCGAGAGGTCGGCCCCGGGCAGCTCCAGACCTTCGGCGGCCTCGAACTCGTCGACGTCGACGGTCGACGTCGTCTTGTCGTTCCGACGAGCCTTGAGCTCTTCGATGCTGTCCTCGTTGAGGTCGTCATCGGTCTTGCGTGGGGTGTCGTAATCCGTTGCCATGTCGCTCTCCCCCTCTGGGTGTCTGCGGTGTCTCCAGCGCACGTAACGCGTGAGAGGCCGGACTTGTGCCCGACCCGAGGCGGAGATTTTGCCTCACATCAAGGTCTGTTACTCAATCGACACCCAACCGGACCCCTCAAGAGTGATCGGGTTGGATGGCGATCGGGACCGTACACGGTCCGAATGTCGCACTGCACGGGCGCCACCCCGTGTACTTCCCGTGATTCGGACCCCTGAAAACCCGGACTTTTACCGGCGTTCCGCAGGATTTCCGATCACGGAGAGTAGATGGCCGGAAATTCGCTCCTGTGATCGATCACACAGAGGATTCACGGGCGCGAGTCCCGAAAATTCCGCGTAAAGCGAACAGAGAAGTTTTTTCGGCCGAAGGCTGCCGACGGCTGCCGACGGCTTCGCTGCCGTGTCCCCCGGTCACCCGTCGTAGCACGTCGTACGACGTCAGACGGGCAGGAAGACACGCATCACGAGACCGCCGCCCTCGCGCGGCTCCGCGATGATACGGCCACCATGGGCGCGCGCGACGGATCGGGCGATCGACAGGCCGAGCCCGACGCCCTTGTCGCTGCCGGTCCGCTCCTGGCGCAGCCGCCGGAACGGCTCGAAGAGATTGTCGATCTCGTACGCCGGGACCACCGGGCCCGTGTTGGACACCACCAGCACCGCCTGCCCGTGCGAGAGCTCGGTGGTGACCTCCACCCAGCCGCCCTCCCGCACGTTGTAGCGCACGGCGTTCTGGACCAGGTTCAGGGCGATCCGCTCCAGCAGGACGCCGTTGCCCTGGACGACGACGGGGGCACGCCTGCCGCGGAACTCCACGCCCTTGGCCTCCGCCTCACTGCGGGCCTGGTCGACGGCGCGGGTGGCGACCTCGGCGAGGTCGACCGGTTTGCGCTCGACGATCTGGTTCTCGCTGCGGGCGAGCAGCAGGAGGCCCTCCACGAGCTGCTCGCTGCGCTCATTGGTGGCGAGCAGGGTCTTGCCGAGCTGCCGCAGCTCGTCGGGGGCGCCGGGGTCGGAGAGATGCACCTCCAGGAGCGTGCGGTTGATCGCCAGCGGCGTACGCAGCTCGTGCGAGGCGTTGGCCACGAACCGCTGCTGCGCCGTGAAGGCCCGCTCCAGCCGCTCCAGCATCTCGTCGAAGGTGTCGGCGAGCTCCTTCAGCTCGTCGTCGGGGCCGTCCAGCTCGATCCGCCGGGAGAGGTCGGAGCCGACCACGCGGCGCGCGGTGCGGGTGATCTGTCCGAGCGGGGAGAGGACGCGGCCCGCCATGGCGTAGCCGAAGGCGAACGCGATGACGCTGAGGCCGACGAGGGCGAAGAGGGAGCGGGTGAGCAGCTCGTCCAGGGCGTGCTGGCGCTGCTCGTTCACGCAGGAGTTCATCGCCTCGTTGAACTGGGCGGGCGGCGCCTTGTCCGGGAAGTTGCACACCTCGCTGGTCACACTGCCGTCGACGATCTTGAACGGCAGCTGGCTGCCCACCTGCACGGCCTGGGCGGCGAGCAGATAGATGATCGAGAGCAGCAGGATCCCGGCGATCAGGAACATGCCGCCGTAGAGCAGCGTGAGCCGTATCCGGATGGTGGGCCTGAACCAGGGCCGCACCGGCTCGCCGGGGGCCCAGGTGGGTTTCGGGGGCGCCTGAGGGGGCGCGGGTGCCGCGGCCACGGGATCAGATCCGGTAGCCGGAGCCGGGGACCGTCACGATGACGGGCGGCTCACCGAGTTTGCGACGCAGGGTCATGACCGTGACCCGTACGACGTTGGTGAACGGGTCCGTGTTCTCGTCCCATGCCTTCTCCAGCAGTTGCTCGGCCGAGACGACCGCGCCCTCGCTGCGCATGAGGACCTCCAGCACGGCGAACTCCTTCGGGGCGAGCTGGACCTCCTTGCCCTCGCGGAAGACCTCGCGGCGGTTCGGGTCCAGCTTGATGCCGGCGCGCTCGAGGACGGGCGGCAGCGGCACGGTCGTACGCCGGCCGAGCGCCCGCACGCGGGCGGTGAGCTCGGTGAAGGCGAACGGCTTCGGAAGGTAGTCGTCCGCACCGAGCTCCAGGCCCTCGACGCGGTCGCTGACGTCACCGGAGGCGGTGAGCATCAGGACGCGCGTGGGCATGCCCAGTTCGACGATCCTGCGGCAGACGTCGTCGCCGTGGACGAACGGGAGGTCGCGGTCGAGTACGACCACGTCGTAGTCGTTGACCCCGATGCGCTCCAGGGCGGCGGCGCCGTCGTACACGACGTCGACCGCCATGGCCTCCCGGCGCAGCCCGGTGGCCACCGCATCGGCGAGCAGTTGCTCGTCCTCGACGACGAGTACGCGCACGTGGTTGATCCTTCCTCTGGGACCCGTCCCGCTGCCGCCGTGATCAGGGCAGCCGTGTCGTACGGGCCGGCACCGACTGTGTGTCTCCATCCTGCCCCTTACGCGCGTAAACCGGATGTAAGGCGGATGCAGGCCTCCTGGGGGCACCGGGAATTGAATGGATTGCCGCTCGAGTTGAGGTTTCTCTGAGGGTGTGCCTGGGGAGGACGACTGCACACCCGCGATCACGCCATGTATGTGGCACGCCACAGCCCGCTCTCTGTCCCCCAGAGAGGGAGCGTGATCAACCCGCCGTAGGCACACCCCGTGTGCCACCGACCCACGACGAGGGGGCGCAAACCATGGACGCATTCACCGCAGGTCTTCTGCAGCGCATCAAGGCCACGGAAACCGACCTCACGAGGGCTCGCGAAACGGGCGACGACTTCCTGGCGGATGTCGAGCAGGCCGAGCTGGACGACCTGCGTCGCCTTGCCGCCGAGCACGGCGTGGAAGTCGGCGCCGCGAGCGCCTGACCACCTCCGGAAGGGCCCGCCGCCACCCTGTGGCGCCGGGCCCTTCCGCATGCCCGGAGCGCCCGGGGCACGCCGCTGGGTGCAAGAAGCCTGGCTTCCGCGCAGCGGGACGCATACCCGCGGACAGGTGGAGGATCCACGGTCCGCAGTCGGCGACCACCCCGGGGCGGGGCCGTGCAGGGCTACCCCGTACGGGCGGCGGCCTGCGCCGGTGCACAACCCGGCAGAGCTGCGCGCCGCCGCCGAGACGTCGAGCCCGGAGGGGCCCCGCCCCCGCCCCCCACCGGCGGCAGCCGCACCACGCCCGCCCGGCACGGGCAACCGGGCCGACCAGTCACCGGCCGACCGGGCCCGGGGCCGACCGGGGTGCTGGGCACGCGGAGTGCCGGGCACGTGGGGCCGAGCCGCACCCCCCGGGCCCCGCCCCGCAGGGTCAGTCGTGCCAGGCGCCGAAATCGTCCAGGAGCCGCTGGAGCGGCTCGAAGACGCCCGGGGACGCCGCGATCGTCAGATCGCCGGACGGCGGCTCGCCGGGGCGCGCGCCGGTGAGGGCGCCTGCCTCGCGGGCGATGAGGTCACCCGCGGCGAGGTCCCACGGGTGCAGACCCCGCTCGTAGTAGCCGTCGAGCCGGCCTGCCGCGACATCGCACAGGTCGACGGCGGCCGAGCCGCCGCGCCGGATGTCCCGGAGGCGCGGGATCAGCCGCTGCGCGACGTCCGCCTGGTGGCTGCGGACGGACTGCACATAGTTGAAACCGGTCGAGACCAGCGCCTGGTCCAGCGGCGGCGCGGGCCGGCAGCGCAGCCGCCGGTCCCCGCAGAACGCGCCGCCGCCGAGCACCGCGTGGTACGTCTCGCCCCGCATCGGCACCACGACGACCCCGGCGACCGTCTCGCCGTCCCGTTCGGCCGCGATGGACACCGCCCATGTGGGCAGCCCGTAAAGGTAGTTCACGGTGCCGTCGAGCGGATCGATCACCCACCGGACACCGCTGGTGCCCTCCGCCGACGCGCCCTCCTCGCCGAGGAAGCCGTCGTCCGGCCGGGCGTCCGACAGGAAGCCGGTGATCAGTTTCTCCGCGGCGATGTCCATCTCGGTGACGACGTCGATCGGACTGGACTTGGTCGCCGCCACGGCCAGATCGTCCGGCCTGCCGTCACGCAGCAGCGCCCCGGCCCTGCCGCCGGCTTCCAGGGCCAGGGACAGCAGCTCACCCAACAGCGGGTCGGTCATGGGAAGGACTCCTCAGGCGTACGGACTGTCGGCGCCCGCCGCGGCGGGCCGCTCGCTGCGGGCCGGGCAGCAGCCGATCGGACACAGGTCGTGCGAGGGCCCGAGCGCCCCCAGCGCACACCGCTCGACGACGGCGCCACGCTCGGTCGCGGCGCGCTCCAGGACCAGCTCCCGCACCGCCGCCGCGAACCGCGGGTCCGCGCCCACCGTCGCGGAGCGCCGCACCGGCAGCCCCAGCTCGGCGGCCTTGGCGGCGGCCTCCGTGTCCAGGTCGTACAGGACCTCCATGTGGTCCGACACGAAGCCGATCGGCACCATCACGACCGCCGGGACCCCTGCCCCGTGCAGCTCCTCCAGGTGGTCGCAGATGTCCGGCTCCAGCCAGGGGATGTGCGGGGCCCCGCTGCGCGACTGGTAGACGAGCTGCCAGGGGTGCTCGGTCCCCGTCTCCTCCCGCACGGCCCGGGCGATGACCCGTGCGACGTCGAGGTGCTGCTTCACGTACGCCCCGCCCTCGCCGTGCTCCGCGACGGGACCCGAGGCGTCGGCGGCGTCGTCCGGGATGGAGTGGGTGGTGAAGGCGAGGTGCGCCCCGGCCCGCACCTCTGCGGGCAGGTCCGCGAGGGACTTCAGCACGCCCTCGACCATGGGCCCGACGAATCCGGGGTGGTTGAAGTAGTGCCGCAGCTTGTCGACGCGCGGCAGCGGGAGCCCTTCGGCCTCCAGGACGGAGAGCGCGTCGGCGAGATTCTCCCGGTACTGCCTGCAGCCCGAGTACGAGGCGTAGGCGCTGGTCGCGAGGACCGCGACGCGGCGGCGCCCGTCGAGCACCATCTCCCGCAGGGTGTCGGTGAGATACGGCGTCCAGTTCCGGTTGCCCCAGTAGACCGGCAGCTCGAGACCGGCGCCCGCGAAGTCCTTCCGGAGGGCTTCGAGCAGGGCCCGGTTCTGGTCGTTGATCGGGCTGACCCCGCCGAACAGGAAGTAGTGCCGGCCGACCTCTTTCAGCCGCTCTTTGGGGATGCCCCGGCCCCGCGTCACGTTCTCCAGGAACGGAACCACATCGTCCGGGCCTTCGGGTCCGCCGAAGGAGAGCAGCAGCAGGGCGTCATAGGGAGCTGGGTCGCACGGAGCGGGATCGAGCTGTTCGGCCATGGTGCGATCCTCCCACCCGCCGCTGACAGGCAGGAAACCGCACTGGAGTAAGGGTTGCCTAACCCGTAAGCTGTACGCGCACGTCACACGCCTTACGGAGCGCTCTTCCGCGCCCGCGCCACATGGATCTACGGAGCGCCCCCCTTGGCCAGTCCCTACCGCGCGATATTCGCCGCGCCCGGCACCCTCGCGTTCACCGCAGCGGGCTTCTTCGGCCGGATGCCGCTGTCCATGATGGGCATCGGCATCGTGACCATGATTTCCCAGCTGACGGGCCGCTACGGCCTGGCCGGCGCGCTCTCCGCGACGCTCGCGCTCTCGGCGGCGGTGCTCGGCCCCCAGGTCTCCCGGCTGGTCGACCGGCACGGTCAGCGCAGGGTGATGCGGCCGGCGCTGCTGGTGTCGGTGGCAGCGGTCTCGGGGCTGCTCGTCTGCGCGCAGCAGGGCGCCCCGGACTGGACGCTGTTCGCGTTCACCGCCTGTGCGGGCTGCATCCCGGCCGTCGGCGCGATGACCAGGGCGCGCTGGGCGGAGATCTACCGGGGCTCGCCGCGCGAGCTGCACACCGCGTACGCATTCGAGTCGATCGCCGACGAGGTGTGCTTCATCGTGGGCCCGATCATCTCGATCGGGCTGTCGACGATCTGGTTCCCGGAGGCGGGGCCGCTGATCGCCACCGCGTTCCTCGTCGTCGGCGTGGTGTGGCTGACGGCACAGCGCGCCACCGAGCCCGTGCCGCACCCGCGCGAGCAGCACACGAGCGGCTCGGCGCTCCGCTCCCCCGGTCTGCAGGTCCTGGTGGCGACGTTCGTGGCGACGGGAGCGATCTTCGGTGCGGTGGACGTGGTGACGGTCGCCTTCGCCGAGGAGCAGGGCCACAAGGCGGCCGCGAGCCTGGTCCTCGCGGTGTACGCGCTGGGCTCCTGCCTCGCCGGAGCGGTCTTCGGGCTGCTCCATCTCAAGGGCGAGGCGTCGCGCAGGTGGGTCCTGGGTGTCTGTGCGATGGCCGTGAGTATGATCCCCCTCCAACTGGCCGGGAACCTGCCGATCCTGGCCGTGGCGCTCTTCGTCGCCGGCCTGGCCATCGCACCGACGATGGTGACGACCATGGCCCTTGTCGAAGCGCACGTACCGCGCACCAAGCTGACCGAGGGCATGACCTGGACGGGTACCGGGCTCGCGGTCGGCGTGGCGCTCGGCTCGTCGGCCGCCGGCTGGGTGGTGGACGCGCACGGCGCCGGTGCGGCGTACGCGGTGCCCGCGGTGGCGGGAGCGCTCGCGGCGGTCGTGGCGTTCCTGGGGTACCGCCGGCTGCGCAGGCCGGTGCCGACGCGGGAGGGGCAGGATGACGGGCACATCCAGGACCAGCACCAGGGCGGGGAACGCGTGGCGTAACTGGGCGGGTACGGTGTCCGCCCGTCCGATGCGGGAGGTGTTCCCCGCCAGCGCCGGTGAACTGGCCGACGCCGTACGCCGCGCGGCCGAGGACGGCCTGCGGGTGAAGACGGTCGGCACGGGGCACTCGTTCACGTCGATCGCCGCGACCGACGGCGTCCTGATCCGCCCGGACCTGCTCACCGGCATCCGCGAGATCGACCGTACGGCGATGACGGTGACCGTCGAGGCGGGCACACCCCTGAAGCGGCTCAACGCCGCGCTCGCCCGCGAGGACCTGTCGCTCACGAACATGGGCGACATCATGGAGCAGACCGCCGCGGGCGCGACCAGCACCGGGACGCACGGCACCGGCCGCGACTCGGGCTCGATCGCCGCGCAGATCAGGGGCCTTGAGCTGATCACGGCGGACGGCTCGCTGCTGCGCTGCTCCGAGAAGGGGACCGCCGAGGAACGCGAGGTCTTCGCGGCGGCCCGGATCGGCCTGGGCGCACTGGGGGTCATCAGCGCGATCACCTTCGCCGTGGAGCCGCTGTTCCTGCTCTCGGCCCGCGAGGAGCCGATGCCGTTCGACCGGGTCATGGCCGAGTTCGACCAGCTGCACGCGGAGAACGAGCACTTCGAGTTCTACTGGTTCCCCCACACGGGCAACTGCAACACCAAGCGCAACAACCGCAGCACCGGTCCCCTCGCCCCGCCCGGGTCGGTCAGCGGCTGGATCGAGGACGAGCTGCTCTCCAACGGTCTTTTCCAGGTGGTCAATTCGGTCGGCCGTGCGGTGCCGGCCTCGATCCCCGCGATCGCGCGGCTCTCCAGCCGCGCGCTCTCCGCCCGCACGTACACGGATATTCCCTACAAGGTCTTCACAAGTCCCCGCAGGGTGCGCTTCGTCGAGATGGAATACGCGCTTCCGAGGGAGGCCGCGGTCGGCGCGCTGCGCGAACTGAAGACGATGATCGAGCGCTCGCCGCTGCGGATCAGTTTCCCGGTCGAGGTGCGGACCGCCCCTGCGGACGACATCACACTGTCGACGGCCTCGGGCCGCGAGAGCGCGTACATCGCGGTGCACATGTACAAAGGGACGCCGTACCGCTCGTACTTCACCGCGGTCGAGCGGATCATGACCGCGCATGAGGGGCGTCCGCACTGGGGCAAGGTGCACACACGCGACGCGGAGTACTTCGATCGGGTGTATCCGCGCTTCGGCGAGTTCACGGCACTGCGCGACCGGCTCGATCCCGATCGGGTGTTCGGGAACGACTACCTGCGGCGGGTGCTGGGGGCCTAGAAGGCTGCTGAAAATCTTGGTTGAGGGGCTGCTCGGCTGTGGGCCGGGCGGCTCTTTCGTTATGCGGTGGCCGGGGTGAGGTGCCAGTTGCCGTTGGCTCGGGTGAGTCCGAGGTTGATCAGTCGGCGGAGGTTGAGGGCGGCAGCGCGGTGATGGAGCCAGATGTTGTTGGCGATGACGCCCCGGTGCGGGACGCGGCGGTTGCCTTTGGCGACCAGCCAGGCGATGGCGCGTTCAACTGGTGGCCGCCATCTGCGGTATTCGTCCTGCCAGGCCACATCGGTGGCAGCCTGTGTCCGGGCGGTGGCCAGCAGTTCGTGCTTGGGGTGGACGTTGAGGGTGCGTCCGGTCTTGGATGTGGTGCAGCGTCCGCGCAGCGGGCAGTCGGTGCAGAGGCGTTTGAATTGGGCGGTGCGGGCACCGTCTGCTTTGACCTGTCCGAGGTTGGCGGTGTGGCCGGCCGGGCAGGTCGCGGTGCCGGCCGCTGTGTCGATGTGGAAGTCGTCGATGGTGAAGCCGCCGGGGACGGCCTGCCGCAGCGGTGGCGGCTTGATCACCAGGGTGTGGCCGTCGGCCTGCAACTGTGCGCGCAGATGGCCGGTGCCGTAGGCGGAATCGCCGAGCACGGTTAACTCCTGGCCCTCGTCCTCGTCGGCCAGCAGATCGCAGGCGACAGCGGCCTCGTGGTTGTCGGGGCCGTTGCCGCTGGTGAGGGCAACCGCGGTGAACAGTCCAGTCTCCGGCTCGACGGACGCATGTCCTTTGAAGCCGTCCTGGTGGCGGGTTCGGTTCTTGTGGATGTGCCGTGCGTCGGGATCGACGGTGGACACCGTCCGGTCCGCCACCGTGCGCTTCGCGATGCGCCAGCGGCCGTCACGCCCGTCGGAGTCATCGGCCGGCTCCACGTCCTGGCCCGCGACCAGGGCCAGCAAACCGACCGCGTTCGCCGCCCTCTCGCCGAGTTCCTGTTCAGGCAGGCGTCCGAGCAGGTTGAGGGCGTCGGCGACCAGCGCGTCGACCAACGCGGCACGCGCTTGCTCGTCGTCCCAGGCGATCCTCGGCTTGCCCGGGTCGGTGTAATCGTGCGCCGTGCACCACTGCTCCACGGTCTCCCCGCCTCCGGGGACCTCGCGGATTACCCGGCGGACCGCGGAGATGATCTGGGTAACGGTGTCCTGGGTGGCCACCGCGTCATCGAGCACGGTGGAGTCCAGAGCCCGCCGCTGCTTGCCCTTGAGCACGCCGGTCGCGGCCACGACCTCTTTGACCTTGGTGAAGATCCGCGTCGGATCGGCCGAGTGACGCAGTCGGCGCCGGAAGTACGTCAGCAGCGACGGGTCGAACGCCGTGTCATACAGGCCGAGCCCGCAGGCCGCCTTCCATCGCAGGTCACACCGCAGTTCCTGGACCGTCTCGAAGTCCGACAACCCGTACAGACTCTGCAGCACCACGGTCGCGGCCAGCACCTGCGGTGGCAGGCTCGGACGGCCGTTGGGCGAGGGATACATGTCGGCGAACATCCCTGGCTCGAACAGCACCTCACGATGCTCGGCCAGGAACGCGAACACAGTCCCCACCGGGATCAACTCCCGGCAGGTCTCCCACACATCCGGCCCGACCATCTCCCCGGCCCATTCCCCCTGCATGCCTACAAGACTGGCCCCGACTCCACCGAGCCGGGGCCAGAACACGAGATTTTCAGCAGCCTTCTAGGGGGACACCTCCTAGGGGGTGTCCGCGTCGTTATCCGCCGCGTCCTCGCGGGCGGGCGGAGTCGGCGTGGATGTGGCGGGCGGCGTGGGTGTGGACGTCGGCGTCGCGGCTTCGCCGTCGGAGGACGACGTTGTCCCGGACGGCGGCTCGGTGGCACCGCCGCCGTCGCCCCGGCCGTCACCCTGGCCGCCGTCCGACTCCCCTCCGGTGCCCGTACCCCCGCCCGTTCCGGGATCCGTGTCCTTGCCGGCGGACCCTTGACCGCCTTCTTCGCCGTCGGGGCTCTGGCCGACGGAGCCGCCGCCCGGTGTGCGGTTCGGCTCGTCGACCTGGTCCTCCTGCGGGTTCGTCCCGGACGGCGAGGAGTCACCGCCGCCCCCGCCCCCGCCCCCGCGTACGACCGAGCCGACCGTCGTCCCCGTGCCACCGCTCAGATCCCTGCCGGAGGCGAGCTCGTACGCCGTGATACCGGCCATCGCCACGGCGAAGACGACGGCGGCCGCGAGAGCGGACCGCTTCCATCCGCGGACGCGCGTGCCGTACGTCGTGGACTCGCCGAACTCCCCTTCGGTGGACGCCTCCTGCGGCGTACGCGCCGCAGGATCGCGCGACTGCGCGGCGACGCGGAGCTGTTGGCCCGTGCGCCGGAACAACTGCTGGAGAACCGGGCCGCCACAGGTCACGACGATGCTGACCACGCCCGCGCCGATGAACGTTCCGTAGACACCGAGCTGCGAGGCGAGCACCGCCGCCGCGACCGCCGCGAGCGCGCTGCCCGCAACCTGGGGAAGGCTCAGATCGAGCCGCTGCTCCTTTTGCTGCATCTCCTGCCCCTGTTTGCCTACTTGTCCAGCCATGCACCAGGAAGGGACATATAGGCAAAGCGAATAGTTCCGATTCAGGGGATTCTGTGAAGCTTGACACTCCCCGATGGTGGGTACAGGCGTCCAACTCCCACCCCCCACGAGAAGTTCGGCGGCGCGCCGGTCCACCCCCGTGGCCCGAATGGAGTACTGTGGCGAGCCCTGGGACCGGCCTCCCTCACGGGTGTCCGGACTACGGGAGGGGGCCGAAAGCGGCACTCGAACCGGCGGCGCCGCGGCACCGCACGGGCGCCTGCTGCACAGCGTGACGAAGCTCGTCACGCTGCGTTGCAAACAGGTAACCGTGCCATAACGGCGATCCAGGGCCCATGCCCGACACGCCGGGCAACTCGGCAAGGTTGTGGCAGGCTGCACCCGGGCAGGCCACACTCGACTAGCGGAAGCAGCGACGCACGTGACGTCGGCAGGCACCACCCGGGAGGTCCCCATGCCCGAACTGCGTGTCGTGGCCGTCTCCAACGACGGCACACGACTGGTGCTGAAGGCTGCGGACAGCACGGAGTACACGCTTCCGATTGACGAGCGGCTGCGCGCTGCCGTGCGCAATGACCGTGCCCGCCTCGGCCAGATCGAGATCGAGGTGGAGAGCCACCTCCGCCCCCGCGACATCCAGGCACGTATACGGGCAGGCGCCTCCGCCGAGGAGGTCGCGCAGCTCGCCGGGATCCCCGTCGACCGGGTGCGGCGCTTCGAGGGCCCGGTGCTCGCGGAGCGGGCGTTCATGGCCGAGCGTGCGCGCAAGACTCCCGTACGGCGCCCCGGCGAGAACGCGGGCCCGCAGCTCGGCGAGGCGGTGCAGGAGCGGCTGCTGCTGCGCGGCGCCGAGAAGGACACCGTCCAGTGGGACTCCTGGCGCCGCGACGACGGCACCTGGGAGGTACTGCTGGTCTACCGGGTGGCGGGCGAGCCGCACTCGGCGAGCTGGACGTACGACCCGCCGCGGCGGCTCGTGCAGGCCGTCGACGACGAGGCACGCGCGCTGATCGGTGAGACCGACGACGCCATCGCCGTCGCGCAGGAGCCGAGCTTCCCGTTCGTTCCGAGGATCGCGCGGCTGCCGCGCGACCGCCCGCTCGACCGGGCGGCCCTGCCGGCGCCCGCCCCGCCTCCGGCTGCGGAGACCGACGAGAGCGAGCGGGACTCGCTGACCAGCCTGCTGGAGGCGGTGCCGAGCTTCCGTGGCGACATGGTCGTCCCGGAGCGGCCCGCTCCGGTGGACCCGCCGGCCACCTCCGAGCCGGCGCAGGAGCCCGACGCCGAGGAGCCCCCGGCCCCTGCGGCATCGGCGGGCGCCGGATCCGCGTACGCCGATGTCCTCATGCCGCGCTCGGTCAGCGGCCACCGCGACCGGCTCGTCGGCACGACGGACCGCCAGGCCGAGGCGGACGGGGTGCGGCCCGGGCGGCGTGCGGCGGTGCCGAGCTGGGACGAGATCGTGTTCGGGACGCGCCGCAAGAAGCAGGACTGACGCGCTCTGCTCGCACAGCACGACGGGCTCGTACGGGATTTCCGTACGAGCCCGTCGTGCTGTGCGGGCCCGTCGTGCTTGCGGGCGCGTCCTCCTGTGCGGGCCCGTTGTGCCGAGGCTCGGCCCCCGCGCGCCGCTCAGCTGGGGTCGGGGCCCGTCGCCACCGGGCGTGCCGGGTCGGAGGACCATTCCGACCACGAGCCGGCGTACAGGGCCGCGGGTACGCCGGCGACCGCCAGGGCGAGCACTTCGTGCGCGCCGGAGACGCCCGAGCCGCAGTAGACGCCGACCTCGGAGGCGTCCACGGCGCCGAGGTGCTTGAAGCGCTCGGCCAGTTCCTCCGCGGGGAGGAAGGTGGTGGCTCCCGGTGCGACGTTATCCGTCGTCGGCGCCGAGACCGCACCGGGGATGTGCCCGCCGACCCGGTCGATGGGCTCGACGTCGCCCCGGTAGCGCTCGGCGGCCCGCGCGTCGAGCAGCAGTCCGGAGCGGGCCAGCGCCGCGGCGCCGTCGGCATCGAGCAGCGGAAGGCCGCCCGGCTCCGGGGTGAAGTCGCCCGGCTGCGGTGCGGGGATCTCGGTCGTCAGCGGGCCGTCCCACGCCGCGAGACCGCCGTCCAGGACCCGGACGTCCGGGTGGCCCGCCCACCGCAGCAGCCACCACGCCCGTGCCGCGGCCCATCCCTGGCCGCCGTCGTGGACGACGACCGGTACGGAGCACGAGACACCGGCGCGCCGCATCGCCGCGCCGAAGACGGCCATGTCCGGGAGCGGATGCCGGCCGCCCGGACCGGGCGGTCCCGCAAGCTCCGTGTCGAGGTCGACGTAGACGGCGCCGGGGATGTGCCCGGCCTCGTACTCCGCCCGCCCGTCGAAGGGCGCGGCGCCGGCCGCCTTGGCCAGACTGAGCTGCCAGCGCACGTCGAGCAGGACCGGCGGCCGCCGACCGGCCGACTCGCTCGCGAGTTCTGTTGCGGTGATGATGGGGGTCATAGCAGCCATCCTCGCGCAAGTGCGGCCCGCGACGGGCCCGCGACGGCTGAGGGTCCCCAGGGCGGAGTCCTGGGAGGCGGCACGGATGGACATCGCCAGAACGGGCATCCTCCTGTGGGATCCCCGGACACTCGGCGCGGGCGGGCCGCGCCGCACGCCGGGTGGTGCAAGCATCTGCACGGGGCGCCGGGCAGCCGCCGCACACGGTCCGGATCCGGTCCCCCGCCGCACGGCCACGACGATGGTCCGAGGAGAGTGTCACGATGACCGAGGCGACCCGCCGCAGGCCCGGCACGCCCTGCTGGGTGAGCCTGATGGTGCACGGACTCGCCGCGACGCAGGACTTCTACAAGGCGCTGTTCGGCTGGGACTTCGTCCCGGGCCCCCAGCAGCTCGGTCCGTACGTCCGCGCGCTGATCGACGGCAAGGAAGTCGCGGGGATCGGCCGGCTTCCTCCCGAACGTCATCTGCCGATCGCCTGGACCACCTATCTGGCCACCGACGACGCCGACGCGACCGCCGAGCAGATCAGAATGTGCGGCGGCACCGTCGGCGTCGGGCCGCTCGACGCGGCGGACGCGGGGCGGCTGGCGATCGCCGCGGACCCGGAAGGCGCCGTCTTCGGCATCTGGCAGGCCGCGGCCCACCACGGCACCGCCCTGCTGGGGACGCACGGCACCCCGGTCTGGAACGAGCTGGTGACGCGGGAGACCTCCTCGGTCAGCAAGTTCTACCAGTCGGTCTTCGGGTACGAGCTCGAGCCGGTCGTCTCGGCCGACTTCGACTATCTGACCCTGCACCTGGACGGGCGCCCGGTGGCCTCCCTGCACGGTGTGGGCCATGCCCTGCCCCGCGACCGCGGTTCGCACTGGATGACGTACTTCGAGGTCGAGGACCCGGACGAGACCGCGGCCCGGCTGATGGACCTCGGCGGGCATGTGCTCCACGCGCCGCGGGAGGGTTCGAGCGGCCGGCTCGCGACGGTGTCGGACCCGGAGGGCGCGGTCTTCACGATCGTACGGACGGCGACCGACCTGTAGCAGCCCGGCCGTCCCCTGGCCCGGGCTGCAGCTCAGCCGGAAGCTGTGGCCTCAGCCGGACATCACGGGCTCAGCCGGATGTCACGGGCAGCACGTCGGGGGACAGCACCCCTGCGCGGGCGGTCGCGCTCGTCATCCGGCGGCGGTGGTGGCGCCGGCACAGCACCTCGTAGCCGATCTCCTCCGCGGGCCTGTTGACGTCGCCGACCACGACCTGGGCGCCCTCGACGACCATCTCGCCGCCGACCGTGCGCGCGTTGTGGGTGGCGCGGGCGCCGCACCAGCACATGGCCTCGACCTGGAGCGCCTCTATCCGGTCCGCCAGTTCGATCAGCCGCTGCGAGCCGGGGAAGAGCTTGGTCCGGAAGTCCGTGGTGATCCCGAAGGCGAAGACGTCCAGCTCCAGGTCGTCGACGATCCGGGCGAGCTGGTCGATCTGCTCGGGCGCGAGGAACTGGGCCTCGTCGACGATGACGTAGTCCGCCCGGCCGCCCCTGGTCATCCGGTCGACCAGATACGTGTAGACGTCCATGCCCTCGACGAGCTCGACCGCCTCCCTGACCAGCCCCAGCCGGGAGGAGAGCTTGCCCTCGCCCGCCCGGTCGTCACGGGTGAAGATGACACCTTGCAGGCCACGCGCCGCACGGTTGTGCTCGATCTGCAGCGCCAGGGTGCTCTTTCCGCAGTCCATCGTTCCGGAGAAGAACACCAGCTCGGACATGGGGATGTGACGGCCTTTCAGTTGTTGTGGGAGATGTGTTGGGAGATGTGTTGGGAGATGTGTTACGAGCGGACTTCGATGAGGGGGACGAGCTGCTCGACGGGGGTCATCGAGCCGTGCATGCCGACCATGGCGGACTCGTTCGGCTCGTTGACGGAGGCGGTGATCACGACGTCGGCGTGGGCCGCGGCGACGACGTCGCCGATGCGTCGGTGGACGCGCTCGTCGACCCGCGGGCCGAACCAGCCCGCCGCGATCGCCTCCTCCCGGCTCGCCACCCAGAAGCGGTCGCCGAGGACCTCGCGCCAGACGGCGAGCACATCGGACTCGGCGCCCGGGACGGCGTACACATGGCGGGCCCGGCCCTCGCCGCCCAGCAGGGCGACGCCGGCGCGCAGCTCCCAGTCCTCGTCGAAGTCGATCCGCGACTCCTCGTCGAAGGGGATGTCGATCATGCCGTGGTCGGCGGTCACATAGAGCGCGGTGCGGGGCGGGAGCTGCTCGGCGAGGCGCTGGACGAGCCGGTCGACGTACATCAGCTGGCCGCGCCAGGCGTCGGAGTCGACACCGAAGCGGTGGCCCTTGCCATCGAGCTCGCTGTAGTACGTGTAGACCAGCGAGCGGTCGGCGGCGGCGAGCTGCTCCGCGGCGAAGTCCATACGCTCCTCGCCGGTGAGACGCCCGTGAAACGTTCCGCCGCTCAGTGCGATCTTGGTGAGCGGGGTGTCGGCGAACGCCGGGGAGGAGACTTGCGCGGTGTGCACCCCGGCCTCGTCGGCGAGCTGGAAGACCGTTGGGTACGGCTGCCAGACGCGCGGCGAGGTCCACGGCTTCCAGCGCAGCTGGTTCATCAGCTCGCCGGTCTCCGGGTTGCGGGCCGTGTAGCCCGGCAGGCCGTGGGCTCCGGGCGGCAGTCCGGTGCCGAAGGAGGCGAGGGAGGTCGCCGTGGTGGCGGGGAAGCCGACGGTGATCGGTGCGCCCGTGCCGCCGTGGGAGGTGGCGAGCAGCGACGTGAGGTACGGCGCGTCCTCGGGGTGGGCCCTGAGCTGCTCCCAGCCGAGGCCGTCGACAAGGAAGACGCAGTTCCGGTCGGCCGGGGCGAGCCCCGTGAGGGTCGTGTGCAGTCCGGGCACGCCCTGCCCTGCGGCGATCGTCGGCAGCAGGTCGCAGAGCGAGGCGGAGCCGTACGCCGGCGCGGGGGCGGTGTCGAGGGCGAGCGGGACGAGGTCGTCGGGCCAGTCGGGCAAGGTCATCAGTGGCCGGCCGCCGGTGCGGCGGTCGCGACCGTGGCCTCGGAGAGCGACTGTGCGAAGGCGAGCGTCTGCCGGACGGCGTCGGGGCCGTCGCCGGCCTCGCTGACACGGAGGCTGAGGTCGTCGGCGGTGGAGTTTCCGGTGTAGCCGTGGTCCGCGTCGCAGTTGGGGTCGCCGCAGGCGGCAGGCTCCAGGTCGATCCGGGAGACGGCGCCCCAGCCGATGGTGAGGACGACCTCGCGGGGCAGGGTGCCCGGCGTGTACGACTCGGGGTTGGCCACGACGCGGCTGACGACGACGGAGGAGATCCGGCCGAGCTTGACCGACTCGGTGGAGGTCGTGGCGTACGGCGTCGGGGAGCTGGTGTCGGCGGCCTGCTCGTCGGTGTGGCTGACGATGAACCGGGTGCCGGTCAGGACGAGGACGGTGACATGGCGGCGGACCTCGTTCGCGTCGAACGTGGTCTCCTGGTGCACCAGGTACGACGCGATCGGCTCGCCGCCGACGGCGGCCTCCACCGCCTCGGCCACGAGAGCCGGGTAGTAGCCGCTGCGCTCGATCGCCGCGCGCAGCCCCTGGGTCGTCGTACCGGTCTTCGCCATGGGCTCCATCCTACGGGCCCGCGGGACCCTGGGAGTCCGCTCGTGGTGCGCTCGTGACCGGCGCGTGGCGGGCGGCTCAGTAGCTGGGCAGCGTGCGCGGGCCCAGGTCGGTACGGGGCGGGGGCGGCGCCAGGCGTACGGACGCGCCGAGCACGGAGAGGCCGTGCTGGGCGACGACGACCGGTTCGAGGCTGATCGCGACCACCTCGGGGTGGTCGTCGACCAGCCGGGAGACGCGCAGGAGCAGTTCTTCGAGGGCGCGGGTGTCGACGGGCGCGGAGCCGCGCCAGCCGAAGAGGAGCGGTGCGGTCCGGATGGATCGGACGATCGCGGCGGCGTCGCGGTCGGTCGCGGGGACGAGGCGGTGGGCCGTGTCGCCGAGCAGCTCCGTGGCGGGCCCCGCGAGCCCGAAGGACAGCACGGCGCCGACGGCCGGGTCGATGGCGGCGCGTACGACGGTGTCCACACCGCGGGGCACCATGGCCTGCACGACCGGCTGGAGCTCCTCCGCCTTCCCGAGCGCCTCCGTCAACTCGGCGTACGCCTGGCGCACTTGCTGCTCGTCGGCGAGGTCGAGGCGGACGCCGCCGAGGTCGGGGCGGTGGCGCAGGTGCGGGGCCGTGGTCTTGAGGGCGACGGGGTAGCCGAGGCGCGCGGCGGCGTGGGCGGCGGCGTCCGGGGCGGGTGCGGGAAGGGTGGGCCGCACAGGGATCCCGTACCGTGCGAGCAGCTCGCGCGCGTCCTCCTGGTGGAGCGTGACGCCCCGCTCGCCCGGAACGCCTTCCAGCACCCGTCCGACGAGGGCGGCCGCGCCGGCCTCGTCGATGTCCTCGTACTCCGGCACCTTCCCGGGCTCGGCCGCCTCCCGCCGCCACTGCGCGTACCGCACCGCCTCGGCCAGCGCCCGAACGGCCCGCTCGGCCGCGGGGTACGCGGGAATCCGCGCGCCGGCGCGGGCGCCTTCGCCGGGACCGGCCGCGGACGGGCCGGACCGGCCGGGCGTGTCGGGAGCCGTCGGGCCCGGAGACGAAGCCGGAGCCGGAGCCGGGGCAGGGGCAGGGGCAGTCGCCGGAGCCGGGGCCGTTGCGGGAGCCGTCGGGCCCGGGCCCGGGCCCGGAGCCGGAGCCGGAGCCGGAGCCGGAGCAGAGGCAGGGGGAGGGGGAGGGGCAGTCGGCGGAGCCGGAGCCGTTGCAGGAGCCGGGGCCGAGCTCGTCGCCGCGGCGAGGGCCTCCGCCAGGCCGCCGAGTTCGACGTGGACCACCAGGACCGGCTTCGGCGGGGACGAGGCCGCCGCGTCGCGGAGGGCCTCCGCCAGGATCTCGCCGTCGCCGGACTCGGTGACTCCGCCGTCCCCGACCCACGGGATGGCGTTGACGACCACCGCGTCGCACGCGTCGTTCCGCAACGCCTCCGCCAGCGCCGCCCTGAAGGCGTCCGGTGTCGCCGCCGTCGTCAGGTCGCGCGGCCGCAGCGGCCGCAGCCCCTCCGTCAGGCAGGCGTCGTAGGTGAGGAGCCCGAGCGACTCGGAGTTCCCGAGGATCGCGACCCGCGGCCCCGCCGGCAGCGGCTGCCCCGCGAGCAGCAGCCCCGCGTCGACGAGCTCCGTGACGGTGTCGACGCGGATCACGCCCGCCTGTGCCAGCAGCTCGGAGACCGTCGCGTACGGCACGCGCGTGGTCGGGACCGCGTGCCCCGGGGGCGCGCTGCCGCTGTGCCGCGCGCCCCGCACCACCACGACGGGCTTGACCGCCGCCGTGCGCCGGGCGAGACGCGTGAACTTCCGCGGGTTGCCGATCGATTCGAGGTACAGCAGGACGACGTCGGTGCCCTCGTCCTCGTACCAGTACTGGAGGAAGTCGTTGCCGGAGACATCCGCCCGGTTGCCCGCCGAGATGAACGACGAGAGCCCCGCGCCCCGTCGGTGCAGCCCGCTCAGCAGCGCGATGCCGATCGCGCCCGACTGGGTGAAGAGCCCGATCCGCCCGGGGGCCGGGCTCTCGGGCGCGAGCGAGGCGTTCAGCCGGACCCCCTCGGCGGTGTTGATGATCCCGAAGGCGTTGGGGCCGATGATCCGCATCCCGTACGAACGCGCCTGGCGCACCAGTTCGCGCTGCCGGCCGCGTCCGTCCTCGCCGCTCTCCGCGTAGCCCGCGGCCAGGACGACCAGCCCCTGCACCCCGTGCTCGCCGCAGTCGGCGACGGCGTCCGGCACCCGGTCGGCGGGGACGGCGAGGACAGCGAGGTCCACGGGCTCCCCGGTCTCCGCGACGATCTCGGCGACCGAGCGGTACGCGGGCACGCCGTCCAGCTCCCGCGCCTCAGGACCGAGGGCGCGGTTCACCGCACGGATACGCCCCGTGTATCCGGAAGCCAGGAGATTGCGCAGCACGGTGCGGCCGACCCCGCCCGGCGCCCGCCCCGTCCCGATCACCGCGACCGACCGGGGCGCGAGGAGCCGCTGCACGGAGCGCGCCTCGGCCCGCTGCTCCCGGGCGCGCTGCACCGCGAGGGACCTGGCGGTCGGCTCCAGGTCGAGCGTGAGATGGACGGAGCCGTCCTCGAAGCTGCGCCGCTGGGTGTATCCGGCGTCCGTGAAGACCTTGATCATCTTGCTGTTGGCGGGCAGCACCTCCGCCGCGAACCGCCTGATCCCCCGCTCCCGCGCGACCGCCGCGATGTGCTCGAGCAGTGTGGACGCCACACCTCTCCCCTGGTGCGCGTCCTGCACCAGGAAGGCGACCTCCGCCTCGTCCGCGGGCGCGGACGCCGCCCTTCCGGTGCCGTCGATCCGGTCGTAGCGCACGGTCGCGATGAACTCCCCGCCGACCGTCACCGCGAGCCCCACCCGGTCCACGTAGTCGTGGTGCGTGAAGCGGTGCACGTCCTTCGCGGAGAGCCGCGGGTACGGCGCGAAGAAGCGGTAGTACTTGGACTCGTCGGAGACCTGCTCGTAGAAGCTGACGAGCCGCTCGGCGTCCTCGGTGGTGATGGGCCTGATCCGGGCCGTGCCGCCGTCGCGCAGCACCACGTCTGCTTCCCAGTGGTCGGGGTACGCGTGGTCCGACGGGGTCTGCATGGGGCAAGGTTACGACCCGGACACGGGTCGCGAAGCCCGAAGTGCAGGTGCACGCTGGGTCCACGGATTCGCGGCACGGCCGTAGGCCGGTACGAGCACTCCGCAACACATGACACAATGGTCTAGACAACCCCTAGCACTTGAAGGGCATCACCATGGCTGAGCGCCGCGTCAATGTCGGCTGGGCCGAGGGCCTCCACGCCCGCCCCGCCTCCATCTTCGTCCGTGCCGCCACGGCCTCCGGCGTTCCCGTCACGATCGCCAAGGCCGACGGCACCCCGGTGAACGCCGCCTCGATGCTCGCGGTGCTCGGCCTCGGCGCGGAGGGCGGCGAGGAGATCGTCCTCGCCTCGGACGCGGACGGCGCCGAAGCCGCTCTCGACCGTCTGGCGAAGCTGGTCGCCGAGGGTCTTGAGGAGCTTCCCGAGACCGTCTGAGACGGTCGCCCGGCCATCGGCCGGCCAAGGCATGCACACGACTGAGCCGCGGCACCGGAATTCACCGGTGACCGCGGCTCCGTCGTATGCGCTCGGCGGTACACGCTCGTCCGTATGCGCTCGTCCCTATGCGCTCGTCCCTATGCGCTCGGCAAAAGCCCCGGGAAAACGAAGAAACAAAAGCGCCGACCTTTGTATACGGCGCCTTTGTTAATAGCGGACGCTCGCCGTGTTTACGGCATGTTGCGAAGTCCTCACGGCCCTCTGCGGCGCAATTCGCAGCCGGTGCGCCGCCGTCGTGCGCTCCGCGTGCAGGGTGGTGAGCGCCCGTGCCCGCTCCACGTCGCCCCGCGCGACCGCGTCCACGATGGCGCCGTGCTCGCCCCAGGACTCGACCGGCTGGGCGGGCGCCTCGACGGTGTACATCCATGCGATCTTGTGGCGGAGCTGGGTGAGCAGCGCGATCAGTCCTGGGCTGCCGGACGCCTGCGCGAGCGTCTCGTGGAACCAGCCGCCCAGCGAGCGCAGATCCTCGCCCTGGCCGCGCCGGGCCCGCTCCTGACCCAGTCTGACCAGGCCACGCAGGACCTTGAGATGCGCGTCCGTGCGTCGCTGGGCAGCGCGTGCGGCGCCGAGGGGCTCCAGCAGCAGCCGGATCTCCAGCAGGTCGGCCGCCTCCTGCTCGGTGGGCTCGGCCACACACGCGCCGGCATGCCGCCGGGTGGTGACGAACCCCTCCGACTCCAGGGTGCGCAGCGCTTCGCGCACCGGGACACGCGAGACGCCGTAGCGGCGCGCCAGCTGCTCCTCGGTGAGCCGGCTGCCGCGCTCGAAGACGCCGGAGACGATGTCGTCGCGGATCGCCGTGCATACCGAGCGCGCAGGAATGCGCATACCGAACCTCCGCCTTTTATCCGCGCGAAACCCAGCCGAAGGGTTGTCTGTTCGGTGACTCTATTGCAGCGGACCGGAATTTCCGATGGTCTACGGCGGTTCACGGTAATGCATGGATATCTTTTGGCCGGAAGACGACGAAGGAGAAGGCCCCGGGGTGGACCGAAGGCGAAGGCCCCGGGTCCGGTCGGCGTGACCGGACCCGGGGCCCCGCTGGTGTCAGTGCCGCCCGGAGCGGCCGTCAGACCCTGACGCCGTGGCCGCGCAGGTACGCGACCGGGTCGATGTCCGAGCCGTATTCGGGGCTCGTGCGGGCCTCGAAGTGGAGGTGCGGTCCGGTCGTGTTGCCGGTCGCCCCGGAGAGTCCGATCCGCTGGCCCGGGGTGACGGTCTGGCCGACCGAGACGCCGATGGAGGACAGGTGGCCGTACTGGGTGTACGTGCCGTCCTTCATACGGATCACGATGTTGTTGCCGTACGCACCGCCCCAGCCGGCCTCCACGACCTCGCCCATGCCGACGGCGACGACCGGGGTCCCGGAGGCGGCGTGGAAGTCGACACCGGTGTGGGTACCGGAGGACCAGACGGCGCCGCCGGCCTGGTAACCCGTGGAGACGTAGGAGCCGGCGACCGGGAGCGTGTAGGACATCAGGCGCTTGCGCTCGGCCTCACGGGCGGCGCGCTCCTTGGCGGCACGCGCCGCCTTGGCGCGGGCCTCCGCCTTGCGCTTCGCCTCGGCCTCGGCCTTGGCGCGGGCGGCGGCCAGATCGGCCTCCTGCTGCTGGGCGTCGGCCTGGGCGTCGATCCGGTCGGCGAGGGTGGTGTCGTCGGCGACGACGGCCTGGAGCAGGCCGGTGTCCTCGACGGCGAAGGTGTCCGTGTCGGCGGCGAGCGCCGGGGAGGCGAGGGTTCCGATGACGCCGGTGGTGGCGATGGCCGCCGCTCCGGCGATGCCCGCGCGCTTGCGCGCCAGCCGGCTCGGACCACGATGCTTCCCGGTGGCACGGGTGAACGCCATGAAGAGGCTGATCCTTTCCTTCCTTCTCGCCTACCGGGTTAGCTGACGGGTTCGGAGCAGGAAGGTCTCCTACGGGCCCCTCCGCACAGACGAAGGCGTCCGATTCACCCCAAGGGGGACATGTGGGTCCCCGGTTCCCCAGGCTCGCGCCCGACGGGGACTCGGCGATGGCTGCCCGATGCCGCGGGCGCGGCTGGTGCAACCGGCGGACAGCGCAGATGACGCTAAGCCGGTCATCTTTCAATCACCAAACGGACACCCGGAATTGTTGTTCATGCCACAGGGCAGACACGCCGTCTCGCCAACAAAACGGACATACGGAAGGGCCCCGTTGGCGCACCGCCAACGGGGCCCTTCCCTCTGCTCGGGAGCCGCTCCCCGGTCAGCCGGGATCCACTCCTCGGACAATCAGCCCGTGACGACCGTCACTTGTCCGATGCCGAGCGCCCGCACCGGCTCCGCGATCTGGGAGGCGTCACCGACGAGGACGGTGACGAGCCGGTCCACCGGGAAGGCGTTGACGGCCGCGGCCGTCGCCTCGACGGTGCCGGTCTCGGCCAGCCGGGCGTAGAGCTCCGCCTGGAAGTCGTCCGGGAGGTGCTGCTCGACCTGGTCGGCCAGCGTGCCCGCGACGGACGCCGCCGTCTCGTACTTGAGCGGGGCCACGCCCACCAGGTTCTGCACGGCGACATCGCGCTCGGCGTCCGTCAGACCCTCCGCCGCGAGGGTGCGCAGCACCTTCCACAGGTCGTCCAGAGCCGGCCCCGTGTTCGGGGTGTCGACGGAGCCGCTGATGGCGAGCATCGCCGCGCCCGTAGCCCCTCCCGGGGAAGAAGGCGCAGCGGAGCGCAGGACCTGGCCGAAGGCCCGGACCCCGTACGTGTAGCCCTTCTCCTCGCGCAGGACACGGTCCAGGCGGGAGGTGAGGGTGCCGCCCAGGCAGTACGTGCCGAGGACCTGGGCCGGCCAGACGCGGTCGTGGCGGTCCGGGCCGATACGCCCGATGAGCAGCTGCGTCTGGACCGCGCCGGGGCGGTCGACGATGACGACGCGGCCCGTGTCGTCGGCGGTGATCGGCGGCGCGGGGCGGCGCTGGGCGGCGCCGCCGGACCAGTCGCCGAGGGTGTCGGCCAGCACGGTGTCCACGTCGACACCGGTGAGGTCGCCGACGATGACGGCGGTGGCGGTGGCGGGCCGGATGTGGGCCTCGTAGAAGGCGCGCACGGCCGCGGAGTCGATGCGCTCCACGGTCTCCTCGCTGCCCTGGCGGGGCCGGGACATCCGGGAAGTGGCCGGGAAGAGCTGCTTGGAGAGCTCCTTGGCGGCGCGGCGTGCGGGGTTGGCGGTCTCGTGCGGGATCTCGTCCAGCCGGTTCTGTACGAGCCGCTCGACCTCGCTGTCCGCGAACAGGGGCGCGCGCAGGGCCTCGGCGAGCAGGCCGAGCCCCTTCGGCAGCCGGGAGACCGGCACCTCCAGGGAGACCCGCACGCCGGGGTGGTCGGCGTGCGAGTCGAGCGTGGCGCCGCAGCGCTCCAGCTCGGCCGCGAACTCCTCCGCCGTGTGCTTGTCGGTGCCCTCGGAGAGGGCGCGGGCCATGATCGTGGCGACACCGTCGAGCCCTTGGGGCTCCGCGTCCAGCGGGGCGTCGAGGAAGATCTCGACGGCGATCACCTGCTGGCCGGGGCGGTGGCAGCGCAGCACGGTCAGCCCGTTGTCGAGCGTGCCGCGCTCGGGGGCGGGGAAGGCCCACGGCTTCGCCTCGCCGGCCGTCGGCTGCGGGTGGAACTCCATGGTGGTCGCGGCAGCGTCGGTCACTGGTCCGCCCCCTCTGCGTCGTCGTTGTCCTCGGTGCCCTCGGTGCCCTCGGCGGCCTGGACGGGTTCGTACACCAGCACCGCCCTGTTGTCCGGGCGCAGCCGGGCCCGGGCGACGGCCCGCACCTCCTCGGCGGTGACGTCGAGGACCCGCGACACGGCGCTGAACGCCAGCATCGGGTCGCCGAACAGCACGGCGTACCGGCACAGTTCGTCCGCGCGGCCCGCGACCGTGCCGAGCCTGTCCAGCCATTCGCGCTCCAGCTGCGCCTGGGCCCGCTCCATCTCCTCGGGTGTAGGGCCCTCGGCGGCGAACCGCTCCAGCTCGTCGTCGACCGCGGCCTCGATGCCGGGCACCTCGACCCCGCCGGAGGTCTTCACGTCCAGCCAGCCGAGCGAGGGCGCCCCGGCGAGCCGCAGCAGCCCGAAGCCGGCGGCGACGGCCGTACGGTCGTGGCGCACCAGGCGGTTGTGCAGCCGGGACGACTCGCCGCCGCCGAGGACGGTCAGCGCCAGGTCGGCGGCGTCGCACTCGCGGGTGCCGTCGTGCGGCAGCCGGTAGGCGGCCATCAGCGCACGGGCGGGCACCTCCTCCACCACGACCTCGCGCAGCTGCTCGCCGATGGTGTCGGGGAGGCTGCCGTCGCGCGGCGGCTGCTTGCCGTCGTGGGAGGGGATCGTGCCGAAGTACTTCTCGATCCAGGCGAGCGTCTGCCGGGGGTCGATGTCGCCGACGACCGAGAGCACCGCGTTGTTCGGCGCGTAGTACGTGCGGAAGAAGCTCCGCGCGTCCTCCAGCGTCGCCGCGTCCAGGTCGGCCATGGAGCCGATCGGGGTGTGGTGGTACGGGTGGCCCTCGGGGTAGGCGAGCGCGGTGAGCTTCTCGAAGGCCGTGCCGTACGGAACGTTGTCGTAGCGCTGGCGGCGCTCGTTCTTCACGACGTCCCGCTGGTTCTCCATGGACTCGTCGTCGAGCGCGGTGAGCAGCGAGCCCATGCGGTCGGCCTCCAGCCAGAGCGCGAGCTCCAGCTGGTGGGCGGGCATCGTCTCGAAGTAGTTGGTGCGCTCGAAGCTGGTGGTGCCGTTGAGCGAGCCGCCCGCTCCCTGCACGAGCTCGAAGTGGCCGTTCCCGGAGACCTGCGCCGAGCCCTGGAACATCAGGTGCTCGAAGAGGTGAGCCAGGCCCGTACGCCCCTTGACCTCGTGGCGCGAGCCGACGTCGTACCAGAGGCAGACCGCGGCGACCGGGGTCAGGTGGTCCTCGGAGAGCACCACGCGCAGACCGTTGGCCAGGCGGTGCTCGGTCGCTGTCAGGCCGCCGGAGCCGGCCTGCGCTGTGGCCGTGTGACCCATGGGCATGTGGTCCCTTCGATCGCGTTGCTGGATGTTCTGCCACTGTATGCAAGGCCGCCGACACCTGGCGAAGTTCCCGCCGGTTCCGCCCGGTCGTCGGGGCCGTCGCCACCTGCCGGTTCCGGGGCGTTCGGCCCGGTGGGATCGGGTCGGGGTCGGCGATGTCAGCGGGACGGTCCACAATGGTCGGCGTCAGATCACGTTCATGGTTCATGTTGGTGAAGGAGCCGCAGCAGCGATGGCCCGCCGCAGCACGAAGACGCCGCCGCCCGACGACTTCGAGGAGAGGATCCTCGACATCGACGTCGTCGACGAAATGCAGGGCTCCTTCCTCGAGTACGCGTACTCGGTGATCTACTCACGGGCGCTGCCGGACGCCCGGGACGGCATGAAACCCGTCCATCGCCGGATCGTGTACCAGATGAACGAGATGGGCCTGCGCCCCGACCGCGGCTATGTGAAGTGCGCGCGCGTCGTCGGCGAGGTCATGGGCAAGCTCCACCCGCACGGTGACGCGTCGATCTACGACGCGCTGGTGCGCATGGCGCAGCCCTTCTCGATGCGCCTGCCGCTGGTGGACGGCCACGGGAACTTCGGCTCGCTCGGCAACGACGACCCTCCGGCCGCCATGCGGTACACGGAATGCCGCATGGCCGACGCCACGAGCCTGATGACCGAGTCGATCGACGAGGACACGGTCGATTTCTCGCCGAACTACGACGGGCAGGAACGGGAACCGGTCGCGCTGCCCGCGGCCTTCCCGAATCTGCTGGTCAACGGCGCCTCCGGCATTGCCGTCGGTATGGCGACCAACATGCCGCCGCACAACCTGGGCGAGGTCATCGCCGCCGCCCGCCATCTGATCAGGCACCCGGGCGCCGACCTGGAGACCCTGATGCGGTACGTCCCGGGTCCCGACCTGCCCACGGGCGGCCGGATCGTGGGCCTGGCCGGGATCAAGGACGCGTACGAGACCGGCCGCGGCACGTTCAAGATCCGCGCCACCGTGGCGGTGGAGAACGTGACGGCGCGCCGCAAGGGCCTCGTCGTCACCGAGCTGCCCTTCACCGTCGGCCCGGAGAAGGTGATCGCAAAGATCAAGGACCTGGTCGGCGCGAAGAAGCTCCAGGGCATCGCGGACGTCAAGGACCTCACCGACCGTGAGCACGGGCTGCGCCTGGTCATCGAGATCAAGAACGGCTTCATCCCGGAGGCCGTCCTGGAGCAGCTGTACAAGCTGACGCCGATGGAGGAGTCCTTCGGCATCAACAACGTGGCGCTGGTCGACGGCCAGCCGCTGACGCTGGGCCTCAAGGAGCTCCTTGAGGTCTATCTCGACCACCGTTTCGACGTCGTCCGGCGCCGCAGCGAGTTCCGCCGCGGCAAGAAGAGCGACCGGCTGCATCTCGTCGAGGGCCTGCTCGTCGCGCTCCTCGACATCGACGAGGTCATCCGCCTGATCCGGTCCAGTGAGAACTCGGCGCAGGCGAAGGAGCGGCTCATCGCCCACTTCTCGCTCAGCGAGGTCCAGACGCAGTACATCCTGGACACCCCGCTGCGCCGGCTCACCAAGTTCGACCGGCTGGAGCTGGAGAGTGAGCGCGACCGGCTCACCGCGGAGATCGCGGAGCTGACCCGGATCCTGGATTCGGACGCGGAGCTGCGCAAGCTCGTCTCCTCCGAACTGGCCGCGGTGGCCAAGAAGTTCGGCACCGACCGGCGCACCGTGCTGCTGGAGTCCGCGGGCACGCCCGTTCCCGCCGAGTCGCTCCAGGTCGCGGACGACCCGTGCCGCGTCCTGCTGTCCTCGACGGGGCTCCTGGCGCGCACGGTCACCGGGGAGCCGCTGCCGGAGGACGACGGCAAGCGCGCCAAGCACGATGTGATCGTCTCGGCGGTGCCCGCGACGGCCCGCGGCGAGGTGGGTGCGGTCACCTCGACCGGGCGGCTGCTGCGGCTCGCGGTGATCGATCTCCCCCAGCTGCCGGAGACGGCCGCGGCGCCGAACCTGTCGGGCGGGGCGCAGCTGTCGGAGTTCCTCTCCCTGGAGGCGGACGAGACGGTGGTGTGTCTGACGACCCTGGACGAGTCCTCGCCGGGCCTCGCGCTCGGGACGCTCCAGGGCGTGGTGAAGCGGGTGGTGCCGGACTTCCCTGCCAACAAGGAGGAGCTGGAGGTCATCACCCTCAAGGAGGGCGACCGGATCGTGGGCGGCGCCGAGCTGCGCACCGGCGAGGAGGACCTGGTCTTCATCACCTCCGACGCCCAGTTGCTGCGCTTCCAGGCCGCTCAGGTGAGGCCGCAGGGGCGGCCGGCGGGCGGCATGGCCGGTATCAAGCTCACGGAGGGCGCGGAGGTGATCTCGTTCACCGCGATCGACCCGGCGGCGGACGCGGTGGTCTTCACGGCCGCGGGTTCCACCGGGGCACTCGACGACTCGGTCACGACGTCGAAGCTGACGCCCTTCGACCAGTACCCGCGCAAGGGCCGGGCGACCGGCGGCGTCCGCTGCCAGCGGTTCCTGAAGGGCGAGGACGTGCTGCTCCTGGCCTGGGCGGGCGCCGCCCCGGCGCGTGCCGCGCAGAAGAACGGCACCCCGTCGGAGCTGCCGGAGCTCGACCCCCGGCGCGACGGCTCGGGCACACCGCCGGCGAAGCCGGTGGACGCGCTGGCGGGCCCCGCGTCGTAGCGGGGTCTTCCCGGACGGACACGACGGCTGCCCCCGCACCCTCCACCGGTGCGGGGGCAGCCTCGTTCAGCTCCGGTCGTCCGGTTCCTCGGCGAGGTCCCCGGCGGCCGGTTCCGCGGCGGCCGGTTCGGGCACGTACCGCAGCACGCCCCACATGCTGTGCTCCTCGGGGGCGTCGTGCGGGCCGGCCACCCGGGCGGCGTCGAGCGCCTTGAGCAGCGCCTCGCCGTCGGTGCCGGAGCCGATGAGGACCAGCTGGGTGCCCCGCTCCCGGCCCGGTGGCCAGGGCTCCGGGTAGAAGCGGAGGAAGCGGCCGACGGCGTGGACGGTGTACCGGTTGCGGGGGTCGGCGTCACCGAAGTCGACGAAGCCCTTGATCCGGTAGAGCCCTTGGGGCCGCGAGTCGAGGAAGTCCAGCAGCCTGCGCGGGTGGAGGGGCTCCGCGGCGGTGAACGAGACGGCCTCGTAGGCGGCGTGCAGATGGTCGTGGTGACCATGGCCGTGACCGTGCTCGTCACACACGGCGCCCACGTCGCACACGGCGCCCTCGTCGCCCGTGTGGAGGTCGTCGAAGGACAGCTGGCCGACACGTTCGCCGCGCGGGCGGCATGCGAAGAGCAGCTCGGGATCGATCCGCCCGTACGTCGCCGGGATCACCGCCGCCCCGTCGGCGAGGCCCGCGATCCGCTGCCGCAGCCGCTCCCCCGCCGCCCCGTCCCCGGCCCGGTCCGCCTTGTTGAGCACGATGAGGTCGGCGATGCCGAGATGCCGCTCGATCTCGGGATGCCTCTCCCGTGTCGCGTCGAACTCGGCGGCGTCGACGACCTCGACGAGGCCCCCGTACACGATCCGTTCGTTCTCGCTCGCCAGGAGCATCCGGACGAGTTCCTGCGGCTCGGCGAGGCCGCTGGCCTCGATCACGATCACATCGAGCCGGGCGGCGGGCCGGGTGAGCCTCTCCAGGAAGACGTCCAGCTCGCTCGCGTCGACGGCGCAGCACAGACAGCCGTTTCCGAGGGACACCGTGGAGTCGCCGAGCTGCCCCGCGACGGTCATGGCGTCGATCTCGATCGAGCCGAAGTCGTTGACGATCGCGCCGATCCTGGTCCCGCGGCTCGCCCGCAGCAGATGGTTGAGCAATGTGGTCTTTCCGGATCCCAGAAATCCCGCGAGGACGATGACGGGGATCTGCGTGCTCAACACGGCACCTTCCGGTCTACGACGGCATGGGGGACCGTCCCAGAATATGCGGGGCGCGCAGCCACACCGCCGTGTCCCTGGGCAGTCGCCCGTCCTCGTCGAGCGGCCCGCTGGCGAGCAGGACGGTCTCGTACGCCGGCAGGCAGGCCGGCTGCGGGCCCAGGTTGGCGACGCACACCAGTCCGTCCGGGCGGGCGAAGGCCAGCACCTCCGGCCCGGACGGCGGCAGCCAGGTCATCGGGCCGTCGCCGAACCCCGGCACCGTGCGGCGCAGCCGCAGGGCGGTCCGGTAGAGGCTGAGCATCGAGCCGGGATCGCGGGCCTGGCGGTCGGCGGCGTACGCGGGCCAGTCCGCCGGCCGCGGCAGCCACGGTTCGGTGTCGGGGAGCGCGCCGTTCCACGGCAGCGGCACCCGGCAGCCGTCGCGCCCCGGGTCCGTGCCGCCCGAGCGGAAGTGCATGGGGTCCTGGATCCGGTCCCGCGGGATCTCCGCCTCCGGAAGTCCCAGCTCCTCGCCCTGGTAGACGTAGACGGAGCCGGGCAGCGCCAGTGAGAGCAGGGCCGCGGCGCGGGCGCGCCGGGTGCCGAGCGCGAGGTCGGTCGGGGTGCCGAACGCCTTGGCCGCGAAGTCGAAGCCGGTGTCCTCGCGTCCGTACCGTGTGACCGTCCGGGTCACGTCGTGGTTGCACAGCACCCAGGTCGCCGGTGCGCCGACGGGCGCGTGCTCGGCGAGGGTCTCGTCGATCGTGCGGCGCAGCTTCTGCGCGTCCCAGGGGCAGGCGAGGAAGCTCAGGTTGAACGCCGTGTGCAGCTCGTCGGGGCGCAGATAGCGGGCGAAGCGTTCGGAGTCCGGGAGCCAGACCTCGCCGACGAAGATCCCGTCGTACGCGTCGGCGACCGCCCGCCAGGAGCGGTAGATGGCGTGGAGTTCGTCACGGTCGACGTACGGGTGCGGATCGGTGCCCGCGGTGAAGTCGGGCAGGCGGGGGTCCTTGGCGAGCAGGGCCGCCGAGTCGATCCGTACGCCCGCGACGCCGCGCTCGAACCAGAAGTGCAGGATCTCCTCGTGTTCGCGCCGCACCGCGGGGTGTGCCCAGTTCAGGTCCGGCTGTTCGGGCGCGAAGAGATGGAGGTACCACTCGCCGTCGGGCAGCCGGGTCCAGGCGGGCCCGCCGAACTCCGACTCCCAGTCGTTGGGCGGGAGTTCGCCGTCCGCTCCCCGTCCGCGCCGGAAGTGGAAGAGGGCCCGTTCGGGGCTGCCGGGGCGGGCCGCGCGGGCGGCCCTGAACCAGACGTGCTGGTCGGAGACGTGGTTCGGGACGATGTCGACGATGGTGCGGATACCGGACCGGCGGGCCTCGGCGATGAGCTTCTCGGCCTCGGCGAGGGTGCCGAAGGCCGGGTCGATGCAGCGGTAGTCGGCGACGTCGTACCCGCCGTCCGCGAGCGGCGAGAGGTACCAGGGTGTGAACCAGAGCGCGTCGATGCCCAGTTCGGCGAGGTAGGGCAGGTTCGCCCGGACCCCGGCGAGGTCGCCCGTGCCGTCCCCGTCGCCGTCGGCGAAACTGCGTACGTACACCTGGTAGATGGCGGCGGAGCGCCACCAGTCCGAAGAGTCCGGATCCGATGCGGGCACGTTGATCCTTTCGGGGTGGGCGGGTGGGCAGGTGAGCGGGTGGGAGAGACGCCGGCCGTCGGGGGGAGCGCTCGATGTCAGCCCTTGAGCCCGCCTGCCGTGAGGCCGCTCATGATGTTCCGCTGGAAGATCAGGAAGATCAGCAGCGTGGGCACGGACGCGATGGTGAGGGCCGCGATGAGGACGTTCTCCGGCACTCCGCTGGCGAGGGAGTAGATGCCGACGTTGAGCGTCTGCTTGGTCGGGTCGGGCAGCGTGAGCATCGGCCAGAGGAAGTCCTTCCAGACGCCGACCACCGCGAAGATGGAGACGACGCCGAGGATGGGCCGTGAGATCGGCAGCACCACCGACCACAGGGTGCGCAGCCGTGATGCGCCGTCGATCGAGGAGGCGTCGAGGAGCTCCTGCGGGATCGAGTCGAAGAACCGTTTGAGCAGGAAGATGTTGAAGGCGTTGGTGACGGAGGGCAGCCAGATCGCCCACGGCGAGTTGAGGAGGTTCCGCTCGACGATCGGCACGTCCAGGACGGTCAGATACTGCGGTACGACGAGCACCGTCGCCGGGATCATCAGGGTGGCGAGCATCATCCCGAGGATCGCCTTGCCGAGGACGGGCCGGAGCTTGGAGAGCGAGTAGGCGGCGGTGACGTCGAGGACGAGTTGGAAGGCGAGCGCCCCGAGGGCGTAGTACAGCGTGTTGAAGAGCAGCCGGGCCAGGTCCATCACCTCCCAGGCCCTGGCGTATGTCTCCGGGTGCAGCGAGCCGGGCACGAGGGTCGGCGGCGACTGCACCACCTCCTGGGTGCTCTTGAGCCCGCCGGTGACCATCCAGTAGAGCGGTCCGAGGAAGACGAGCGTGAAGAGGACGAGGACGAGGGCGAGGACGGCCCAGTAGACGTACCGGGCCCGCGGCCTTGCCAGTTGTGCGGGTGAGATGAGCGTCCTGGTGGTCATGCGCGTCGCGCTCCCCCGTTCATTCGTCGCCGGCGGTCCGGCTCAGCCGTACGTACGCGGCCGAGAAGCCGGCGAGCAGCACGAGCAGGACCAGGCCGAGCGCCGCCGCGGCCCCGTAGTTGTTGAAGTTGAAGGCGTACTGGTAGATCAGATAGACGACGGTCGTCGTGGACCCCTCGGGCCCCGCGCCGTTGGTCAGCAGGAACGGCTCGGTGAAGACCTGCATCGTCGCGATGATCTGCATCAGCAGCATCAGCGAGAGGATGAGCCGGGTCTGCGGGACGGTGACGTGCCAGACCTTGCGGAGCAGCCCCGCGCCGTCCAGTTCGGCCGCCTCGTAGAGCTCGCCGGGGACGGACTGGAGCGCGGCGAGGTAGATGAGCGTGGCGCCGCCCATGTTCATCCAGGTGGCGGCGATGACGACGGAGAGCATCGCGGTGTCCGGGTCCTGGAGCCACTGCTGCTGGGGCAGGTGGAGGGCGTCGAGGACGGAGTTGAAGAGCCCGTACCCGGGGTCGTACAGGTACTTGAAGAGCAGGACCGAGGCGACCGGCGGCAGCATCACGGGCAGATAGACCAGCAGCCGCAGATACGCCCGGGCGTGCCGGAACTCGTTGATGACGAGGGCGACGACGAAGGGCACCGCGAAACCGAGGACCAGGGCGAGGCCGGTGAAGAGGAGCGTGCCGCGCCACGCCTGCCAGAAGGCGGGGTCGGCGAAGACCGTGCGCAGATTCTCCCAGCCGGCCCAGCTGGTGCGTCCGTCCTCGGTCTTCTGGAAGGCCAGCAGGAACTCCCTGACCATCGGGTACCAGGAGAAGAAGCCGAAGCAGAGGACGGCCCCGATCAGGAACGTGTGCGCGGAGAGGTTGCGCCGGAAGGCCCGTACGTACGCCTCGCGGCGCCCGGCCGTCGTACGGGGGCGGCGGCCTCCGGAGGCGCGGCGGGTGCGCGCCTCCGGCTGCTCGCTCGTGGGGAGGGCGGGTGCGGACATGGCGGCTACTGGTTCGCCAGGATCTGGTTCACCTGCTGCTCCGCGGTGGCCAGCAGTTTGTCGACGTCGGCGTCCTCGTTGGTGAGGACCCCGGACATCACGTTGTCGAGGACCTTGTAGATCTCCTGGGCCTTGGGCGGTTCGGCCTTGCCCTTGACCGGGTTGTCCATGAAGGTCTTGAAGTTGGCGACCGGCATGGTGGCGTGCTGGGTGCGCTGGGCGTCGTCCGCGGTCTTGCTGTCGTTCAGCCAGAAGTTCGGCTGCGGGAGACCGACGGGGAGGCCGTCCGCCTTGGTGCGGGCCCAGTCGAACTGGCCCTTGCCGACCGTGAGGTTCTTGAAGTCGAGCCAGGCGATCGCGGCCTTGATCTTGTCCGGGGAACTCCCCTTCTTGATCATGTAGTTGTTGCCGCCGAAGAGGGTGGCCTGCTCACCGGGGATCGGGCCCATCCCGAAGTTCTCGTACGCGGCGCCGAGTTGCTGGACCATGTACGTGATGTCGTCGGGCGCGGCGAGGAACATGCCGAGCTTGTCGGAGGCGATCTGCTTCTGCAGATCACCCCACTTGAGCAGCTGGGTCCGGCCCATGCTGTCGTCCTCCCAGCGCATGGCGCGGAGGTTCTGGACGATCTCCCGGCCCAGCTCGTTGTTGAACGCGGCCTTGGTGCCGCTCGCGTCGACGACGTCGCCGCCGAGGCCGTAGGTGGTGGCGGTGAAGTGCCAGCCGCCGGTGTTGCCCGCGCTGTACTCGCCGAATCCGGCGATGCCCTTGCCGAGGCCCGCGATGGCCTTGGCGGCGGTGCGGACATCGGCCCAGGTGCGCGGCGGGTTGTCGGGGTCGAGCCCGGCCTGCCGGAACAGCTTCCGGTTGATCAGCAGCCCCATGGTGTAGTTGCTGGTCGGGAGGCCGTAGAGCTTGCCGTCCTTGGTCAGCGAGTTCATGACGTCCGGGTCGATGTTCTTGAGGGCCGGGACGGTCTTGCCGGTGACGTAGGCGGTGATGTCCGCGGCGCCGTCGTTGTCGAGGACCTGCTCCAGGTCGGTGAAGTAGGTGTAGAAGACGTCGGGCTGGGACTTGGCCTTGAGCATCGCGGTGAAGCGGGGCGGCTCCAGGCACTGCCCGGGCGTCGACTTCCCCTCGATCCTGACGTTCGGATACGTCTTGTTGAACGTATTGACGTCCTCGTTCCACTCCTTGAGCTCGGCGGCCTTGGCCGCCGGCGGCATGCAGTCGATCGTCAGCGTCACCTTGGCCTTGGGGTCAAGCGGCGCCGACGGATCGGACGAACCGCCGCCTTCGGAGTCACTGCCGTTGTCGCTGCTGCTCGTGCCGCAGGCGGCGAGCGCGGTCAGCGCGAGGGCGGAGAGGAGAGCGGCCGCGGAGGTGCGGCGAGCACGACACGTACGACGGAACCGGGCACTTCTCATCGGTGGTCCCCTTCGGGCATGAGCGCGGGAGGCCCTCGGCAGACACGCTGCCGGGGCGTCGTTCACTCAACCACCGTCAACAGGCAACCGCAATATGTCGCGCAGATCTCGTAAAAGTTCGACAGTGATGTGCAGATGTGGGTCCAGACGCGGGTGCAAGCTGGGTGCGAGCCGGGTGCGAGAAGGTGTGCGGATCAACGAGGCGGCTGCGCGGTGGAGCCGCGCACGACGAGCTCGGGCTCGAAGAGCAGCTCGTCGGGGGGCACCACACCGCCCTGGATCTGGGCGCAGAGCAGCTCGACGGCCGCCCGCCCCATCGCCTCGATGGGCTGGCGGACGGTGGTCAGCGGCGGCTCCGTGCAGTTCATGAACGCCGAGTCGTCATAGCCGACGACCGACACATCACCGGGGACGGTGAGCCCGCGCCTGCGGGCGGCCCGCACGGCGCCCAGGGCGAGCGGGTCGCTCGCGCAGATGATGCCCGTGACCCCCCGTTCGATCAGCCGGCTCGCGGCCGCCTGCCCGCCCTCCAGGGAGAACATGGAGCACTCCAGGAACTCCTCGGGCAGCTCGCGCCCGGCGGCCGCGGCGGCGGCCTGCGCGGCGGCGCGCTTGCGCCGCGAGGGCACATGGTCGGGCGGGCCGAGGACGAACCCGATCCGCTCGTGCCCGAGCGAGGCCAGATGGCGCCACGCCTGCTCGACGGCGACGGTGTCGTCGCAGGCGATACAGGGGAAGTCGAGACGGTCGATGGAGGCGTTGATGAGGACGACCGGGATCCTGCGATCGGCCAGCCTGCGGTAGTGGTCGTGGGGCGCGTCGGCCTGCGCGAAGAGACCGCCGGCGAAGACGACTCCCGACACCTGCTGCTGGAGCAGCAGGTCGACGTAGTCCGCCTCGGAGACCCCGCCCTTGGTCTGGGTGCACAGGACCGGGGTGAGCCCCTGCTGGGCCAGCGCACCCCCGATGACCTCGGCGAAGGCGGGGAAGATCGGGTTCTGCAGCTCGGGAAGGACGAGTCCGACGAGGCGCGCCCGCTCGCCGCGCAGCTGGGTGGGGCGCTCGTAGCCGAGCACGTCCAGAGCGGTCAGCACGGCCTGCCGGGTGGCGTCGGAGACGCCGGGCTTGCCGTTGAGGACCCGGCTGACCGTGGCCTCGCTGACTCCTACCTTCTTTGCCACCTGAGCAAGTCGTCGCGTCATGAACGCAAGACTAGCGCAAGCCATGCAAGCGGCTTGCGCCAGTCTCGATGCGCTGCGCCCGCCCTGCGGCGTGCTTCTCGGATTGCCGCTACGGGTTGACGTTGATCCTGAAGGTGGAGGTGGTGTTCCTGACGTCCTGGGCGTTGTCGCTGAACCTCAGCCCGTTGAAGGTGACCTCACCGACCGCGGGGCCCTGGCCCGGCTCCGGCATCTCGTTCACCCAGAGCCCGAAGCCCGACTTGGCGTCGAAGGCGTCGCCGCTCTTCCTCGCCCCGCTGATCGAGACATCGGTGAGGATGCTGTCCGTGACGGGGTTCAGCGACTGGCTGCCGCTGTACTTCGTCTGGAACATGATCCCCGAGTAGGTGGGATCGGTGATGTCGAGACCGTTGATCCGGATGCCCCGGTACTCGTACTCCGCCGAGTACATCCACAGCGCCGGGAACGCCTGGTTGCCCCAGAAGTGGCCACCGCTCCGCTCCAGCGTGATGTTCTCGAACACCGTCGGTGTCGTGCCGAAGCCCAGCGCGGGGATGGAACCGAACTTCAGCGTGGCGATGGTCAGTCCGGGATAGGTGAGTGTGTCCGCGACATAGGCGTTGCGCACGGTGTTGTCGCTGCCGCCGTAGATGGCGATGCCGGCGGCCCGCCACGTCAGCAGTGAGGTGATGTTCTCGTACACGTTGCCGGTCTGGTTCGCGTTGACGATGTCCACGGCCGGGAAGAGGGCGAAGGCGTCGTCCCCCGTCGTGCGGGCCTCGACATTGCTGACCAGGTTGTCGCTGCTGCCGTTGGTGAAGTTGAGACCGTCGGCGTACAGGTCGCGGATCCGGGAGTTCTTGATGGTGATCCGGTCCGTGTCCGTGCCCCAGTAGAGGCACATCATGTGCTCGACCCACACATTGTCGATGGTCATGTCCGAGACCTTGGCCCAGTCGAAGACCTTGCCCGGACCGTCGTTGCGTGACGTGTAGTTGCCGAAGAAGGCGAACCCGGAGAACGACGAGCCGTTCGCGGTCGCCTGGACGGCGAAGCCCGCGTCCGTGTTCTCCTGGCCGGCCGGGGTGGCGAAGCGGCTGAACCACGGGCCCGCCCCGAGGACCTTGACCGGTTTTCCGTACACCTGGAACTTGTTGGCCGTCTGATAGGTGCCCGGCGGCAGATAGACGCCGACGAGCGTGCCCGTCGTGTCCATCCGGACCCGGTCAAGGGCGTTCTGCACGTCCTGGTGGCTGGTGCCCGCCGGGACGGTGTACGCCGCCGGATCCGGGTTGGGCGCCGCCGTGGCCTGCTCCAGGTTGACGAAGTCGATCGCGTACGTGTGCGGGTTGGCCGAGTCCTTCTGCAGCCTGATCCTGCTGCCTTCCGGGACGGTCTCGCCCAGCATCACGTTCGCCTCGTCGTAGATGTGGCGGGGTGCTCCCGCGCCCGGCGAGTTGCCCGGGCTGGCCTCGGCTCCGTACTGCCACATGTACGTGGAGGTGAGGTCGATCGCCTTGCGGAAGGTCCCGTCGACGTAGATGTTGAGCGTGGAGTCGATCCCTCCGCCGCCGGGCGCGTCGGGGATCGAGAAGCGGGTGACCAGGGTGTTCGTCGGGGCCCTGGTCGTGAACTCGACGTAGTTGCCGGTGCTGTTGAGGGTCACGGCCCTGCGGCCGGACGCCTCCCCCGCGAGGTCGCCGATGGTCCGGTTCGGCCCGACGACCTGGGCACCGCCGCCCGCGACGCCGTCCTCCGCCTCGTACATCTCGTACGGCATGTTCGCACCGCGCCCGACGAAGAGGGGCTTGGTGCTGGTGTTGTTCGCGCGCTTCACCGGCAGTTCGTTGGCGTCGTCCGCGACCACCACCCTGACCGTGTACGTGCCGTCGGCGGCGGGCCAGGTGCCCAGGTTCACGGACGGGGCGCTCGCTCCGGGCGCGAGGGTTCCGCTGTGCGCACCGGTCAGGGTCCGCACGGTCGAGCCCGCCGCGTTGACGACGGACAGCGTGATGCCGTGGCTGCCGCCCGCCGAGGCCACCGTGCCCTGGTTCTTCAGCGCGACGGAGAAGGCGACGGTGTCGCCGGCCGCAGGCGCGGTCGGTGACCAGGTGACTGCGGATGCGACCAGGTCGGAGCTGTCGACCGGCCGCACGACGAGTGCGGTGGGGTTCGTGAAGCTGTTGTTGGTCTCGTTCTGCTCGATCACATTGCCGGCTTCGTCGGCCGTCGCACCGATCTGGTAGGAGCCCGCGTCGCGCGTCCCGATCGAGGCGCTGACGGTGGCGGTCGCTCCGGCTGCCAGCGCTCCGAGCGAGCCGGTCGCCACCTTCGTACCACCGAGACGGAAGGCGACGTCGGTGGCGGTGGAGGCGAGGGATCCGCTGTTGCGGACGGTGGCGGTGAGGCTGATGGAGTCGGACTCGACAGGCGACGCGGGGGAGGCCGTGACTCCGGTGATCTCCAGATCGGGGTTGGGCGCCGGGCTGCCCAGGACCTGGAACTCGGCCAACTGGCCTGCCGGGGCGCCGGTGTTGGAGTTGAACCTCAGCTGCACGTCGGCGACGCGCGCGGTGAGGGGCACGGTCACGGTGTTCCCGCCCGCCGGGTCGAAGGCGTAGTCCCTGGCCGCGACCAGACTCGTGAAGCCCGACGCGTTCTGCTCCCGGCCGAGCACCTGGATGTTCTGGGTGCGCGCGCCCCAGGCGCTGTCGGGGTTGAGCTTGAGGACGACGCCGCTGACATCGGCGTTGGCGCCCAGCTTCACGGTGAGCGTGTTCGGGTAGCTGCCGCCCGCGCCCTCCCAGTAGGTGGTCAGGCTGTTGTCGTTGGCGTTCTCCGCGACGAAGGTGTGCACCACGGACGAGGCGGTGATCGGCTTGCCGACCGCGAGGTTCGACTCCGATCCCGGGCTGCCGTTGCGGGTGACGCCGTTGCTGTTGCCCGACCTGTTCCCTGCGGCGTCCTTCGCGCGCACGTGGTACGTGACCGTCGCGCTCGCCGGCTGGGTGTCCGTGTACGCGGTCACAGTGCCGCCGACGGTCGTGCGCAGGACGTTGTTGGCGTAGACCTCGTAGCCGGTGACGCCCACGTTGTCGGAGGCGGCGGTCCAGGTCAGCCGGATCTGGTCGGCGGCGGGCTCGGTGAAGGCGAGGTTCGCGGGAGCGGTCGGCGCCTGGGTGTCCCCGGTGCTCCCCGTGCGGGTGACGGTGTTGCTGTTCGCCGACTGGTTCCCGGCCGCGTCCCTCGCGCGTACGTAGTACGAGACGGTGGCGCTCTCGGGCTGGGTGTCCGTGTACGTGGTCACGTTGCCGGCGACGCTGGTGCGCAGCACGCCGTCGGCGTAGATGTCGTAGCCGGTCACGCCCACGTTGTCGGAGGCGGCGGTCCAGGTCAGCCGGATCTGGCCGGTGGCGGGCTCGGTGAAGGCGAGGTTCGCGGGAGCCGTCGGCGCCTGGGTGTCACCGCCGGCCGGTCCGTAGATCTCCAGCTCGGAGAGCTGTCCGGCGGGCTGCTCGGTGTTGGCCGTGAAGAGGACCCGCAGATAGCGGGTGGTGACCGCGCCGAAGGAGATCGTCACGGACTGGCTGTTGGCCGCGTTGAACGCGTATCCGGTGGCCGCCGTGAGGTCGGTGTAGTCCGTGCCGTTCGTGCTGGTCTGGAGCTTCAGCGTCTGAGTCCTCGCTCCCCAGCCGTCGGGGAGGCGGAGCACGGCGCGGTCGATGCCGACGGAGGCGCCGAGGTCGGCCCGTATCCACTGGGGCAGCGCGTTGTTCTCGCTCTCCCAGTAGCTGGCCTTGCTGCCGTCGTTGGCATGGGCGGCCGCGTAGGTCTGGGTGTGGCTGCTGGCCGTCAGCGTGCTGCCGCGCGCGAGGTTCTCACCGCCCTCACCGGCCGCGTACGCCTCCAGCTCGGAGAGCTGGGCGGCCTGCCAACCGGTGTTGGCGGTGATGTGGACGCGAACGTACCGGGCCTCGGTGGCAGGGAAGGCGATGGTCACCGCGTTCCCGCTGCCCGGTGCGAAGGTGTACGCGGCCGAGGTCTTGAGGGTCGCGAACGCGGTGCCGTCGGTGCTGCCCTGCACGGAAAGGGTCTGGCTGCGGCTCTCCCAGCCGGCGGGGAGCCGGAGCACCACCTGGTCGATGCGGGTGGCGGCGCCGAGATCGGCCTGGGCCCACTGGGGGAAGGCGGTGCCGGCGCTCTGCCAGTAGCTGGCCGGGTCACCGTCGGTCAGGTTGGCGGCTCCGTACTCGACGTGGGCACTGCTGGCGGTGGCCGGCCGTCCGGCGGCGATATCGGGGCCGCCGGCCGCGGAGGCTCCGGTCAGTGGCAGGCCGAGCAGCAGCAGACAGGCGGCGATCACGGCGGTCAGGACCCGCCGTGGTGAGCGTGGGTTTCTCATCTGTCCCCGATCCTGGGTCGACATGCTTTCTGCACTGAGAAACTGAGCTATTTGCGCTCTGAGGTTGGAGAGTTGCAGAGAACTGCCAAACCGTCTACGCCTGCGGCGGCCACCAAGTGCCCTGTGTGGCACCTGCGTTGGGGCGCTGCCTGGTTGGCTCCGGGCCGCACCTGGGCGTTTTCACGGCCCTCCGCGCCAACGGGAAAGTGGCTTGCAATGCACGCAAGCCACTTGCGTGCATTGCGTCGGGCGCGATGCGGGGATTTCTCGAAGGGCGTCCAGCCCTCTACCGTGCATATGCATGAACCCCGCACCGACCGGCCCCGCGGACGCACCCGCGAGAAGGCGGCGGCTGGGCTGGCCACGGCGGGCCTTCGCCCAGATCCTGCTGATGCAGCTGGCGATCGCCGCCGGCGTCACCGTCCTGGCCACCGGCCTCTTCCTGGCCCCGCTCAGCGCACAGCTCGACGACCAGGCGATGCGGCGTGCCCTGGCGATCGCCGAGACCGCGGCCTCGCCCCGGGTCGCGGAGGACCTCCTGGGCTCCGACCCCTCCCTCAACGGCCCGGTGCAGCGGGAGGCCGAACGCATCCGGCGGGCCGCGGGCGCCGAGTACGTCGTCGTCATGGACATCCGGGGCGTGCGCTGGTCGCACACCGATCCCGGGCAGATCGGACGGGTCGTCTCCACCGACCCGAGCGAGGCCCTCGCGGGCAGGCACATCATGGAGATCGACAGCGGTACGCTCGGCCGCTCGGCCCGCGGCAAGGTCCCGCTCCGCGACGGACAGGGCAGGATCATCGGCGCGGTCTCGGTCGGCATCGAGTACGACAGCGTCCGTGACCGGCTGCTGGCCGCGATCCCCGGGCTGCTCGCCTACGCGGGCGGCGCCCTGGCCGTCGGTGCCGTCGCCGCGTACGCGATCTCCCGCCGGCTCCAGCGGCAGACCCGGGATCTGGCGTTCTCCGACATCGCGGCGCTGCTCGCGGAGCGCGAGGCCATGCTGCACGGCATCCGGGAGGGCGTCGTCGCCCTCGACGGGTCGGGCAGGGTCCGGCTCCTGAACGACGAGGCGCAGCGCCTCCTCGGGGTCGGCCCCGAGGCCGCGGGGCGGCCGCTCGACGAGGTGCTCGGCACGGGGCGTACAACGGATGTGCTGGCCGGGCGGGTCACCGGCGAGGACCTGGTGACCGTGCGCGGCCACCGCGTGCTGATCGCCAACCGGATGCCGACCGACGACGGGGGCGCCGTGGCGACCCTGCGCGACCGCACCGAACTGGAGCGGCTCGGCCGCGAGCTGGACTCCACGCGCGGGCTGATCGACGCGCTGCGCGCGCAGGACCACGAGCACGCGAACCGGATGCACACCCTGCTCGGCCTGCTCGAGCTGGGGATGCACGAGGAGGCCGTGGAGTTCGTGACCGAGGTCGTGGGCGTGCACCGGTCGACCGCGGAGCAGGTCACGGAGAAGATCCACGACCCCCTGCTGGCGTCGCTGCTGGTCGGCAAGGCGACGGTCGCCGCCGAGCGGGGCGTCTCGCTGCGCATCGCACCGGGGACGCTGCTCCCCGACCGACTGGTCGACCCGCGCGGGCTGGTCACGGTCGTCGGCAATCTCGTCGACAACGCACTGGATGCGGCCGTCGGCTCCGAAGATCCCCGCGTCGAGATCGAGCTGAGCGGCGAGGGCCGCGCGGTCGTGCTCCGGGTCTCCGACAACGGCCCGGGTGTCCCGGCCGAGCGGCGTGAACTGATCTTCACCGAGGGCTGGTCCACGAAGAAGCCGCCGGCTCACGGCAGGCGCGGCATCGGTCTTGCCCTCGTCCGCCGCCTCGCCGAGCGCCAGGGCGGCACCGCCCGTGTGACCGAAGCGCCCCCGTCCCGGGGCGGCGGAGCCGAGTTCACCGTCGTGCTCCCCGAGGCCCTGACGGCACCGGATCTCGCTCCCGCGGAACGCTGACGCCCTGGCTGCCGCGGGCCGCGGACTGCGGGCTGCGGGCTGCGGGCTGCGGGCTGCGGGCTGCGGGCTGCGGGCTGCGAGGGCGGCTCGGAACGCGCCCGCTCTCAGACCGCGCCCGCGCCCGTGAGCGCCCGTACCTCCGTTTCCGCGTGCTTGGCCGCGTCCGGCGGCTCGGAGGAGGTCACCGTGCCGATCCAGCCGGCAAGGAAGCCCAGCGGAATGGAGACCACTCCCGGGTTCTGGAGCGGGAAGACATGGAAGTCCACCCCCGGGAACAGCGCTTCAGGGCTCCCGGACACCACGGGCGAGAACGCCACCAAGAGCACCGCCGGGATGAGTCCGCCGTACACCGACCACACCGCCCCGCGCGTCGTGAAGTTCCTCCAGAACAGGGAGTAGAGCAGCACGGGCAGATTGGCCGAGGCGGCGACCGCGAAGGCCAGGCCGACCAGGAACGCCACGTTCAGATCGCGGGCGAGCAGGCCGAGCCCGATCGCGGCCGCGCCGATCCCGACCGCCGCGACGCGTGCCACCGTCACCTCGCGGTACGGCTTCGCGTGGCGGCGCCTGAGCGAGGCGTACAGATCGTGGGCGACCGAGGCCGATGAGGCGAGCGTGATCCCCGCGACGACGGCCAGGATCGTCGCGAAGGCCACCGCCGCCACGACGGCGAACAGCACCGTGCCCCCGGTCGACCCCGCGCCCCCGCCGAGGTCGAGGGCGAGCAGCGGAACCGCCGTGTTCCCGGCGGCGTTCGACGCCCGGACCTCGTCCGTACCGAGGATGGCCGCGGCGCCGAAGCCGAGCACGATCGTCATGAGGTAGAAGCTGCCGATGAGTCCGATGGACCAGACGACCGAGCGGCGGGCGGCCCGCGCGGTCGGCACGGTGTAGAAGCGGGAGAGGATGTGCGGCAGGCCGGCGGTGCCCAGCACGAGTGCGAGCCCGAGACTGATGAAGTCGAGGCGCGCGGTCCAGTCCCCGCCGTACCGCAGCCCCGGCGAGAGGAAGTCCTTGCCGTGGCCGCTGTGCTCGGCAGCGGAGTTGAGCAGTTCGTTGATGTCGCCGTGGAAGCGCACGAGGACGAGCACGGTGAGCGCGGTCGCGCCCGCCATCAGCAGCACGGCTTTCACGATCTGGATCCACGTAGTGGCTCGCATCCCCCCCAACGTCACATAGATCACCATCAGGGCGCCCACCCCGACGACGGTCCACGAGCGCGTGGCTTCGCTCGTCCCGCCGAGGAGGAGGGCGACCAGGCTGCCCGCCCCCACCATCTGCGCCACCAGATAGAGAACGGACACGGTGACCGAGGAAGTTCCCGCGGCGATGCGCACCGGCCGTTCGGTCATCCGGGCGGCGACGACGTCGGCGAGTGTGAACCGCCCGCAGTTGCGCACGAGTTCGGCGACGAGGAGGAGAACGACCAGCCACGCGACGAGAAACCCGACGGAATAGAGCATTCCGTCGTAGCCGTAGAGGGCGATGACGCCGGAGATCCCGAGGAACGACGCGGCTGACATGTAGTCACCCGCGATGGCGAACCCGTTCTCCATGGGCGAGAAGAGCCGCCCGCCCGCGTAGAACTCCTCGGCGGAACCGTGCCGGTTGCGGCCGACCCATGTGGTGATGGCCAGGGTCACCGCGATGAAGGCGCTGAACAGCAGCAGCGCGAGGGTCTGGTGGTCGCCGCTCACCGCTCGCTCCCCCGTGCCGGCTCCGCACCCCGGGTCTGGTCGAAGACCGTCCACCGCAGATCGAGTGCCGCGCGGTCCCTGCGGAGCCGTGCGTGCCGGGCGTACGCCCAGGTCAGCAGGAAGGTGCTGAGGAACTGTCCGAGCCCGGCCACCATCGCCACGTTCACCGCGCCGGCGACGGGCCTGGCCATCAGCCCGGGTGCGGCGATGGCCGCGATGACGTACGCCACGTACCAGAGGAAGAAGGCGAGGACGGCGGGGACGACGAACCGCCGGTAGCGGCTGCGGACTTCCTGGAAGGCCGGGCTGCGGTGCACTTCCAGGTAGATGTCCGCCGGGCTGTGGCGCTGCCCGCCGCCGGCACCCGACGGGGACGCCGCGGGCGCGGGCACGCCCCTCCCGTCCAGTTCGCCCCAGCCGGAGGCCAGCGCGTCGTACCACGGGTCGTCGAGTCGCACCTCCCCGGCGTCCCGGCCTTCCTGCTTCTCCACGCTCTGTTCTCCTTGTCAGCGAACCTTTTCGGCCGCGTGCCCAAGGATGGACAGAACGGGGAGATCCAGGACTCTTCTCTTCCTGTCTTCACCCCATCAGGTGACGAAAGCCCAAGTTTCCACCCAGAGGTGCCGACAGACGTACTCAGGCGTCGATGCGCGAGCGGTCCAGCGTCGCCGCGGAGCTGGTGATGAACTCCTTGCGCGGCGCGACCTCGTTGCCCATCAGCAGGTCGAAGACCTGCTCCGCGGCCTCCAGATCACCGATGTTGATCCGGCGCAGCGTGCGGTACCGCGGATCCATCGTGGTCTCCGCCAGCTGGTCGGCGTCCATCTCACCGAGGCCCTTGTAGCGCTGGATCGAGTCCTTGAAACGGACTCCCTTGCGCTGGAACTCCAGCAGCGTGGAGCGCAGTTCGTTGTCCGAGTACGTGTAGACGTACTTGTCCTGGCCCTTCTTCGGCTGGATGAGCTCGATCCGGTGCAGCGGCGGCACAGCGGCGTAGACCCGGCCCGCCTCGACCATGGGCCGCATGTACCGCTGGAAGAGCGTGAGCAGCAGAATGCGGATGTGAGCGCCGTCGACATCGGCGTCCACCAGCAGGACAATCTTCCCGTAGCGCGCCGCGTCGATGTCGAAGGTCCGGCCCGACCCGGCCCCTATGACCTGGATGATGGCGCCGCACTCGGCGTTCTTCAGCATGTCCGAGACGGACGCCTTCTGAACGTTGAGGATCTTGCCCCGGATCGGGAGCAGCGCCTGGAACTCGGAGTTCCGCGCGAGCTTGGCCGTACCGAGCGCGGAGTCCCCCTCGACGATGAAGAGCTCGCTGCGCTCGACGTCGTCGCTGCGGCAGTCGGCGAGCTTGGCCGGCAGGGACGAGGACTCCAGGGCCGTCTTGCGACGCTGGGCGTCCTTGTGCTGGCGGGCCGCGATGCGCGTACGGGCCGCGGCGACGGTCTTCTCCAGGACGGCCCTGGCCTGCGCCTTGGCATCGCGCTTGGTCGACGTCAGGAACTCCTTGAGCTCCTTGGCGACGACATTGGCGACGATCCTGTTGGCCGCCGAGGTGCCGAGGACCTCCTTGGTCTGGCCCTCGAACTGGGGCTCGGCGAGCCGCACCGTCACGACGGCCGTGAGACCTTCGAGGGCGTCGTCCTTCACGATGTCGTCCTCGGCGACGCGCAGCAGCTTCGCGGAGCGCAGCACCTCGTTGACCGTCTTGGTGATGGAGCGCTCGAAGCCGGTGACGTGGGTGCCGCCCTTGGGCGTGGCGATGATGTTGACGAACGACCGGACCAGGGTGTCGTAGCCGGTGCCCCAGCGCAGCGCGATGTCGACGGCGAGGTCGCGGGTGACCTCGGTGGGGGTCATGTGGCCGCGGTCGTCGAGGACCGGGACGGTCTCCTTGAACGTGCCGTTGCCGGACAGTCGCAGTACGTCACAGACGGCCTTGTCCTGGGCGAGGTACTCACAGAACTCGCTGATGCCGCCGTCGAAGCGGAAGATCTCCTGCGACTTGCCCTCGCCCTCCAGGTCGCGCTCGTCGCGGACGACGATCGTGAGGCCCGGGACGAGGAAGGCGGTCTGGCGGGCGCGCTGGTGCAGCGTCTCCAGGAAGAGCTTGGCGTCCTTGAGGAAGATCTGGCGGTCCGCCCAGTAGCGCACGCGCGTGCCGGTGCGGGTCTTCGGCACCCGCTTGCCCTTGATCAGCCCGTTGGCCGGGTCGAAGGGCGCGTCGGGGCCCGACTCGGTGAAGATGCCGGGGACGCCGCGGCGGAAGCTGATCGAGTGGGTCGCGCCGCTCCGGTCGACCTCGACGTCGAGACGGGCCGAGAGGGCGTTGACGACGGAGGCGCCCACGCCGTGCAGACCGCCGGACGCCGCGTACGAGCCGCCGCCGAACTTGCCGCCGGCGTGCAGCTTGGTCATCACGACCTCGATGCCCGACAGGCCGGTCTTCGGCTCGACGTCCACGGGGATGCCGCGGCCGTTGTCCCGGACCTCCACCGAGCCGTCCTCGTGGAGGATCACCTCGATGTGGTCGCAGTACCCGCCCAGGGCTTCGTCGACCGAGTTGTCGATGATCTCCCAGAGGCAGTGCATCAGACCGCGGCTGTCGGTGGACCCGATGTACATACCGGGCCGCTTGCGGACAGCTTCGAGCCCTTCGAGAACCAGCAAGTGCCGCGCGGTGTAGTTGGAACCGTCACGGTCTGCGGTCAGCAGCGCACTCGACGGCACGGACGTTTCGGCGGTCACGCGGTTCGCTCCTCGCTGAATTTGAATCTGGCCCCTGTGGGGTAAAGGCCCGGCGTCGGTCGCCGCTCAGAGGGTACCGAGGCCTGGTAGAGCCGATGTAACGCCACCCTCGTGATTCCTCATGCTAGTCCAGAGTCGCATGCATGTTCGATCCCTCGATGGAGTGACGCGCACATCACGTTCCCTTCCGGGCATGAACCATTTAGGCTCCGGGCACGTCCTCATGAACAAACCGGCAACCCCGCCGGGAGGATCGAGCAAGATGACAAGCAAAGCGAAACCGTAAAGCGAAGCAATACGGCACATTCGCCGCCAACCGGCAGCAGCCAGCCTCCTCGAGAGGAAGTTTCGAGGGAAAGGCCCGAGCGGGAACGTTTTCGGGCTGGTTGGATGTTGACCCTGGTACGACAGCTCGTCGAGCTAGAGAAGAGGCGACGTGACTACTGTTCTGACCCCCGCGAGCCCCCTGACGGCCGCTGACCGCTGCGACCGCTGCGGAGCCCAGGCGTACCTTCGTGTCGTCCTGACCAGCGGCGGTGAGCTGCTCTTCTGCGCCCACCACGGGCGCAAGTTCGAGCCGGAACTCAAGAAGATCGCCGTGGAGATACAGGATGAGACGGACCGGCTGACGGCCGTACCGGAAAGCGCTGTCGAAGACGAACGCTGACTCTCGATCCGACGACGAGCCAAGGGCCGGTTCCTGACCGGCTGATGGGCGGCCGCCCCTCCTGAAGGGGCGGCCGCCCGTTCTCATTGGCACAGCGCAAGCGGACCGTCACCGTCCGCGCCGTTCGGGCGCCCGACCGTCGCCACCACGGCGGGACGAGGGGCTTCGCATCGTGACCGGGCACATGCGATGGGTCACCAACTGCCGGTCCGTCAGAGCTTGTCGCCCATCGACCGGAGCACCGCGGACACGCGCGTGTACACTCCGGGGCTGTCCGCCCGGCCGCATCCGCTGCCCCAGGAGACGATCCCGATCAGCCGTCCCCCCGCCACCAGCGGGCCGCCACTGTCCCCCTGACAGGCGTCGTGCCCGCCTTTCTCATCCCCGGCGCACAGCATGGTGGCAGGCTCGTATCGCCCTCCGACCCCGCCCGGATACGCCCGCGCGCACACGTCGTCGGCCAGCACCTGCACGGGCGCGACGCGCAGTGCATATGCGTATGTCCCGGCTCCGGTCGTGTCACCCCAGCCGTAGACCTCGGCGGCGGTGCCCGTCCGGTACGCCGTGTCCCCCTGACCCGCCGTCCCGATCACCTGGCTCGCGGGAAGCGCCTTCGACAGAGTGAGGACGGCCAGGTCACCGGAGTTCGTGCGCGGGTCGTACGTGGGCGCGACCTTGGCCTCCTGTACGGGGATCTCCTGGCCGCCGGAGCCCAGCAACTGCTCCCGGCCCGCGATGACCTGCAGATCACGGACCTGTTCGGCGGGCGCCCCCAGCACTTCCCGGCTGAGGCAGTGGGCCGCGGTGAGCACCTTGGTCGGGGCGACGACCACGCCGCCGCAGAACTGTCCGGCCCGCATACCTCCGAACCGGTCACGGCTGGACACGGCGACGACCCACGGGCTGTCCACCGACCGCACCGGACGGCCGCCGATGACGACGCTGTCGGCGGACGCCGGGGCCGGCTGGGCGAGGGGCACCAGGGCCGCGGCCGCCACCAGGGCCAAGGGGGCTGCCAAGGGCCCCGTGAGTGCTCGGGCGATGGTGCGGCGCATGCGGTCTCCTGACTCTCCGATGGACTCCGTCCACTCAGAGTCAGCCAGCGCGGGCCGCCCCGCACCCGCTGCACCACGGCCGAGGGCCCGGCTCCCTCAGGAGAACCGGGCCCTCGGCCGTGTACTTCCGCAGGCTTGCTGCGTACTCTCCGCGACCTAGTCGAGGTAGTCGCGCAGCACCTGCGAACGCGACGGGTGACGCAGCTTCGACATGGTCTTGGATTCGATCTGACGGATCCGCTCACGCGTCACGCCGTAGACCTTGCCGATCTCGTCGAGCGTCTTCGGCTGACCGTCGGTGAGACCGAAGCGCATGGAGACGACGCCCGCCTCACGCTCCGACAGGGTGTCGAGGACGGAGTGCAGCTGCTCCTGGAGGAGCGTGAAGCTGACCGCGTCGGCCGGGACGACCGCCTCGGAGTCCTCGATCAGATCACCGAACTCGCTGTCGCCGTCCTCACCCAGCGGGGTGTGGAGGGAGATCGGCTCACGGCCGTACTTCTGGACCTCGATGACCTTCTCGGGGGTCATGTCGAGCTCCTTGGCCAGCTCCTCCGGGGTGGGCTCGCGGCCCAGGTCCTGGAGCATCTGGCGCTGCACGCGCGCCAGCTTGTTGATGACCTCGACCATGTGCACCGGGATACGGATGGTGCGGGCCTGGTCGGCCATGGCGCGGGTGATCGCCTGCCGGATCCACCAGGTGGCGTACGTGGAGAACTTGTAGCCCTTGGTGTAGTCGAACTTCTCGACGGCGCGGATCAGACCGAGGTTGCCCTCCTGGATCAGGTCCAGGAAGAGCATTCCGCGGCCGGTGTAGCGCTTGGCGAGCGAGACGACCAGGCGGAGGTTGGCCTCCAGCAGGTGGTTCTTGGCGCGTCGGCCGTCCTCTGCGATGATCTCCAGCTCGCGCTTGAGCTTCGGGGCGATCTTGTCCGAGTTCGCCAGCTTGTCCTCGGCGAAGAGACCCGCCTCGATGCGCTTGGCCAGCTCGACCTCCTGCTCGGCGTTGAGCAGGGGGACCTTGCCGATCTGCTTGAGGTAGTCCTTGACCGGGTCGGCGGTGGCGCCTGCCGCGGCGACCTGCTGCGCGGGCGCGTCGTCCTCGTCCTCGTCGGAGAGGACGAAGCCGGCGCTCTCGGTGCCCTCGGGCTCGTCGGCGCCGCCCTTGCCGGGCTGCGCCTCCTCGATCACCTCTTCGCCGCCCTCGAGCGGCTCTTCGGTGTCCTTCTTGGCGGCGGTCTTCTTGGCCGCCGTCGTCTTCTTGGCGGCGGTCTTCTTGGCCGCCGTCGTCTTCTTGGCCGCGGTCTTCTTCGCAGCCGCCTTCTTCGCGGGCGCCGCGGTCTCGTCGACCGCGGTCTCGACGGTCTCGTCGGCCGTGGCCGCCGGTGCTGCGGTGGCGGCCGCGACGGTCTTCGCCGTGGCCGTCTTCGCCGCGACGGTCTTGGTGGCGGTGCGCTTTGCCGGGCTCTTCGCTGCGACGCTCTTGCGGGCGCGCTTCGGCGACTCCGCGGCACTGACCATCAGCGTCACACCCTCTTCCTCGAGGATCTGGTTGAGGCTGCGCAGAACATTCTTCCACTGGGTTGGCGGAATCTGGTCAGCCTCGAAGGCCCGACGCACGTCATCGCCGGCGATCTGCCCATCAGCCTTTCCCCGCTCGATGAGCGCCATCACAGACTCGGACTCGGCGATCTCCGGCGGGAGCGTACGGGATGTGCTGGCCGACACGAACAACCTCTCGGAACGATGGAAACGGCTTCCGGCCCCGCCCATGATCGGGCCGGAGCCGACGACCGTCGGCTGGGGATGTACCGACGGCGCGGGCTGGACCTCGGAGCTGCACAGCGCCGCGAACGGCGTCTGTATTCCCTCCTCGGCTGTCACCTCTTTGGTCATCGCACTGTTTCGAGGAGTGTTACGCCCAATCCACGTGGCCCGAGTCACACCTCATTTGCGACTAAACGACCAGATGGCGATTCCGCCCCACAAATCGTTGCGATCCTTGCGAAGGTCGTGACCGGACGATCGCCGACCGCGACGACCGCGGACACCCTCCGGACGGAGGTCGACGCGCCGGTCGCTCGCGGGGGCTTCCACAGTCGTGTCGCCGGACCCTGCGGTCCGGCGACACACGAGGGAGAGCGCCCTGGAACGCCTCGAAACGCCTCGGCCGTGTTCGCGGTCAGTGCTCGCGCGGGGCGGGCACGACGCGCTCCACCTCCGGGTGGGCGGTGAGCAGTTGGCGCATGGCCGCCTCGGCGCCGTTGGCGTCGCCGGCGGCAAGGGCGTCGACGATCCGGGCGTGATGGGCCAGGGACGCCTCGGAAGGGCGCTCGCATCCGGCGGCGGGCCCGCCCGACACCTGAAGGGCGGCGGCGACGATGCCGGACAGGTGCTCCAGCATGCGGTTGCCGGCGACCTGGATGAGGAGGGAGTGGAACTCGGCATCGGCACGCGCGAAGGTGATCCCGTCACCCTGAGTGAGCGCATGCCCCATGATCTCGACCATGTCACCGAGGCGCTGCTGCACGTCCTCCCTGCCGTGGCCGGCCGCGAGGCGGGCGGCGAGCGGCTCGATCGTCCAGCGGAGCTCGGTGAGCTCACGCCGCTGATCGTCCCGCTGCGGGCCGAACGCCCGCCATTCGATGATGTCGGGGTCCAGCAGATTCCAGTCACTGACCGGACGGACCCGGGTGCCGACGTTCGGACGGGCGCTGACGAGGCCCTTCGCCTCGAGGACGCGCAGGGACTCCCGGACCACGGTGCGGGAGACCTCGAAGCGCTGGCCGATCTCCTCGGGTACGAGCGGACGGTCCGCGCCGAGATCGCCGGAGACGATCATCTGACCCAGCTGCTGGACGAGTTGGCCGTGCAGTCCGCGGCCCCGGCTGCCCGCCGCGCGGCGGCCCGCCGCCCGGCCCAGGTCGGCCTCCGGGGTGTCCCAGGCCGGGGGTCCGACACGGTCCACGCGGTCGACGCCGGGCGCCTCCACGTAGGGGTATCGGTCGAGTTCGCCCGGGCCGGCGAGGCCGGACTCGGCGGGGCGGGCGACGGTCATCATGGTGTGCGCAAGGGTACTCACGCATCCTTTGTCGGCGCGGCCCAGGCGGCCCTTGAGGTCTTTGGTGAAAAGCACACGAAAGGGTGATCGCCGCCCTCGCCGCAATTGACGACTTATCGGGAAGAAACGGTCATTCTCCGGGGAGTTAAGCGGCTTCCGTCGACCCAAGGCCTCATTTGATCACCAACGGACCCTGTGCCGCGGCCCGGTGAACAGGCACCCGGGGCGCAGGGCGGCCGGCGACAACACCGGTGCCGCGCCCATGGGTTGGGCGAACGCACGCAACGTCGCGAGCAGTCAGTGGTCCGCCTCATACGACCGCATCCATGATCGGTACGACGAACACGGGTACGGCGATCATCGCCGCCACCGCTGCCGCCTTGAGCCGGAAGATCCCGGCGGCCAGGAGTCCGGAACCAGGCGCACTCCACCAGCAGCCCGACCAACTGCCAGCCAGCGCTGGTCAGTTCTCGGACAGGTGCGCCAAGTCACCCCCGCACACGAGGCGGAGCGCCTGGGCGTCCGTGCGCCGAGCAGTCCGGCACCGAGACGGCGAGCGGCAGCGGGAGCAGGTCGGGGTCAGGCGGCGAGGAGGCGCCGGAGGGCGGTCGCTCCGGTGCGGGCGACCAGCCCCGCCGCCATGGAGTCAGATCTCGGGGCGAAGCATGGGCGGATTGAGCAGGGTCGCCCCGCCGGCGCGGAACAGCTGGGCGGGCCTGCCGCCCTGACGGGTCGTGGTTCCGCCCGCGGGGACCAGGAACCCCGGAGTGCCGGTGACCTTCCGGTGGAAGTTCCGTGGGTCCAGTGCGACCCCCCAGACCGCCTCGTACACCCGCCTCAGCTCGCCGACGGTGAATTCGGGCGGACAGAACGCCGTCGCCAGCGACGAGTACTCGATCTTGGACCTGGCCCGCTCCACACCGTCGGCCAGGATCTGCGCATGATCGAAGGCGAGCGGCGCCGGCGGCTCGTCCTCCCGTCCGCCGCTCTCCTGGCTCATCAGCGACTCGACGGGCGCCCACCGTGCGCTGTTCGCATCACCGCCTGCCTTCGGTGCCGGGAGATCCGGGGCGAGCGCGAGATGCGCGACGCTCACCACCCGCATACGGGGGTCGCGCTTCGGATCCCCGTAGGTGGCGAGCTGCTCCAGATGGGCACCGTTGTCGGGCTCGGGCGAGCCCGGATCGTGGACGCACAGGCCCGTCTCCTCGACCAGCTCCCGCGCCGCTGCCGCGGCAAGATCCTCATCGGCCCGTACGAAGCCTCCGGGCAGCGCCCAGCGCCCCTGGAACGGCGCTTCTCCGCGGCGGACGACCAGCGCGCACAGCGCATGTCGGCGCACGGTGAGCACGACCAGGTCGACGGTGACTGCGAAGGGCGGGAAGGCCGACGGGTCGTAGGGCGACATGCCGCGATCATAGTCGTCTTCCTGACGATAAACACTCCCTTCCTGATCCAGAACCACGACTTCTTGACCGGCTCGGACCGTCTCCGCCATCTCGCTCCCACCTCCCAGCTGAAGCCCGGGGCGCGGCGGCACCGGTCGTACGTCGCCGCCTGAGACGTGAACGTCGGCGGCTCCGGGAGGGTCACGCCCGTCATCGTCCGCTCCCTGTGCCGCACTGTCCGCCCTGGTCCGTCGTGCGCGACCGGCCCCGCACCGCCGCGGTGCGCGTCCCGGGCGCGGGGCGGCGCCGGGAAGCAGGACCTGCGCCCGGAGCCGACGCCCGGGGCGTGCCGTTCTTCGATCCGCCCGTGCCGGTCGGCCTCCCCGCCCGCGGTGACCGCTGCCGCCGGGGCGCGCTACCGCCGCCTGAACCGCCGCCGCCGGCAGTGGCACCGGAACCGGTGCCGATCGCGACGCCGGGGCCGGTCCCGATCACGTGCTCGGCCCGGGCCTCCTGCTCGACCTCGGCCGCTTCGGCCTTCCGTGCGGCGTGCTCCCGGCGCAGACAGCGGCGCAGCTCCTCCGGGTCCAGCCCGTCGTTGCACGCCTGATGCAGCAAGCGCGCGAAGACGTACTCCGGATCGGCACGCAAAGAGAGGCTGAGTGCGACCCGTGCCCCCGGCTCGTCGCCCGTCGACCAAGAGACCCAGCCGGCCAGTGCCAGCGGTGCGGCCGCGTGCTCCGCGTAAGGCCCGACACAGCGCCGGGCCAGCGCCCGCCAGAGCCGGAGCGCATGGCCGGCGTCCGGCCCCTCCATCCACGCCGCTGCCCGGTCCCGGGTGTCCCGGTCCTGGAGCCCGAGGATCACGGCGGCAGCCTCGTCGTGCGAGATCAGCCTGTCGTCCTTCGCATCCGCCTCCGTCCGACCGACGCCCAGGGTCGCCCGCTCTCCGAGCCGCTTCATCAGCCGCTGGGCGAGCCGCAGTGTCTCCCTGCCGACCTGCTCCCGGCTCCCCTGGTCCAGAATCCTGTGGACCAGCCCCGAAGCCGCGCCGTCCAGCGCCTGCTGCTGTCCAGCAGCGACAGGAGCACCCAGGGGCTCCAGGCGCGCCTCCATTTCCCGCAACGTCCCGCGCACCTGAATACCCGCGTATGCCGCGGCGGCGGCCATCACCGAGGTGCCGTGCATCGCCATGACCGTCCCCTCCGCCGGACAGCAGCGCGAATCCGGACAGCAATACGACCAGAAGCGGCCATCCGAGATGCACAGCGCCTCGTACACCGGCACATCCAGCGAGCCGCAGGCCGTCCTCAGCCGTTGAGCGAGCGGACGAAGCCGGTTCATGACCGTCAGCCCCGCCTCGCCCTCCACCGGGTCCTGGCAGAGGAAGACGACGATGCCGTCGGGCCTCGCTCCGCGCCGCTCGCCGGCCTCGACGAGGCACTCGGCGAGCTGCTCGGCCACGGGCAGCCACTCCCGCTGCGATGCGGGGATGCCGACCCTGAGCCGTCCGCCGAAGCGGCCGCGCGGGCCATGGAGCGCGACCATGACCACCGAGTCGGTCGGATGAAAGCCCATCAGATAGGGAAGGGCGTCCACGAGCTCGGCCGGCCCGCGCAGCGTGATCGACGGCTCGTCACCCCGGTCGCGGGCCACGGCCGCGTCCGCCCGGCTGCGGACCCCATCGGACCGATCGTGGGCCTCGTCGGACTGATTGCGGGAAACCTCATCCCGGTCGCGGGCCTCGCTGATCCGACCGGTCTCACCGACGGTCTCACCGGTCCCGCCGCCGGCGCCGGCGCCGGTCTGATCGGCACTGGTCCGATCGGCGCCGATCAGACCGGCGCTGCGATGGCCCGCCGCGTCGCCGGGCCGCTGCGGCCGGTCGTGCGGTGGAGCGGTCTGCTCGCATTCCTCGTCATACCAGCCCGGCGGCTCGTCGGCCCAGCCGCGGGACTCGTGGGGCTCAGGGGACTCGTGGTGTTCGTTGCTGTCTCGCATGTCTCGACGGTCCCGTGATCAAGACATCCGCACCAGCCCTGTGGATAACGTTATCCACAGGCTGGCGGGCTCGTTCGCGCGATGTCCGTGCCATCGGGTTGCATGGGGGCATGACCAAGGCAGACCACACAGATCTGAGGGCTTCGGCCGACGCCGTCCTCGCCCGCCTCGTCGAGGACGCCTCCGGCGCCGCCAGGCTGCGCGAGGACCAGTGGCGTGCCATCGAGGCGCTGGTCGCCGACAGACGCAGGGCGCTGGTGGTGCAGCGGACCGGGTGGGGCAAGTCCGCCGTGTACTTCGTCGCGACCTCGCTGCTGCGTGAGCGCGGCAGCGGTCCGACGGTGATCGTCTCGCCGCTGCTTGCGCTGATGCGCAATCAGGTGGATGCCGCCGCCCGCGCGGGCATCAGGGCCCGGACGATCAATTCGTCCAACACGGAGGAGTGGGACACGGTCCAGGCCGAGGTCGCCGCGGGCGAGGTCGACGTGCTGCTCGTCAGCCCCGAGCGGCTCAACAACCCGGACTTCCGCGACCAGGTGCTGCCCAAGCTCGCCGCGGCGACCGGGCTTCTCGTCGTCGACGAGGCGCACTGTATTTCCGACTGGGGCCATGACTTCCGGCCCGACTACCGGCGGCTGCGGACCATGCTCGCCGATCTGCCCGCGGGTGTGCCGGTGCTGGCGACCACTGCCACCGCCAATGCCCGCGTGACCGCGGATGTCGCCGAGCAGTTGGGCACCGGTGCGGGCACCGACGCACTGGTGCTGCGCGGCCCCCTCGACCGGGAGAGCCTGAGTCTCGGCGTCGTTCAGCTCCCGGACGCCGCACACCGCCTGGCCTGGCTCGCCGACCACCTCGGCGACCTGCCCGGCTCCGGGATCATCTACACGCTGACGGTCGCGGCGGCCGAGGAGGTCACGGCCTACCTTCGGCACTGCGGACACACCGTGCTGTCCTACACGGGACGCACGGAGAACGCGGACCGCCAGCAGGCCGAGGACGACCTCCTCGCCAACCGTGTCAAGGCACTCGTGGCCACGTCCGCGCTGGGCATGGGGTTCGACAAGCCCGACCTCGGATTCGTGGTTCACCTCGGTTCCCCGTCCTCCCCCATCGCCTACTACCAGCAGGTGGGCCGTGCCGGTCGCGGCGTGGACCATGCCGAGGTGCTTCTCCTGCCCGGCAAGGAGGACGAGGCGATCTGGCAGTACTTCGCGTCGGTCGCCTTTCCTCCGGAGGAGCTTGTGCGCCGCACCCTTGATGTGCTGGCGCAGGCGGACCGACCGCTCTCGCTGCCCGCCCTGGAGCCCCTGGTCGAGCTGCGGCGTACGCGCCTGGAGACCATGCTCAAGGTCCTCGATGTGGACGGCGCCGTGCGCCGCGTGAAGGGCGGCTGGACCACGACCGGCCAGCCCTGGGTGTACGACTCCGAGCGCTATGCGTGGGTGGCACGTCAGCGGGAGACCGAGCAGCAGGCGATGCGCGACTACGCGTCGGCGGTCGGCTGCCGGATGGAGTTCCTGAGGCGCCAGCTCGACGACGAGGAGGCCGCCCCTTGCGGCCGCTGTGACAACTGCACCGGCGCCCGCTTCGACTCGGGGGTGACGGCAGCGGCGCTGGACGCGGCGCGCGGGGAGCTCGGCCGGCCCGGCGTGGAGGTGGAGCCGCGCAAGATGTGGCCCACCGGACTGCCCGCGGTCGGCGTCGATCTGAAAGGCCGTATTCCGGTTGGGGAGCAGTCGTTCGCCGGCCGCGCGCTCGGGCGGCTCTCCGATATCGGGTGGGGCAACCGGCTGCGTCCGATGCTCGCCCCGCAGGCTCCCGACGGGCCAATTCCGGACGATGTGGTGAACGCCGTGGTGAGCGTGCTGGCGGACTGGGCCAGAGGGCCGGGCGGCTGGGCCTCGGGGAGCGCAGACGCACCGCCCCGCCCGGCCGGGGTGATCACGGTCGCCTCACGCACCAAGCCCCGGCTCGTCGCGTCACTCGGTTCGCGGATCGCCGAGGTCGGGCGTATGCCCCTGCTCGGTGCGGTGGAGTACGCGCCGGGGTGGGAGGACGGACACCTCTCCCGCACGAACAGCGCCCAACGAGTGCGCGGACTGCACGACGCGCTGACCGTGCCACCCGAGCTGGCCGCCGCGGTCGCGTCGGCTGGCGGACCCGTGCTGCTCGTCGACGACCTCTCGGACAGTGGCTGGACACTCGCCGTCGCGTCACGGCTGCTGCGCCGAGCCGGAGCCGAGGGGGTGTTTCCGCTGGTGCTCGCCGTATCCGCATGAAGCGCGCGTGACAGTTGGCCCGATTGGGCAGGGATATGAGCGTCATACCTGCCCATTCCAGTCAGCGTGCTCAATTGCTCGTTGCCGCCCGCCCGCGTGCCCGCAAGAATTGGGCACGCCCCCCCGCACGGCCCGTTCTGGGTTCGGAAGGGTCGTGCCGCGGTGCGCCCACCGACCCTGCCCGCTCAGTGGGCGCGTATGCGAAGGGAGGAACGTGACCTTCGGATCCGCTTCGTCCGCAGCCGCTTCGATCAACGGTCCGGCAGATTCCGCCAGCCGTCTCGCCCGGATGCTCGAACCAGCCGAGTGGGCAGCAGCCGGAATTCCCTTGCTGCGCAACCCCCGTGAGGTCGTCAGCGGTCTGCACACACGCCACCGGCCCACCCCCTCAACGGCTGTGATCGCCGTGCTCGACCACGAGGAACGGCTCGCGGCCAGCGCGTCGTTCGCCCGACGGGCCACCCCTGCCGACGGCTGGGAGTTCCGCAACGCCCTGCTGGCGAGCCTGCGCCGGGTCATCCCCCATGATCTGCGCCGCCGCACCCCCGTCCGCACCGCCGTGCTCCTCTACTGCCGTGAGGGCGACGAGCGCTGGACGGAGGAGGACGGGGCGTGGATGTGGGGCCTGCGTGACGCCTGCACACTGCACGGGCTGCGCTGCGGCGCGTACATCACGCTCACGAAGGCCGGTTGGCAGGTGTTCGGCGAGGGACGTGGCGGACGTCGGCCCAGCTCCCAGTCCCAGCCCGAAGGTCTCGGCGACGTCGTGGCCGATCCGGCGGTGCTTCCGCTGCGTACGGCGAGCGGGGCGGCCGAGGTGCTGCGCCGCACGGCGGCGCGCTGAACCACCGGGCGGCGACACCAACCAGGGACGTCCGGGCAAGACAGTCGGCCGGTGGTTCCGCGAGCCCGGCTTCCCGCGTCTCCCCCGTATACCTCCGCGGGTACGTCGGAGCGACCGGCCGCGTGGTGCGCGGCCGGCCTGGCGCGACTGCCGCACCACACCCGGGGCGTGGGCGGCGCCGCGGTCCGGCGCGGCGCGGACTCGGCGGAGGTGGGCTCAGACGCCCGCGCCGAGAACGGCGTTGATGCGCTGGGGGTCGCCGCACACGATGAGCAGCGACCGGGCACGGCTCATGGCCAATGGCAGGGCCTGTGCCGCGTCCTCGTCGCTGCCGCCGTTGACGGCGACGACGACCACCGGACGGACCGAAGCTCGGCCTGCCGAGACGGCGTCCGCGTAGAAGACGTCGTCACCGGCTTCGTGCTGCGCCCAGTAGGCGGTCTCGCCGAAGGACAGTTCGTGTGCCGCCCAGGGGTGCTGTTCGCCGGTGGTGAGGACCAGGACGTCGCCGGGCGCCCCACCGGAGTCGAGCAGCAGGTCGACGGCCTCGTCGGCGGCGTCGAGCGCGCCTTCCACCGGGGCGGGGATCAGCTGGATCTGCGGAACGGAACGATTCTCCGGCCGGGGCGGCGCGGCCTGCCCGGCGGAGGTGTGGCTGCGCTGTGCAGAAGGCGTCGGCCGGGCCGGGCCGGGGCCCGGACGTCCGGGACGGGGCGCTGCCGCGGTGCGCGGACCGGGTACGGGGCGGGGGGTCGGCGCGGTGCGGCCGGCGGCCGGCGTGGCGCGGGGACCCTGGGCACTCTCGTGAATCTGAGGCTCCTCGGGGATGAGAGGCATGGGTGGATATCTATCAAACGCCGGTGCGTCTGGCATCGGCGGGTGGGCACATAAGTGCGACGGGACTGCTCGGCCCCTGCGCTTCGTCGGTCAGAGGGACGGGAGGCCGGTGGACCGGCAGACCGGCAGACCGGCGGACAAGGCGGCGGATCGGATCAGAAGTCGAAGCCGAGTTGGCCCCCGCTTTCGAGTTCGGCCGCCTCCACTGGGATCCGGACCTTCTTGAGATGCCGCCATTGCGGCAGTGTGTCCAGGAAGGCCCAGGAGAGCCGGTGGTACGGCGTGGGCCCCAACTCCCGCAGCGCGGACTTGTGCACGGGCGAGGGGTAGCCGGCGTTGTCGCCGAACCCGAAGGGCTCGCACACCGGCTCCAGCCCCAGCTCGGCCATGAGCCGGTCCCTGTGCACCTTGGCGATCACCGAGGCGGCGGCGACCGCGACACAGGACTGGTCGCCCTTGATGACCGTGCGAACGCGCCAGGGCCGACCGAGATAGTCGTGCTTGCCGTCGAGGATGACCGCGTCCGGCTGGACCGGCAGTGCGCTCAGCGCACGTACGGCCGCCAGCCGCAGTGCCGCGGTCATGCCGAGCTCGTCGATCTCCTCCGGAGAGGCGTGCCCGAGGGCGTGCGACGTGACCCATTCCTCCAGCGCACCCGCCAGCTCCGTACGGCGCTGAGGAGGGATCAGCTTGGAGTCGGTGAGCCCGGCGGGAGGTCTGCGCAGCCCTGTGACGGCGGCACACACCGTGACGGGACCGGCCCACGCCCCTCGCCCGACCTCGTCGACTCCGGCAATGATCTTGGCACCGGTGGTCGCCCGGAGGGAGCGCTCGACGGTGTGGGTGGGTGGTTCGTACGCCATGGCGCCTGACAGATTACGCCGCTCCGGCAGGCCACAACACCCCGGATCCCGGGACCCGCCCCCGGACCCGGGCGGAATCCGGCGTTCAGCCGGTCCGCGGGCGCAGCAGCGGCTGCATGATCCGATCGATCATCGCCGCGATATCCGCATCGCGCCATTCGCTTCCGCACACCTTGGAGCGGTACATCATCATGGCCGGGATCACATCGAGGACGAGGTCGTCGACGGCGTCGCCGGTCATGGTCACGGGTTCCGTGCTGACGGGCGTCGGCCTGTTCCGGCAGATGGTCCTCTTCGGCTTCGGCATGGGCTTCACCTTCGTGACGCTGACGCCGGCCGCCGCCTCGGGGGACGCGAGGTGCTGACCGAAGGGATCGCGACCTCGTTCCTGGCGGCCGTGGGGATGGTGCTGCTGGCGCTCATCACAGCCGTCGTGGTGGTACGGGTCCGCAAGAGCGATCTGGAGTCGCTGAGCGGCAAGGCGGGGGCGGCCGGACCCGCGGGCTGGCGGCAGCAGGTCCGGCTCGCTCGACACATCCGCTCAGTCCATGCCGGTGCCCGGGTCGTAGCCGTCGGTGTCGTCCGTGCCGTCGGGCCCGACGGGGATGTCGAACTCGGCGTCCCCGTCGTACTCGTCGCGCTCGTCCCCGTACAGCTCGCTCCGCGGGCAGCCCGCCCGGTCGGTGTCCGCGGGCCGCTCCTCCAGGATCGACCGGGCACGCACTTCGGCCCAACTGGTGGCGTACCAAGGGCTGTCGGTCATCGCGAAATCGTCCTGGACCGTCCTCAGGACGCAGGAACGCAGCGGCTCGCGCAGCCGGTCGAGAGCCGGTACGGCGTCCGCCGAGAGATCACGCAGGTAGTCGACGTCGATCTTGCCGGTCCTCTCGTAGCGCTGCACGTTCCGCTCCGCTATCAGCGCGTCCGGCGACGCCAGGCCGAAGACCAGCACGGCAGCCGCCGCGCTGCCCGCGACGGCCCGCGGCAGCCAGCGGCTCCCGAGCAGTCCGGCGGCGATGATCAGCACGATCACCAGGCCGAGCCACAGCTCCATCGCGGCCACGGAGATACGCAGCCGGGTCAGCCCGTACGCGTCGACGTAGAGGTCCATCCTGCGCAGCGCGGAGGCCACGACGACCAGGGTGAGCACGCACAGTGTGCCGAGCACCGCGCGTACGAGCGAGCGGTCGCGGGCGCCGTCACGCGGGGCCCAGCGCAGCGCGAGCCCGATGACGATCAGGGTGAGCAGCGTCGCCCAGAGGAGCTGCCAGAAACCCTGCCGGGCGTACTCGGCGTAGCTCAGGCCGGTCTCGCTCAGGACCTTGTCGTATCCGCCGAAGAGGACGGCGAGCTGCACCGCGATGAAGGCGGCGAAGAGCAGGTTGAGGACGATCAGCGGAAGCGCCCATTCGACGCGGCCTCTGGCCTTGCCGCTCCCCCGGGCGAGGCGGTCCCAGCGCAGCGGGGCGGCGGCGGTGCGCGCCGCGGCGAGCGTGCCGGCGAGTGCGAGGAGGAAGAGGAAGAACCGCCAGGGGCCGTCGACGAGCGAGACGTCGGGGATCAACTCGCCGAGCAGATCGGCGAAGGCGGCGTCGGCGCCCGCGAACAACGCTCCGAACACGACGAGCAGGCCCGCCGCCACGGCGACCGTCCGGACCACCGGTCCCCAGCGGCCGCGGGAGCCGTCCGCGCGCTCGCGCAGCCCTCGCCAGCCCCATGCCGGTCCGGTGACGAGGGAGTCGAGGATGCCGACCGAACCGAAGACCACGCCGGGCCAGGTGCGGCCACCGTGCAGGGCGAGCGAACCGGCCGCGAGCGCCGCGACGACAGCGAGGAAGGTCGGCCAGCTCGCGTCGGAGAGCGCGGGCACGAGGAGCAGGGCCAGGGCGCCGATCGCCCATACCGCCGTCCAGGGCCTGAGCCGGCGGTCCGCCGCCCGCGCGGCGAAGAACGCGGCGAGGGCGGCCGGTACGGCCACGATCAGCAGGTTCACACCGAGTCCGTCGCCGAGCAGCAGGGCGCTGAGCAGTGCGGCGGCGATAGTGGACCAGAGCGTGGCCATACGCACGGGGGCGGGTGGCTCCGGACGTATCCCGTCGAGCCAGGACTCGGACGGCGGGGCGGGCCCTCGCCAGGGCGGCGGCGCGTACTGCGGCGCGTGGTGGTGCGCGTACTGCGGCGCGTGCTGCGGCCAAGGCGACGACGATGCGTGCCCGGGCCCCGTCACCTGCCCGGGTGGGGGCGGCTCCGCCGGGTGCGGCGATCCGGCCGAGCCCGCCGGCACGGCCGCCTGGCGCAGCGCCTCGGGCTCCGGGTCGTGCGGCTTCCCCTCGGACTCCGCCTCCTGAGTTCGGCCCTCGGCCTCTGGCTCATGAGGGCGGCCCTCGGCCTCCGCCTCCTGAGCTCGGCCCTCGGACTCCGGCTCGGCCGTAGAACGTTCCGGCTCGGCCTCCGATTGCTCCCGTTCGGCCGTCGGGCCCCCCGGCTCGGCCGCGGAACGCTCCGGTCCGCCCTCGGCCGAGCCCTTCGGATCACTCCGGCGCCGGTCCTCCGGCTCCGGCTCGCGGCCTGGCGGTGCGGATGGTGCATCGGACACGGGACCCCCTCCCGGCCGGGTCCCCGGGCCGGCCATGCGGCCACGCGTCGGTCCCGGCGTCTCGTCGGCACCCCACCCGTCATGATCAAGGGCGGCGGTGTGGCCGAAAGGGTAGCTCTCCGCCCTGCGGTGCGGTCGGACGAGGCCACGCTGTGGCAGGACCGTGACAGTCAGGACCGTGACCGCAGGGGACCCCGTCCCGGCTTTGTCGGTCAGAGGGCCCGCGTGGGCACCCAGTCCGGCAGTTCCTCGGTCCGTTCGAGCCATGCAGCAGGCGGAGCCCCGCCCTCCGCCGCCGCGACGACTCCCCCGGCGATCGCGCACGTCGTGTCCACGTCCCCGCCCACCTGGGCGGTCGTCCAGAAGACCCGCTCGAAGTCGTCGAGCGCCCTGGCGGCCGACCACAAGGCGAAGGGCACGGTGTCGTGCGCGCTGGTCCGCCGCCCGCTGCCGAGCACCGCGGCGACCGTCGCCGCGTCGCCGTAGTCGAGCATGTCCCGCGCCCGCCGCAGCCCCGCCCCCACCGCGCTGCGCGGCACGAGTGCGACGACGCCGTCGAGCAGCGCCCCGGGGGCCGGCGGCCCGTCCGGGGAGGCGACGAGCGCCGCGGCCGCCGCGACGGCCATGGTTCCCACCACGGCCTCACGGTGCTGGTGCGTCGTGTACGAGGAGATCTCGGCCTGGTGCACGGCCTGTTCCGGATCGTCCGCGTACCAGGCGCCGAGGGGGGCGATCCGCATCGCCGCACCGTTGCCCCACGAGCCCTGGCCGTTGAAGAGGCCCGAGGCGAGTTCGCGCCAGTCGCCGCCCTCGCGGATGAGCCGGAGCATCCGGTTCACCGCCGGCCCGTAGCCGCGGTCGAAGTCGTGGTGGTCGGCGAAGGAGCGGGCGAGCGCGTCCTGGTCGATCCTGCCGTGGGCGACGAGGACGGCCAGCACGGAACAGGCCATCTCGGTGTCGTCGGTCCACTGCCACGGTCCGGACGGTACGTCCCGCCGCTTCAGCAGTGGATAGTTCACAGGTACGAAGTACTGGGAGCCCAGGGCGTCTCCCACGGCCAGCCCGCGCAGGCTGGCCAGGGCGCGTTCGAGGCGCCGGTCGACAAAGCCGGGCGCACCCGGAGAGCCGGAGGAGCCGGCAGAGGAATCAGCGGTCATCGCACGGCCACTCTATCCGGTGACCCCATAGGACTCGGGGGTACACCAGCGCTCGAACGGCCTGTCCAATCGATATCGGCCATCGTCCCCGAGCAGCAGCGTTCTCGACTCACCGTTGTCGGGATTCGACAGCGACTCGAATTCGGCCACCGTCCAGTGGAACCAGCGCATGCAGAAGAGCCGCATCGTCAGCCCATGGGTGACGATGAGCACGTTCGGCGGATGGTCCGGCGCCTCGAAGCTCCGGTAGAGGCTCTCCAGGAACGCCCCCACCCTGTCGTACACATCGGCGCCCGACTCACCCTGTGGCAGCCGGTAGAAGAAGTGCCCGTAGGCGTCGCGGTAGGTCTTCTGGAGCCGTACGTCATCGCGGTCCTGCCAGTTCCCCCAGTCCTGCTCGCGCAGCCTCGGTTCCTCCCTCACCCGTACGAGCGCCGGGTCCAGGTGGAACGCGCGGTAGGTGTCGTGGGTGCGGCGGTAGGGCGAGACGTAGACACTGACCCGCTCCCGCCCGAACAGTCCGCGCAGCTGCTCCCCGGTCTCCTCGGCCTGCCGCCATCCGCGCTCGGTCAGCCGCAGTGCGTGGTCGGGCTCACGCTCGTACACCGAGTCGTCGGCGTTGCCCACCGACTCGCCGTGCCGGACAAGGACGATGCGCCGCGGTCGTGCCATACGACAAACACTAGATCGGGTGACGTGCGACCGAGCAACGCGGCCCCCTCTCTCACCCGGCGTGTCCTGCGCGGGACTGATTCCCGCGGCGAGGGCGCCCCCGCGGGCGCGTGGCCTCGCCGCGCCGCGGCCACCGGGCGCTGCCGTTCGGGTCACACCGTCCAGGAGGGTTCGAGCTCCACGACATCGCCCGTGAGCGCGGCGACGTCGGCCTCCGTCTGCGCGCGCAGCGACAGCCGCTCCACGCGCTCCACGCGGTATTTGCCGTGCTCAGCGGCGGACCGCCACATGGAAAGGATCATGAACTCATTGCCGGGCGCCTCTCCTAAGAGCCCTCGCACCATCCCCGGCGATCCCGCCATGGCCGGGTTCCAGACCTTCTCCTGCATCAGCGAGAAGTGCTCGACCCTGTGCTCGTGCACCCTGCAGTGCGCGACGCGCACGACATCGGCGTCAGTGAAGCGGGGCTCGAAGCCCGTCTTCACATCGAAGCGGTGGTCGAAGAGCTTGACCTGGTGGTTCTTGTACGTACCCGACTGCGCGGCCGCCAGGCGGTCGTGCGAGCGCGCCATGAACGAGTCGTAGAACGCCCGGGTCTCCCAGAACGCGAAGACATGCGCGACGTCATGCCGTCCGCGGCTCCACCCTCCGCCCTGTCCCCGGAATCCCGGCTCACCCAGCAGCCCCGCCCACCTCCGCTGCCCACGCTCGAAACCTCGACGGTCCACGACGGTGCAGCGAATCCACTTGACTAGCACCGCGCCATCGTACGGCCCGGGACGAGGCCATGGTCACTCTCCGGCAGAAGGCGGCACCCCCCGGTGACGCCCGCGGCGGGACTGCCGCAGTGATCAGGGCGTCATCCGGGCGCCATACGACCGAAAGTCGGCGGATCGCGGACTCCCCCGCGTGACAACATGGGCTTTCCGCAGGGGCGTTGAGGTCCGCGAGGGCCGTCCGCGAGGGCCATCCGCACGGGCCGTGCGCAGGGGCCGTCCGCGAGCAGGGAAGCGAGGGAAGCACGGTGAGCAGTCTCAGCAAGGGACTCCGGAAGGTCCAGGTCACGCTCAGGTGGGACCCCAGCCCGGTCGGTGCCCCCGCCACCGACCTCGATATCGTCGCTGCGGTGTACCTCGCCGACGCCCCGCACGGCAAACCCGCCTATCTGGTCCATTTCGGCAGCCGCTCCCCCGACGGGACGATCACCCTCAACCGGGACAGCCGCACCGGTCAGGGCTTCGGCGCGGACGAGGTCATGACGCTGGAGCTCGACCGGCTGTCGGAGGGTTACGCCCGCGTCGTCGTCGGCGTCGTCATCCAGCAGCGCGATGACGCCCTGACGTTCTCGGACATCAAGAACATGGGCGTCCGGATACTCGAAGGCCCCGTAGAGCTCGCGAACGACGACCTCGCGGCCGTGCCCGACGCCACCGCGGCGACAGTCGCGGAGTTCACCCGCGACGCCGCCGGTTCATGGCAACTGCGCACCGGCGTCCGCGGCTTCGCCGCCGACCCTGCGGAGTTCGCCGAGCTGATGGGCTCCGCGTCCTCCTGAGCCGCGGCATCTCCCGAACCGCGCCCGCAGCCATCGGCTGCCCTCGGCCCGTAACAGGCCCGGCCAGTAGCAGGCCCGGTCACGGGAACGACGAAGGGGACCGACCCAGGGTCGGTCCCCTTCGTGAGCTGCCGTTCAGCTCCTCGCGGGACCTACGTCGGACCTGGCATCCGACGCGGTGCCGCCGAGTGTCAGCTGCAGCCGCTCGTCGAGCCGCAGCCCTCGCAGATGTAGCAGGAGCCCGCGCGCTGCATCTTCGTCCCGCAGGAGAAACACAGCGGCGCGTCCGCGCTGATACCGAGCTGCATCTCGACCAGCTCGGCCGAGGTGTGCGCCTGCTTCGGGGCCGGGACCTCGGCCTTCGGGGCGGCGACCGCCTTCAGGGTCTCCTGCTGGCGCGGGGCGGACTGGGCCAGGCCCTCGACGTCGACCTCGGACTCGTCCATGGACTGCTCGTACGAGCCGGTCTCCAGGTGGCGCTGGCGCTCCTCGGCGGAGTGGATGCCGAGCGCCGAGCGGGTCTCGAACGGCAGGAAGTCCAGCGCCAGGCGGCGGAAGATGTAGTCGACGATCGACTGCGCCATCCGCACATCCGGGTCGTCGGTCATACCGGCCGGCTCGAAGCGCATGTTGGTGAACTTCGAGACGTACGTCTCCAGCGGCACGCCGTACTGGAGACCGACCGAGACGGCGATCGAGAAGGCGTCCATCATGCCCGCGAGGGTGGAGCCCTGCTTGGACATCTTCAGGAAGACCTCGCCGAGACCGTCGTCCGGGTAGGAGTTGGCGGTCATGTAGCCCTCGGCGCCGCCGACCGTGAAGGACGTGGTGATGCCGGGGCGGCCCTTCGGGAGGCGCTTGCGGACCGGTCGGTACTCGACGACCTTCTCGACCGCGGTACGGATGGTCTCCTCGGCCTTCTCGGTGATCTCGGCCTTCGCCGCAGCGTCGGTGTCCTTCTTCTTCGCGGAGAGGGGCTGTCCGACCTTGCAGTTGTCGCGGTAGATCGCGAGCGCCTTGACGCCCATCTTCCACGCCTCGAAGTAGATCTCCTCGACCTCCTCGACGGCCGCCGACTCCGGCATGTTGACCGTCTTGGACAGGGCGCCGGAGATCCACGGCTGGATCGCGGCCATCATGCGGACGTGGCCCATCGCGGAGATGGAGCGCTCGCCCATGGCGCAGTCGAAGACCTCGTAGTGCTCCGGCTTCAGGCCAGGGGCGTCGACCACGTTGCCGTGGTCGGCGATGTGGGCGACGATCGCCTCGATCTGCTCCGGCTGGTAGCCGAGGCGGCGCAGCGCCTGCGGCACGGTGCCGTTGACGATCTGCATCGAGCCGCCGCCGACCAGCTTCTTGAACTTGACCAGGGCGAGGTCGGGCTCAAGGCCGGTGGTGTCGCAGGACATCGCGAGACCGATGGTGCCGGTCGGGGCGATGACGGACGCCTGGGCGTTGCGGAAGCCGTTCTTCGCGCCGAGGCGGATCACGTCCTGCCAGGCCTCCGTCGCGGCGGCCCAGATCGGGGAGTCCAGGTCGTCCATGCGGACGGCCGTGGCGTTGGCGTCGGAGTGCTGCTTCATGACGCGCTGGTGCGGCTCGGCGTTGCGGGCGTAGCCGTCGTACGGGCCGACGACCGCGGCGAGTTCGGCGGAGCGCCGGTAGGACGTGCCCGTCATCAGCGAGGTGATCGCGCCCGCCAGGGCGCGGCCGCCGTCGGAGTCGTACGCGTGGCCGGTCGCCATCAGCAGGGCGCCGAGGTTGGCGTAGCCGATGCCGAGCTGGCGGAAGGCGCGGGTGTTCTCGCCGATCTTCTCGGTCGGGAAGTCGGCGAAGCAGATGGAGATGTCCATCGCCGTGATGACGAGCTCGACGACCTTCTGGAAGCGCTCGGCGTCGAAGGACTGGTTGCCCTCGCCGTCGTCCTTCAGGAACTTCATCAGGTTCAGCGAGGCGAGGTTGCAGGACGTGTTGTCCAGGTGCATGTACTCGCTGCACGGGTTCGAGCCGTTGATCCGGCCGGACTCGGGGCAGGTGTGCCAGTGGTTGATGGTGTCGTCGTACTGGATGCCGGGGTCGGCGCAGGCCCAGGCGGCCTCGGCCATCTTGCGGAAGAGGGCCTTGGCGTCGACCTCTTCGATGACGTCACCGGTCATGCGGGCGCGCAGGCCGAACTTGCCGCCGGACTCGACGGCCTTCATGAACTCGTCGTTCACGCGGACCGAGTTGTTGGCGTTCTGGTACTGGACGGACGTGATGTCGTCGCCGCCCAGGTCCATGTCGAAGCCCGCGTCGCGCAGCGCGCGGATCTTCTCCTCTTCCTTGACCTTGGTCTCGATGAAGTCCTCGATGTCGGGGTGGTCGACGTCGAGGATGACCATCTTGGCGGCGCGGCGCGTCGCACCACCCGACTTGATCGTTCCTGCGGAGGCGTCGGCGCCGCGCATGAAGGAGACCGGGCCGGAGGCGTTGCCGCCGGAGGACAGCAGCTCCTTGGAGGAGCGGATGCGGGAGAGGTTCAGGCCGGCGCCGGAGCCGCCCTTGAAGATCATGCCCTCTTCCTTGTACCAGTCGAGGATCGACTCCATGGAGTCGTCGACGGACAGGATGAAGCAGGCGGAGACCTGCTGCGGCTGGGGCGTGCCGACGTTGAACCACACCGGCGAGTTGAAGCTGAAGATCTGGTGCAGGAGGGCGTACGCCAGCTCGTGCTCGAAGATCTCCGCGTCGGCGGGCGAGGCGAAGTAGTTGTAGTCCTCTCCCGCCTTGCGGTACGTCTTCACGATGCGGTCGATGAGCTGCTTGAGGCCCGTCTCGCGCTGCGGGGTACCGACGGCACCCCGGAAGTACTTGCTGGTGACGATGTTGACCGCGTTCACCGACCAGAAGTCGGGGAACTCGACGCCGCGCTGCTCGAAGTTGACCGAGCCGTCGCGCCAGTTGGTCATGACGACGTCACGGCGCTCCCAGACGACCTCGTCGTACGGGTGTACGCCGGGCGTGGTGTGGACGCGCTCGATACGCAGGCCCTGCCGGACCGCCGCGGCCTTGGACCCCTTGGCGCGGGACCCCCGTGCCGGGCCGCTCGTCGTCTCTGTCATGCCGCCTCCCATATACGGGCAAAAACGCCCTGAAGTGCCCAGTTCTTCCCGTGGCACAGTCTCTGTCTGATGCCCCGGGCGCCGCGCCGCGCGCCGCGCCCGTGACAGGTCTCCTGCCGCTCTGCACTCGACCGGTCGGCCCGCTCGCCGGGCCGGTCGGTCAGTCGGCGGCTCTGGCGGGCACGGGGACCTCGTGGGTCACACCGGGCCCGCCTTCCTCTGCGGTCGGCCGCCGCTCGCGGAGCTCCGCGATGGCGGCCTCGAAGTCTTCGAGCGAGTCGAACGCTCGGTACACGGACGCGAAGCGCAGGTACGCGACGAGGTCGAGCTCCTGCAACGGGCCGAGTATGGCCAGCCCCACGTCGTGGGTGGTCAGCTCGGCGCTGCCGGTGGCGCGCACCGCTTCCTCGACCCGCTGGCCGAGCTGAGCGAGAGCGTCCTCGGTGACCGGTCGCCCCTGGCATGCCTTGCGCACGCCGGAGATGACCTTGGTACGGCTGAAGGGTTCGGTCACCCCGCTGCGTTTGATCACCATCAGCGAGGCGGTCTCCACCGTCGTGAAGCGACGGGAGCAGTCGGGGCACTGGCGGCGACGCCTGATCGACGTACCGTCATCGGTGGTCCGACTGTCGACGACACGGCTGTCGGGGTGCCTGCAGAAGGGGCAGTGCATGGCTCCCAACCCTCCTTCACAGCACGACTGAATAGCCCCGAGAAGGGCGATCCGGCCCCCCTCGCGGCAGCCACAAGCATAGGCGATGGCCACGGTCTTGATGGACCGGGACCACAACTTGTGGGTGGCTTCGACAATCCAACCACTAGATCTGGGGTTTGGTTGCCAAGACCCTCCCCAGCGCGTGTCGCGTGGCGCGGCCAGGCGCGGCCGTTCCGGGTCGGCCACGAGGGTACGGGAGACGCGCCGCAGACGGGATTCCGGGGGTCCTGGGTGACACACTGGAGGGGCACGCCCACGGACAGCGCGGTACGCGTCCACCGGCGGCACGCGGCCCCGACTCGGTGGCGACCATTTCGGCGACGAGGTGGGGCCCGCGCGGCGGCGCGCAGGTACCGTAGCCGTCGAGACCTCTCCCCCGAGCCCGCCCCCACCCTCAGCGACCCGCCTATACACCCGTCACACGCAGAAGTCAGGCGATCTGCGATTTTTCACTCGAACGTGTGTTTGGCGCAACCTTTCGAAACCCACTACCGTTGTCCAGCTAGGGAGACCATTTCGAGAGGGGCCGACGTGACCACCACCGCAGACAGTGCCGCCACCATCACTGCCCAGGACCGCTCCCAGACCCGATTCGAGCCGGTGCATGCCATGAATGACGCAGTCACGAACCCGGAGGGGCCGAAGCCCACGCGCTCGCTGCCCGGCCGACCTCCAGGGATCCGCGCGGACAGCTCGGGGCTCACGGACCGGCAGCGGAGGGTCATCGAGGTCATTCGCGACTCCGTCCAGCGTCGGGGTTACCCGCCGTCGATGCGCGAGATCGGCCAGGCGGTGGGCCTGTCGAGCACGTCGTCGGTCGCCCACCAGCTGATGGCCCTGGAGCGCAAGGGCTTCCTGCGCCGCGACCCGCACCGGCCGCGCGCCTACGAGGTGCGCGGCTCCGACCAGCCGACCACGCAGCCGACCGACACGAGCGGCAAGCCCGCCGCCTCGTATGTGCCGCTGGTCGGCCGGATCGCGGCCGGTGGCCCGATCCTCGCCGAGGAGTCGGTCGAGGACGTCTTCCCTCTCCCTCGGCAGCTGGTCGGCGACGGTGAGCTCTTCGTGCTGAAGGTCGTCGGTGACTCGATGATCGAGGCCGCCATCTGTGACGGCGACTGGGTGACGGTCCGCCGTCAGCCGGTCGCCGAGAACGGTGACATCGTCGCGGCCATGCTCGACGGCGAGGCCACGGTCAAGCGCTTCAAGCGGGAGGACGGCCACGTCTGGCTGCTTCCGCACAACGCGGCCTACCAGCCGATCCCCGGCGATGAGGCGACGATCCTCGGCAAGGTGGTGGCGGTGCTTCGGCGGGTGTGACCTCGCGGCCTCACCTCGTCGCCTCACCTCGTCGGCTCTGACCGGGCCCCGGGACCCACTGCGCCGGTCCCGGGGCCCTGCTGTGCCTACGGCCTGGCCCGCCATGCCCACATCCCGCATGCCCACATCTCGCAGACGGACGCAGGCCAGGAACGCTCCAGCCCCTTATGCCTCGTCCTTCTTCGCCGCGGCATCGATCGCGGCCAGTGAGCGGCGCACCTGATTACGGTCCGTCGTGTACCAGAAGTCGGGCAGTGACGCCCGCAGATAGTTGCCGTAGCGGGCGGTGGCCAGTCGCTGATCCAGCACGGCGACCACGCCCCGGTCGCCCGTCGCCCTGACGAGACGCCCCGCCCCCTGGGCCATCAGCAGCGCCGCGTGCGTCGCGGCGACGGCCATGAAGCCGTTCCCCCCGGCATCCTCGACCGCCTTCTGGCGAGCGCTCATCAGCGGATCGTCGGGGCGCGGGAAGGGGATCTTGTCCATGACGACCAGCTGGCAGCTCGCACCCGGGACATCGACGCCCTGCCAGAGCGAGAGCGTGCCGAACAGACAGGTCTTCGGATCGGCCGCGAAGTTCTTGATCAGCTCGCCGAGCGTCTCCTCGCCCTGGAGCAGGATGGGGAACTCCGGAATGCGCGAGCGCAGTTCCTCGGCGGCCAGCTGAGCGGCCCGCATCGAGGAGAACAGGCCGAGTGTGCGTCCACCGGCGGCCTGGATCAGCTCGGTGAGCTCATCCAGCATGTCGCCGCGGTCGCCGTCGCGCGCCGGGCGGGCCAGATGCTTCGCGACGTACAGGATCCCCTGCTTCGGATAGTCGAAGGGCGAACCCACATCGAGGCCCGTCCACACGGGCAGGTCCTCGCCCTCGGTGCCCTCCGGGGCGAGTCCGAGCGAGGCACCGACCCCGTTGAAGTCGCCGCCGAGCTTGAGCGTCGCCGACGTCAGGACCACCGACCGGTCGGCGAAGAGCTTCTCGCGGAGCAGCCCGGAGACGGAGAGCGGCGCGACCCGCAGCGAGGCGCCGAAGCGGTCGTGGCGCTCGTACCAGACGACGTCGTACTCCGAGCCGTTGGTGATCCGCTCGGACACGTCGTGGATGCTCTCGATCGAGGCGAGCGCCTGCTTGCGCACCGCGTCCTCGTCCTGGACCGACTTGTCGCGGGTGGCCCCGAGCGCGGAGATGACCGTACGGGCCGCGTCGCGCAACGCCAGCAGTGCGTACCCGAGGTCCTCCGGGATCTCCTCCAGGCGGCCGGGGAGTGCGAGCTCCATCAGCCGCTCGAAGCCCTCGGCGGCAGTCTGGAGCTGGTCGGCGGCCTTCTCGTTGACCAGCTTGGCGCCGCGGCGCACCGCACGGTTGACCTGGTGGGGCGTGAGCTCACCCGTGGCGACTCCGGTGACCCGGGAGACCAGCTCATGCGCCTCGTCGACGATCAGCACCTCGTGCTGCGGCAGCACCGGAGCGCCCTCGATCGCGTCGATGGCGAGCAGCGCGTGGTTGGTGACCACCACGTCGGACAGCTTGGCGCGCTCCCTGGCCATCTCCGCGAAGCATTCCGCCCCGTAGGCGCACTTGCTCGCGCCCAGACACTCACGGGAGGACACGGAAACCTGCGACCACGCCCGGTCGGAGACGCCGGGGGTGAGGTCGTCGCGGTCGCCGGTCTCCGTCTCGTCCGCCCAGTCCCGCATGCGCAGCAGGTCCTGGCCGAGCTTGCTCGTGGGCGTCGCCGACTCGAAGGGGTCGAAGAGCCCTTCCTCCTCTTCCTGCGGAACGCCCTCGTGGAGCCGGTGGAGGCAGAGGTAGTTCGACCGGCCCTTGAGCATGGCGAACTGCGGGCGGCGGCGCAGCTGCGGATGCAGTGCCTCCACCGTTCTCGGAAGGTCCCGCTCCACGAGCTGGCGCTGCAGTGCGAGCGTCGCCGTGGCCACGACGACGCGCTCCCCGTGGGCCAGGGCGGGCACCAGATATCCGAGGGACTTTCCGGTGCCGGTGCCGGCCTGGACGAGCAGATGGGAGCTGTCGTCGATGGCTGCTGCCACCGACTCGGCCATGGCGACCTGGCCAGGCCTTTCCACCCCGCCGACGGCTGTGACGGCGGCGTGGAGGAGCTCGGGGAGGGATGGCTTCGTCATAGGCCGTCCACCCTAATCCGTCGCACTGACAGCCCCGGACGGGTCGAGATCTTGTTACGCGCTGTTCGATCCGGTCACAAGGAGGTCGAGGGTGTCCCGGTCGAAGGCAGATGGGAAGCAGGTGGGAGGCAGGTGGAAGGCGGGCCGAGGGCAGGCGTCAGACCGAGCCGAGCGGATTGGGGACCGTGCCGTGGACGGCGGCGTGCGGACGTTCGGAGCGGTCCCGGTAGCCGTCGAGATGCAGCCGGTTGCGGTTGAGGCAGAGCCGCTCGATCCGCGGGGTGAGCAGGTCGAACATCTCGTAGCGGTCCTTGAGGTCGGGGAACCTGGCCTGGTGGCGCAGGATCTCCGCCCGTACGAGGGACCAGAAGTCGCCTTCGGGTACACCCAGTTGCTGCTCGCACAGCGGGGCCAGGAAGCGGAAGACGCCGACGAAGAGCCCGGAGTGGATGAACTGGGTGAGGAAGGCGGGCTCCTCGGTGAGCAGGACCGCCCGTACGTCGTCGGGCATGGAGTCGTGGTCCGGGAGCGGCCGGGCGCTGACGTTCACATCGTCGACGAAGTCCTTGATCGCGAGCCGTACGGGCACGTCGTGGGCGTCGAAGACGACGATGGCGTTCTCTCCGTGGGGGGAGAACACGGTGCCGTGGCGGTAGAGGAAACGCAGCAGCGGCGGCAGCAGTGCGGCGAAGAGGTGCCGCAGCCACGCGGTGGGGGCGAGTCCCGAGCGCTCGACCAGCTCGGCCGTGAAGGCGCGCCCGTCCGGGTCGGTGTGCAGGAGCGAGGCGAGCGTACGTGCCCGCTCTCCCGGGGGCAGCCGCAGGGGTTCGCGCCAGATCGCGCCGAGGAGCTCCCTGTACTGGTACGGGACCTCGGGGAGTCGGTCGTAGTGCGGGTGCTGGACCGTGACGGAGGCGACCTCGCCGAGCAGGATCACACCGCACTCGTCGCGCAGGAAGGGGTCCGCGTCGCGCAGGCCCTGCACCCATGCGGTGACGGCCGGGGCCGCGAGGGTGCGTTCCGTGGGCAGCCCGCGCCAGACGAGGGTGTTGAGCACGGACAGCGGGAGCTTGACGGTGTGCCGGTCGGGCCGGCTGGTGTTGAGGAAGGTGCGGACCGACTGCTGAGGGGTCCGGAGGTCGCCGTCCTGGCCCAGCGGGACGATGTCGCCGCGGGCGATCGACTCGGCGTAGAGAGGAAGCAGCACCTGGTCCCACTGCCAGGGGTGCACGGGGAGGAGGAGGTAGCCGGCCGGGTCGAGGCCGCGGGAGCGCAGTCGGGCCGCGAAGGCGTCACGGGTGCCGGGGTCGAGTTCCCGCGCGTAGAGCCGGTGGGGGGTGTCGAGTCCGGGGACTCCGCGGTAGCTGGCGAGCGTGCTGTTGACGGCGATCCACGGGAAACGGGCCGGAGTGCGGGCCTCCGGCGCCCAGCGGGCGGTGTCGCGGGCGGAGAGACCGATGCGGCCTTTGTTGGGGACGAGCCAGGGGTGGCCCGTCTGGTGCCCTTCGAGCGCGGCGTAGTCGAGGTCGGCGAGCCTGGCGGCGGGGAGGGCGGTGTGGTCGAGCCTGCAGTCGGCGGCGAGTGTGGTGTTGAGCTCGCGGATGAGGTGGCCGAGGGTCGCTCCGTCGAGGGCGAGGAGGCGGCGGGCCCCGACGAGGAAGTCCAGCGGGTCGGCGAAGGGCTCGCCCTCCCTCTCGATCGAGTCCGGTACGACCTGCCAGCTGCCGTACGCGCCTCGCCGGGCCCGGAAGGTCAGGGTCTCGCCGTCGTCGAGGCGGAGGGTGTAGCGGTCGCCGGGGCCCTGCGGGACCGGCTCGACCAGTTCCTCGTACGCGAACTCGCCGATCGTCTTGGCGAGGAGGCGGGCGGCCGCTCGGCGCCAGGTCTCCGGATTCAGCTCGGCCGGGGTGAGCAGCTGGGCGGGTTGGGCCGCCGGGGTCTCGGGCTGGGCGGGCGGCTCGTCGGAGTCTGGGCTGGAAGGGGGCTTCGGCACGGGGACTCCTCGAATGGAACCGATGCGGGGCGAGCGGTGTAGGTGAGTCAGCGGGTCGTTCAGAGCAGATTGCTCAGCGCACGGTCGCGGACCATGAGCGCGGCTCGCTTGTCGGGGAGATCGACTTCCGCGGAGAAGCGGAAGCCGGCGCTCAGAAAGGCGGACACGGAGGGGGTGTTGCGCAGGTCGGGTTCGGCGACGACGCGTGAGCAGCGGGGGCGCTGGTCGAGGACGAGGTCGGCGACGGCCCTGAGCAGTGCGGTGCCGACGCCGTGGCCGCGGTCGGCGACACCGCCGATGAGGAGGTGGATGCCGGTGTCGTGGGGACGGGCCGGGTAGTGACGGGCGAGAGGGTCGAGGTCGGCGCGGTAGATCTCGAAGTAGCTCATGGGCACGCCGTCGAGTACGCCGAGGCAGGGTGCGCTGCGGCCGTCCCCGTCGAGCTGGGAGCGGAGATGGGTCTCGGCGACCGACTCGGGTCCGGCCAGCTGCCAGAAGGCTGCGACGGCGGGGTCGTTCATCCAGCGGCTGATCAGTTGGAGGTCCCGCTCGATGCGGACGGGGACGAGCTGGAAGGCGCCGAGGGGGGTGGTGACCGCACCCCAGTCGGCCGGGGCGTCGAGGAGGCCCTCACGGTCGACTGCCTCACCGGCGACCGCGGCGAGCAGCCCGGCGCCCGCACCGGCGGCGGGGAGGCCGGCCTGGTCGGCGTCCTCTCCGAACAGTGCGATGAACTCGTCCGGCAGCCGCAGGTCCAGTGTGTCTTCGGCGTCCCCGTCGGAAGGGGTGCCGGGAGACGCTCCCGCGTCGGTGCCCGAGTCAGTGCTCGATTCGGTGCCGGATTCGGTGGGAGGCATGGGATGGCGCGCTCCTCTCAGCGGTTCGGAAGGACCGAAGCCGGTCAGGAGTGGAGGGGATTGGCGATGGTGACGTAGACGGACTGGGTGTCCACGGGGCCGACGAGTTCGTCGAGGCCGTGGAGCCGGGTGAGCAGATTGGCCTTGCAGCGCAGGGTCGGGGCGTCCAGGAGCAGGGCCGGCAAGGGGGAGCCGAGCGGCGTGGCGGAGGTGAGGAACTGGCGGAAGGCCGCGATGAGTACGCGCTCGTCGGCGAGGCGCTGGGAGCCGAAGGCGCCGATCAGGCCAAGGACGTTGTTGATGCCGAGGTAGTAGGCGAAGCGCTCGTCGGTGACGGTGTCGGGGACGAAGGTGTCGCTGGCGGAGCCGATGCCGGGGAGCCGGAGTTCGAGGGCGGCGCGGTGGGACTCGCGGTAGTAGTAGCCCTGGTTGTCGCGGTAGCGGCCGCCGACCGGCCAGCCGTCGGGGTCGAGGATCACCAGCGTGTTCTGCTGGTGGGCTTCGAGGGCGACTCCGGCCGTGCCGTCCAGCCAGAGCACCGGGCGCACGACCTGGTCGAGGTAGCGCAGGAACCACTCGGCGGCGACGGCCCCGCCGGGCCGGCCGGTGCGGACGGCCAGCCGGTTCACGATGTCGGCGAGGCGCGAGTGCATCCGGGACCGGCCGGGCCAGGGCCTGGGGGCGGTGAGCCCGGCGATGCACACGGCGTCGTCGCCCGGGGCGAACGGGTTGTGGCGCACCATGACGTCCAGTCCCGGTACGGGCGTCCCGTCGGGGGTGTCGACAGCGAGCCAGGCGGGGTCGCGGACGATGTCGAAGCGGGGGTGGGCGGCGCGCCACTGGTCGGCCAGTCCGCTGCGCAGCAGACGGTGGACCTCCACGCCCCGGTGGAGTTCCTTGCGGAGGTTCTCCCGACGGGAGTTGGTGATGCGTACGCCGAGCGAGAGCTTGAGCATGGCGGGGGTGCCGGGCCGGTGGACGGTGCGGACCGACGAGGTGGGGTGCCAGGGGGCGCCGCCGGGACCGAGGTCGTGGAGAAGGCCGGCGTCGAGGAGGGCGGCGACCGCGGGCCGGTGGGAGAGTTCCCTGGCCTGCCATGGGTGGAGCGGCAACGGCACGGTGCCGGGGGGCAGTTGGAGCCCGTCACTGAGACGGAGCGCGAGCAGCTCGGCGGGGACGGGACGCCCTTCCTCCGTCCAGGCCGAGTCGGTGGCAAGGACCCTGCGGTCGGCGGCCAGCCAGTGGAGCGGGAAGGAGCCGTACAACTCGGGTGAGTAGAGACGGGCCTCGGCCTCGGAGAGTCCTTCGCGGCTCTTGGGTGTGGGGTGGAGCGGGTGCCCGAGGAGCAGCGACTGTTCGGCGGTGAGGAACAGGTCGGCGTGGGCGGGCGGGGCGGGGTGCCGTCGGCGGTCGGTGATGAAGTCGGCCGTCCGCCGAACGGAGTCGGCAACCCTGCCGACGAGATCGGCTCCCTCGGAATGGCGCGCACGGCGGGGCTCGTCCAGGCCGGGCTCCTCCTGGCCGGCCTCGTCCCGGGCGTACTCGTCGGGGACGTTCGCGATCCCGGCGGCGGCCGAACCGTAGGTGGCCGGACCCTCGGCGGCCGGACCGTAGGAGGCCGGACCCTCGGCGTTCTGCTCGCGGGTGAGGAGCGCGGCGACGGTGACGGCGTCGGCGGCCGGGGCGCCGTGGGGCGCGCCCTCGAGGGCGGGCGGGCCGAAGCGGTGCCAGCCGGCGGTCGACCAGTAGCGGACGGGGACGAGCAGGGCTGTGCCGCTGGCGTCCAGGGGAATGCGCAGCGTCTGGCCTGCCGGCCGGGCGAGATCGTTCTCCCGGACCCAGCAGCGCAGCAGGTTCTCGGTCGCGGCCGCGTCCGCCACGCTGTGCGGATCGGGATGGTCCAGCGGATCCGGTGCCTCGGCGCCGGGCCGGACGCCCACGGCGGCGGGTGGCATCGCGGCGCCTGGCGTGGGGACGGGAGAGGACCGCTTGTCGGGGCACCCCGACAGCTGCCGCGGCACCGTCGCCTGCTCGACCGTGAGGGGGCCGCACGTCCCGTTGTGCCCTGCGGGGCGGGCGGCGGGACGGCCGTCGGGCTCGGGAGCGTCAGCTGTGGGGGTGGGGTTCACGGGGGACTTCCTTGTGATGTCGTCCGGGATCAGTGCGCCGGGCTGGTGTGGGTCCGGCGGTAGGGGGAACGTGCGGCGGCGGCCAGGGCGTCGGCGAAGCGGTCGAGGACCGCGGCGGCCTGTTCGTCGGTGAGAGTGAGGGGAGGCAGCAGCCGGACGACACCCGAGTGGCGTCCGCCGAGTTCGACGATGAGGCCGCGGCGGAGGCATTCCTGCTGCACGGCGGCGGCGAGGCCGGGGGCGGGCGGTGGCACGTCCGCCCTGGGGTCGTCGGTCTCCGGGTCGACGAGTTCGACGCCGATCATGAGGCCGCGACCGCGTACGTCGCCGATGCAGTGGTGGCTCGCCGCGAGTCCCTGGAGGCGGCCGAGCATCCGGGCGCCGAGGGTGGCGGCACGTTCGGCCAGGCGGTTCTCGCGGACGAACGCGAGGGTGGCGGCGCCCGCGGCCATGGCGAGCTGGTTCCCGCGGAAGGTACCGGCGTGGGCGCCGGGCTGCCAGGCGTCGAGCTCGGAGCGGTAGACGACGACGGCCAGGGGAAGGGAGCCGCCGATGGCCTTGGACAGGACCATCACATCGGGAACGATCCCGCTGTGCTCGACCGCCCAGAAGGTGCCGGTGCGGCCGACCCCGGTCTGCACCTCGTCGGCGATCAGCGGGATCGAGCGGTCCTCGGTGAGGGCACGCATCCGGCGCATCCAGGCGTCGGGGGCCGGGATCACTCCCCCCTCCCCCTGCACGGGCTCCACGATCATCCCGGCCGGGGCGGGGACTCCGCTCTTGGGGTCGTCGAGGAGGCTCTCGGTCCAGCGGGCGGCGAGTTCGGCTCCGCGGTCGCCGCCGATCCCGAAGGGGCAGCGGTAGTCCTGCGGGTACGGCAGCCGGGTTACGCGCACATCGGTGGCCCCGCCCGAGGCGGCGAGCGCGCCGGCGGTCATGCCGTGGTACGCGCCGGTGAAGGCGAGCAGCCCGGTGCGGCCCGTGGCGGTGCGCACGAGTTTGAGCGCCGCCTCGACCGCGTCCGTGCCCGCGGGTCCGCAGAACTGGATCCGGGCGTCGTCGGCGAGCGACCGCGGCAGGGTGGCGAACAGCTCGGTGGTGAAGGCGTCCTTGACCGGGGTGGCCAGGTCGAGGACGTGCAGCGGGGCCCCCGAGGCGATGACCTTCTTGATGGCCTCCAGCACGACGGGATGGTTGTGCCCGAGGGCCAGGGTTCCCGCACCCGAGAGACAGTCGAGGTAGCGGCGCCCGTCGGCCCCCTCGATGGTCAGCCCGCGCGCGCGGACCGGGACGATCGGGAGCGACCGCGCATAGGTCCTCGCCGCCGATTCACGGAGCGACTGCCGCCGCAGGATCCCTTCGTGCGCGGCGGGCTGCGCCAGGGGGGCAGGTTCGGTCACGGCCACGGATCTCGGTCCTCCCGCTCACGGATGTCACAGGTGTCACAGGCGTGTTGCACCTCGGTGGGGCGCTCGTCTCCCCAGCCCTCGGGGGTGAACGCCGCCCCTCCGTCCCCCGTACGAACCAACGACGCCGGAAGCGGAGGATCACGGTCATTCCGGAAGATCTTGCGGCGGGAACCGGAGCCCTGCCGCGCACCGTCCCCATCGGCACCGGCATAGTGGAGGGCCGCATTCGGGCACCGGCACCGGCACCGTCCGCGGGCCGGGTGACGGACCCGGTCGGTTCGAAGTGCCCGGCGGCAGTTCGTCCGAGCAGCAACGGAACTCATGAAGTCCCAGGGGGATCACGACATGCGACTCAACCGCCCGACCTTCGCCGCACGCCGTGGGAGGAGCGCCGGTCGCAGAACTCCGGTGCTCGCGGCGGCCGCTGTCGCCGCGGCGCTCGCGCTGACCGCGACGGCCTGCGGCCCGAGCGAGGACGACGCGGGCGGCCTGCCCACCCCGAGCGTCCCGTCCGCGGACGGCAAGATCACGATTCCGGACGATCTCAAGGACCGGCTCAAGGAGCACGGGATCGATCTGGACAAGTGGCGGAACGGCGAGTGGAAGAACTGGGACCGGGACAAGTGGCTGCGTGAGGCGCAGGACTACGTCAACCCGATCATCGAGGACCTCTGGGACCCGGACCGGATGCGGGAGGCCGAGCAGCCCGACAAGCCCGTCGCGGAGGAGGACATCTCCGGTGACGAGGGTGTCACCGACCCGACGCCGCGGCCGGTCGAGGCCCGGGCGGTCGCCGCGCCGTACCACGACAGCGTCCCCGAGGCCGGGAAGGTGTTCTTCGACGGCCCGAAGGGTTCGATGGTCTGCTCCGCCACCGTCGTCCAGGACCCGGCGAACCCCGGCAGGTCCAACATGGTGTGGACCGCGGGCCATTGTGTGCACGCGGGCAAGGAGGGCGGCTGGTACCGCAACATCGCGTTCGTGCCCTCGTACAACAACGGTGCCGAGCCGCCCAGCCGGAGCGCGACGAAGGACGAGATCGCTCCCTACGGTGTCTGGTGGGGCGACTGGGCGCAGACGTCCGAGCAGTGGATCTCCCAGGGCGCCGCGACCGGCGGCCAGGGGGCGCCGTACGACTTCGCGGTGATCCATGTGACCCCGGAGAAGGGCGGCAACGGCAAGTCCCTGGAGGAGACGGTCGGTTCGGCCCTCCCGGTGGACTTCGACGCCCCGGCCGTGCCGGAGATCGAGAGCATGAAGGCCACCGGATACCCCGCCGCACCGCCGTTCGACGGTGAGCGGATGTTCCAGTGCGAGGACCAGCCGGGCCGGCTGTCACTCAAGGCGAACGACCCGACGATGTACCGCATCGGCTGCACCATGACCGGCGGCTCCTCCGGCGGCGGTTGGGTCGCGGCGGGCCGGGACGGCAAGCCGGCGCTGGTGTCGAACACCTCCATCGGCCCGGTGACGGCGGGCTGGCTGGCCGGCCCGCGGCTCGGTGCGGAGGCGAAGGGCATCTACGAGGCGGTCAGCAAGAAGTTCGCGGGCCGGTAGCCGCCGCGGCCGACGGCCGGGTGCTCGGCGCCCGACTCCCGGCCCTCACAAGGGCCTTGAGGGCCTCCGGAGTGAGCCGGAGGCCCCTCTCGCTCCCCCGCTCCGGCCCGGGGCGGCACGCGTGGAGACTCCGTGCAGGTGAGATCACGTGCCGATGCCCGTCCGCGCCCGGGGCCTAGAGTGGGGACACCGAACGGGCGGTCCACCGGAGGACCGCCCTTTCGCACGCCCATGCGCGTGACACGTTCATGGCAGTTCATCTTCACGGCAATTCACTTCAGGGGGACTTGTTCCATGCGATCCATACGTCCGCTGCTGGCCGCGACCGGTCTTGCCGCGGCCCTCTCGCTGACGGCCACGGCCTGCGGCCCCGGTGAGACCGACGCGGCCGACAAGCCCGCCGCCTCCGCCGCCGGGGACACCGGCGGCGCCGCCCTTCCCGCGGACCTCGCCGACAAGCTCCGGGAGCACGGCGTCGACCCGGACAAGTGGAAGAACGGCGAGTGGAAGAACTGGGACAAGGACAAGTGGCTGCGTGAGGCCAAGGACTTCGTCAACCCGATGATCGAGGGCCTGTGGAAGCCCGAGCGGATGAAGGAGGCCGAGTCTCCGCAGAAGACGATGGCCGCGGGTGACATCTCGGGCGACCAGGGCGTCACCGACCCGGAGCCGAGGCCCGTCCAGGCCGAGCCGGAGGACAAGCCGTACCACAAGAACGCGGCGCCGGTCGGCAAGGTGTTCTTCGACGCCCCCGAGGGTTCGATGGTCTGCTCGGCGACCGTCGTCAAGGACCCCGCCAACCCGGGCAGGTCCAACCTCGTCTGGACCGCGGGTCACTGTGTGCACGCCGGTGCGCAAGGCGGCTGGTACCGCAACATCGCCTTCGTGCCCGCCTACAACGACCTGGGCAAGTCCCCCGAGCAGCTCCAGAACGCGCAGCCGCAGGAGATCGCCCCGTACGGCGTCTACTGGGCGGACTGGGTCTCGACCTCCGGTGAGTGGATCACCCAGGGCGGCCCGACGGGCGGCGCGGGCGCCCCGTACGACTACGCCGTGATGCACGTACGGCCGGAGAAGGGCACCAAGTCGCTGGAGGAGACGGTCGGTGTCGCTCTCGACGTCGACTTCGACGCCCCCGAGGCGAAGGACATCGACGCGATGGGCGCCTGGGGTTATCCGGCGGCGCCGCCGTTCGACGGGCTGATCATGCACAAGTGCGTCGACCGTCCGGGCCGGTTGTCCATCAGCCCGGGCACACCGACGATGTGGCGCATCGGCTGCACCATGACCGGCGGCTCCTCCGGCGGCGGCTGGTTCGCCGAGCAGCCGAACGGCAAGCTGGCGCTGGTCTCCAACACCTCCATCGGACCGGTGACGGCGGGCTGGCTCGCAGGACCGCGCCTCGGCGCGGGTGCCCGGGAGATCTACACGTCGATGAGCGGCAAGTTCGCTGCCCGGTAAGGCCCGGAGCCGTACCGCACATGCCCGAAGGCCCGCCCCCTCCACGCGAGGGGGCGGGCCTTCGGGCTGTTCCGGAGAGCTCTTGGGAGCCTCTGGGGAGCTCGGTGTCAGCGCGTCGCCGGCACGTACGGACCGAGAGCCGCGGCGAGTTCCTCGTGGACACGCGCCTTGAGCAGCGTGCCCTCGGAGGTGTGCTCCTCGGAGAGGACCTCGCCCTCTGCGTGGACCCGCGAGACCAGTGCCCCCTGCGTGTAGGGCACGAGGGCCTCGATCTCGACCTCGGGCCGCGGCAGTTCGGCGTCGATCAGCGCGAGCAGCTCACCGATACCGCTGCCGGTGCGGGCGGAGACGGCGATCGCGTGCCGCTCGATCCGCAGCAGCCGCTGGAGCACCAGCGGATCGGCCGCGTCCGCCTTGTTGATCACGACGATCTCGGGCACCTCCACCGCGCCGACATCGCGGATCACCTCGCGCACGGCGGCGAGCTGCTCCTCGGGCGCCGGGTGCGAGCCGTCCACGACATGCAGGATCAGATCGGACTCGCCGACCTCCTCCATGGTGGACCGGAACGCCTCGACCAGGTGGTGCGGCAGATGCCGGACGAATCCGACGGTGTCCGCCAGCGTGTACAGCCTGCCGCTCGGGGTCTCGGCCCGGCGCACGGTCGGGTCCAGGGTGGCGAACAGCGCGTTCTCCACCAGGACTCCGGCGCCGGTCAGACGGTTGAGCAGCGAGGACTTGCCCGCGTTGGTGTACCCGGCGATGGCGACCGACGGGACCTTGTGCCGCCGGCGCTCCTGCCGCTTGATCTCGCGGCCGGTCTTCATCTCCGCGATCTCCCGGCGCATCTTCGCCATCTTCTCGCGGATCCGGCGCCGGTCCGTCTCGATCTTGGTCTCACCGGGGCCTCGGGTGGCCATGCCGCCACTGCCGCCGCCACCCATCTGCCGGGACAGCGACCGACCCCAGCCGCGCAGCCGGGGCAGCATGTACTGCATCTGTGCCAGCGCCACCTGAGCCTTGCCCTCACGGGACTTGGCGTGCTGCGCGAAGATGTCGAGGATCAGGGCGGTGCGGTCGACCACCTTGACCTTGACGACGTCCTCGAGGTGGATCAGCTGGCCGGGGCTCAGCTCACCGTCGCAGACCACGGTGTCGGCTCCGGACTCCAGCACGATGTCGCGCAGCTCGGTCGCCTTGCCCGAGCCGATGTACGTCGCCGGGTCCGGCTTGTCACGGCGCTGGATGACGCCGTCGAGCACGAGCGCACCGGCCGTCTCGGCGAGCGCGGCGAGCTCCGCGAGGGAGTTCTCCGCGTCCTGCACGGTCCCGGACGTCCACACGCCGACGAGGACCACGCGCTCCAGTCGCAGCTGCCGGTACTCGACCTCGGTGACGTCCTCGAGCTCGGTGGAGAGGCCCGCCACACGCCGCAGCGCCGCGCGCTCGGAGCGGTCGAACTGCTCGCCGTCCCGGTCCTCGTCGATCTCGTAGCTCCAGGCGACGTCCTCTTCCATCAGGGCATCGGCCCGGAGGCTCTCCGTGCGGTTGGTGTCCGCGAAGCTCTGTGCGCGCTGGGAAGGGGATGAAGAGGAGGTCATTGGATCCTTACGTCGATGAGAAACACGGTATGGAACGTACGGTACGCCGGTCACAACGCGTGACGACCCGGAAAGATTCCCGGAGCCTCCCGGAAGGGGGGTCCGGGCGGCCGCAGCCCCAGGCCCCGGCGGCACCGCCGACATGTCGATGGTCGCACGGTGCCGCCTCGGCCGTCATCCCGGTTTACGGCTCGTCACGGCTCACGGCCGGACACCGCCCCGGACCGCCGCCGCGCGTGGCGTCGGGGCCGCACTGCGCCAGTCCGCGTGCCCGGGCATCGCAGGAGTCTTCTCGCCGTACACCCACGCCTTGAGGAACGCCGACAGGTCACGGCCCGCGACCCTCGACGCCAGGGCGGTGAAGTCCGCCGTCGTCGCCGTGTCGTCCCGGTTCTCGGCCACCCACAGGCGCTCCAGCCGCTCGAACGCGTCCTTGCCGATCTCCTGCCGCAGTGCGTAGAGCACCAGCGCGCTGCCGTCGTACACGATGGGCCGGAACAGACCGATCTGCTCACCGGGCGGCGACGGCTTCGGGGCCGCGGGCGGACCGCCGGCGGCGCGCCAGGAGTCCGACCGCGCGTACGCCTCCCGCATGCGCTCCTCCAGCGACTGCTGCGCGTGCTCCTCCGCGTACAGCGCCTCGTACCAGCTGGCGTGCCCTTCGTTGAGCCAGAGGTCCGCCCAGCGGCGCGGTGTGACGCTGTTCCCGAACCACTGGTGGGCGAGTTCATGAACCATGATCGAGTCGACGTACCACTCGGGGAACTCGGGACGGGTGAACATCGACCGCTCGAAGAGCGAGAGCGTCTGCGTCTCCAGTTCGAAGCCCGTGGTGGCGGCGACGATCAGCGCGCCGTACGTCTCGAACGGGTAGCGGCCCACCTTGCTCTCCATCCACTCGATCTGCCCGGGCGTCTTCTTGAGCCAGGGTTCGAGGAGGGCGCGGTCGGCCTCGGGGACGACGTCCCGCACGGGCAGTCCCCCCGGACCGCTGCGGTGGACGACGGCCGACTTGCCGATGCTGACCTGGGCCAGCTCGGTGGCCATGGGGTGCCGGGTGCGGTAGAGCCAGGTCGCCGTGGGGCCGGCCTGTGCCTTCGCCAGCGGCAGTCCGTTGGCGACGGCGGTCAGCCCGGCGGGCGCCGTGATCCGGAAGGTGAAACGGGCCTTGTCGGCGGGGTGGTCGTTGCAGGGGAAGACCCGGTGGGCGGCATCGGCCTGGTTGACCATGGCCAGCCCGTCCGCGGTACGCACCCAGCCGCCGTCGCCCTTGCCGATCGGGGCGCTCGTGTGCGTGACGGTGATCGCCAGGCCCTGGCCGGATGCGACGGCGCGTGCGGGCGTGATCACCAGATCCTCGCCGACGGTCTCGAATCCGGCGCTCTCCCCGTTCACCCGCACGCTCCGCACGGTGCCGCGGGAGAAGTCGAGATTGATCCTGTCCAGGCGGTCGGTCGCCCGTGCGTCGATCTTGGTGACGGCGTCCAGGGGCTTGGAGTTCGAGCCGCCGTAGGTGAAGGCGATGTCGTACGCGAGGACGTCGTACCCGGGATTGCCCAGGTGCGGGAAGAGCGGATCTCCGATGCCGAGCGCCTCGGGGGCGGACTCGGCCGCGGGCAGGGTGGCGGCGACCAGGGTGACCGAGGCGGCGGCGAGCAGTGCGCCCCGCAGGCGTCGTGAAGTGAGGAGCATTCCCCACCGCTACCAGTGCGATGATCGCCCGCGGCGACGGCGCGCTCCGTGCCCACCCGATCGGCTCCGCCTCGATCAGCTCCGCCTCGACCGGCTGGGGCGCAGGGGCGTTCGGCCGCGGTTCAGATCGTCGCCGTCGGGTGCTGCGCACGGCTCACGTCGTACACCCCCGCCACGTCCCGCATCGCCCGCATCAGCCCAGGAAGCCCGGCCGCGTCCGGGAGCTGGAGCGTGTACGTGTGGCGTACGCGCTGCTCGCTCGGCGGTTCGACGATGGCGGAGACGATCGCCGCGCCCGCCGTCGCGATGACCTCGGTGAGGTCCGCGAGCAGCCCGGGGCGCCCGAAGGACTCCGCGACGAGCGTGACCCGGCACTCGGACGCGTCGCCCCAGCGCACCCCCAGGGGCTCCCGCCCCAGCGCCCGCATCCGGGTCACGGCGGGGCACTGCTCGCGGTGGACGGTGACGGCGCCGCCGCGGACCGCGAAGCCGGTGACCGCGTCAGGGGGCACCGGTGTGCAGCAGCCGGCGAGCCGCACGCTCGCTCCGGGCAGATCGGTGACGGCGTCGGGGGCGGCGCGGCGGCCCGCGGCGACGGCCGCGGCCATGGGTGCGCGGGGTGCGGCGGCGGGCGGCTTGGCGCCTTCCGGGTGCAGGGCGAACCAGCGGCCGATGGCGATCCGGGCGGCGGGCGTACGGGCATGGTCGAGCCAGTCGGGGGACGGCCCGGAGGCGCCGTCCTGGGCGAGCAGCAGCTGGACCGTGTCGCCGTCGCCGAGCTGGGTGCTGAGCGCGGCGAGCCGGCCGTTGACCCGGGCCCCGATGCAGGTGTGGGCCCTCTCTCCGTACTGCGCGTACGCGGCGTCCACGCAACTCGCGCCGGCGGGCAGTCCCAGCGTGCCGCCGTCCACGCGGAAGACGGTGATCTCGCGGTCCTCGGCGAGCTCGGCGCGCAGGGAGGACCAGAAGGTGTCGGGGTCGGGGGCGGACTCCTGCCATTCCAGCAGCCGCGACAGCCAGCCGGGGCGGGTCGGGTCGACGCGCTCGCCGTCGCCGCGCCCGGCCGGTTCCGGCTCGGCGGCTTCCGCCGTCACGTACGGGTTTCCGAGCGCGATGACGCCGGCCTCGGCGACCTTGTGCATCTGCTCGGTACGGATGAGGACTTCGGCGACGGCGCCGTCGGCCGCGGCGACCGCGGTGTGCAGCGACTGGTACAGGTTGAACTTGGGTGCCGCGATGAAGTCCTTGAACTCGGAGATCAACGGGGTGAAGCAGGTGTGGAGTTCGCCCAGGACCGCGTAGCAGTCGGCGTCCTCGCCGACGAGGACGAGCAGCCGTCCGAAGTCGGTGCCCCTGAGCTCCCCGCGCTTGAGCCGGATGCGGTGCACGGAGACGAAGTGGCGTGGCCGGACGAGGACTTCGGCCGGGATGCCGGCCTCGCGCAGCACGCACCGTACGTTCTCGGCGATGGCGGCGAGTGCGTCCGCCGCGTCGGCGTTCTCCGCGATGAGGGCGCGCGTGCGTTCGTACTCCTCGGGGTGGAGGATCGCGAAGACGAGGTCCTCGAGCTCGGTCTTGAGCGCCTGTACGCCCAGGCGTTCGGCGAGCGGGATCAGGACGTCCCTGGTCACCTTGGCGATTCGGGACTGCTTCTCGGGACGCATCACGCCGAGCGTGCGCATGTTGTGGAGCCGGTCGGCGAGCTTGATCGACATGACCCGGACGTCGTTCCCGGTGGCGACGAGCATCTTGCGGAAGGTCTCGGGCTCGGCGGCCGCGCCGTAGTCGACCTTCTCCAGTTTGGTGACGCCGTCGACGAGATAGCAGACCTCGTCGCCGAACTCCGTGCGGACCTGATCGAGCGTCACCTCGGTGTCCTCGACGGTGTCGTGGAGCAGGGAGGCGGTCAAGGTCGTGGTCTCGGCGCCCAGTTCGGCGAGGATGAGGGTCACGGCGAGCGGGTGGGTGATGTACGGCTCGCCGCTCTTGCGGAACTGGCCGCGGTGCGAGGACTCGGCGAGGACGTACGCCTTGCGCAGGATGGCGAGATCGGCGTCGGGGTGGTGGGCGCGGTGCGCCTCCGCGACATGGCTGATCGCGTCGGGCAGCCGGTCCCGTGTCCCGGGGCCGAGCAGCGCGGCCCGGCCCAGCCGACGGATGTCGATCCTGGGGCGGCCGCGCCTGCGGCTGGGAGCACCAGGGTTGGGGGCCTCGCCATTCATGGGGCACCTCCGGCAGCGTCGACCGGCGGTGGAAGGGGCAGGCTTGCCCTCCGGGCCGGTGCTTGATGCTACCGAGCCCACCACGTGGCGGAGTCCACCTCTCGCTCAGCGTGAACCGGATCACCCATTCGAGCGAAGCTCTATGCGAGGACCGTGCCCTCGTCCGATGCCCGCCCGTCGAGCGGGCGCGGACCGGGCGCGCCTGCCGTCCGACGCGCCCGCTCGTTCCCGTCGATCAGGACGGGTCGAGCAGGGCGGGGTCGATACGCCCCTCGGCGACGATCACCGCGGGACCGGTCATCTCGATCTCGCCGTCCGGGTGCTCGGTGATCACCAGGGTGCCGCCGAGGACGTCCACCGTGTACGTCACCGGCTCGCCGGCCGTCGCGGGGTCCACGCCGTCCCGCCGCGCGGCGGCCACGGCGACCGCGCACGCGCCCGTGCCGCAGGAGCGGGTCTCGGCAGCGCCGCGCTCGTGCACGCGCATCGCCACATGGCGCGGGCCGCGGTCGGCGACGAACTCCACGTTCACCCCGTCCGGGTAGACCGAGGCCGGGGCGAACGCCGGCTCGGCGAACAGGCTGCCCGCGTGGTCCAGGTCGTCGACGAAGGCAACGGCGTGCGGATTGCCCATGTTCACATTGCGGGCGGGCCAGCTGCGGCCGCCGACGGTGACCGTGACGCCGTCCTCGGGGAGCAGGGCGCGGCCCATCGCGACCGTGATGTCCCCCGCGGCGGAGGCGCTGCCGGACGCGTCCTTGGCGATGTGGACCTGCTTGACGCCGGAGCGGGTGGCGATCGGGACGTCGCCCGCGGTGGCCAGGCCGGCGTGCTCCAGATAGCGGGCGAAGACGCGGACGCCGTTGCCGCACATCTCGGCGATCGAGCCGTCCGCGTTCCGGTAGTCCATGAACCACTCGGCCTCGTCGGCCATCGAGCGCGCCTCGGGGTGGGCGGCCGTGCGGACGACGCGCAGCAGCCCGTCGCCGCCGATACCGGCCCGGCGGTCGCAGATCCGGGCGACCGTGGCCGCGGGCAGGTCGATGACGCCGTCGGGATCGGGGACGATCACGAAGTCGTTCTCCGTGCCGTGGCCCTTGAGGAAGGCGAGCGAGGCCGTTGACGGCGAGGTCTGCGGGGTCTGCGCTGTGGTCACGCGATCAATCGTACGGGGCCGGTACGACAACCCGCGCCCGGCGTCAGCGCAGGCGGGCCACCCGCCACACGGCGAGCGCGACCAGGGCTGCGGCGACGGCGACGTACAGCACGAACACGCGCCAGTCGGGGCGCTCGCCGGAGCCCCGCTCGGGCAGTCCGGGCCAGGTGTGGCCGACCCTGCGGGCCGCCATCAGGCCCCACCCCGCCGCGCAGCCGCTGATCAGCACACCGAGCATGGCGACGACGGCGCCGCCGTCACCCGAGCCGAAGGCGAGGGGGAACGCGAACATGAGCGAGCCGACGGCGGCCAGCCCCACGATGGGGGCGAGCTGCCAGATCCGGAGCCTGCGCTGCGGGCGGATCTCGACCTCGACCTCGGGGGCGACCACGACGCCCGTCTCGGCGTCGTCCACGGGCACGTCGTCGCCCAAAGGCACATCGTGGTCCACCGGGACGTCGTGGTCCACGGGGATGCGCCCGTCCATGTCGAGCGTCACCCCCAGGTGGCCGTCCAGAGCGTCGTCGGTGCCGTCCGGGCCGAGCCGGGGCGCGTCGTTCCGCTCCCGTGCTTCCTGGTCTCGTTCGCGAGGGCCGGCCTCCATCGCCACGCGCCCTCCCAACTCGGACTCCACTGGTGGATCGATGATTGATGATGGCACGGCGCCGGGCACCGGAATGACGAGCAGGACGTCCCGATGCCATCACGTGATCAGGCTGTGACCGCTCGTTCGACCAACGCGAGGGCACGCTCCGGGAGTTCCGCGCGGTCGGCGACGGCCCCGCTCAGCCAGTGGACACGGGGGTCGCGGCGGAACCATGAATCCTGGCGGCGTGCGAAGCGTTTGGTGGCGCGCACGGTCTCTGCGCGCGCCTCGTCCTCGGTGCACTCCCCCGCGAGCGCCGCGAGCACCTGCTGGTAGCCGAGGGCGCGTGATGCCGTGCGCCCCGCACGCAGGCCCTGTGCCTCCAGGGTGCGCACCTCGTCGACGAGTCCCGCCTCCCACATGTGGTCCACCCGCAGGGTGATGCGTGCGTCGAGCTCGGGGCGCTCGACGTCCACGCCGATCTGCACGGTGTCGTACACCGCGTCGTGGCCGGGGAGGTTGGCCGTGAAGGGCTTGCCGGTGATCTCGATGACCTCCAGCGCGCGGACGATGCGCCGGCCGTTGCTGGGCAGGATGGCGCGGGCGGCGTCCGGGTCGGCGGCGGCGAGCCGGGCGTGGAGCACGCCGGAGCCGCCCTCCTCCAGCTCGGCCTCCAGCCGGGCGCGGACCTCGGGGTCCGTGCCGGGGAAGTCGAGGGCGTCGATCGCCCCCCGCACGTACAGTCCGGAGCCGCCGACGAGAACGGGGGTGCGGCCCTCGGCGAGCAGCCGGTCGATCTCGGCGCGGGCGAGCTTCTGGTACTCGGCGACGCTCGCGGTCTCGGTGACGTCCCAGATGTCGAGCAGGTGGTGCGGGATGCCGCCGCGCTCGTCCTCGGTCAGTTTGGCGGTGCCGATGTCCATCCCCCGGTACAGCTGCATCGAGTCGGCGTTGACGACCTCGCCGCCGAGCTGCCGGGCCAGCTGGACTCCCAGATCGGACTTTCCGGCCGCTGTGGGACCGACGACGGCGATGACCCGCGGTGCGGGAGCTGCACTTCTCACCGCCCCAGTCTCGCAAACCTCGCGGGCCGTCCCCGAACGAGCTACGTGACGGCGCCCCAGCGGGGTTCGTTGCCCGTTGCGAGGTTCCGGCAGCCGGTTTCCGAACCGGCGCCCCGGCGCGGCGCAATGGGACGCCCCGGGGCAGGGCGGAATTTCGCCCGCACGAGTACGCTATGGAGTTGAAATGGGCGTTTTTGCAAGGTTTCGCCGGAAGAGCAAGGGAACTGCCGAGGCGTCAACGCGGGAGGGCATGACATCGCCCGAGGCGGCGCCTGCGGCTTCGGTGGCACCGACGGATTCGGAGACACCCGCAGCGCCGAAGGCGTCGTCCGAGGAGGTGGCGTCCGAAGAGGCCAAGGCCGAGGTCGAAGAGACGGAGGCCGCTGCGGCGGTCCCCCCGACGGCGTCCCCCGCGGCGGAGAGCGTCGAGATCCCGAGGCAGCAGTCCGTCGAGGAGGCCGCGGACAGCGAAGCCGGTGAGGGCGCCCGTAAGTAGACCGACGAGCGAAGGTGACCGACCCATGGGCATCCTGGAGACGCTGAAGACCAAGCTCGCCCCTGCCAAGGAAAAGGTCTCCGGCCTCGCGCACCACCACGAGGACAAGATCGAGAAGCTTGGGCACGGTCTGGACAAGGCCGCGCGGAAGGTCGACGAGCGGACCAAGGGCAAGTACAGCGACAAGATCGAGTCGGGCACCGGCAAGGCCAAGGACGCCCTGGGCCGCCTCACGCAGAAGGACGAGGGCACCGGCACGGACAAGAGCACCGGCCAGAAGGACCAGGGCACGATGCCGCCGGCCTCCTGACGACAGCAGCACCTACGGCACACGGCCGCGGAGCCGATGGCTCCGCGGCCGTCCGCCGTCGGTGCACACCGGGCGGCCGGGGCGAAGACCGGCGAGGGCGAGGCGGCGTCAGGACCAGGCCGCGACGAAGTAGCCGACACCGTACGGAGCGTCCTCGTAGAGCAGCTGCCCGCCCGGCTCGGCCCCCTCGGCCGCCCCCGCAAGCACCTGCCAGGGCGCCCGGCCCGCGGCCTTGAGCTCGTCCGCGAGCGAGACGTCCAGCGCCATGAGCGCCGCCGTGTCCGCCGCGCCCAGGGCCCGGGCCGCGGCCGCGTCGAAGGCGGCGGCGCGCTCGTCCAGGTAGCCGGGGGCCTTGAGCGTGCGGCAGGCGCTGCCGTCGCCCATGACCAGAAACGCGACGCGCGGCGCACGGGCGGCGAGCTCGCGGCCGGTCTCCGCGCAGCGCTCGGGGGCCAGCCGCCGGTCGACACCGAGCCCCTCGACCGGCGCCGCGGCCCACCGTGCGCGCTCCAGCAGCCATGCGGCGACGGTGAGCGCGGACGGCAGCGGAGGCGCGGACGGCTCGGCACCGGGCTCACCGAGTCGCACGTCGGCGCCGGGCTCGCCGAGTCGTACGTCGGCGCCGGGCTCGCCGAGTCGTACGTCGGCGCCGGGCTCGCCGAGTCGTACGTCGGTGTCGACGCCGAAGCCCTTGAGGGAACCCTGCGCGCCCTCGGGGTACGGGCCGGCCTCGCCGGGTCCGGTGGGGCCGACCACGATCAGCCGGTCCGGGCGGGACGCGGCCAGCACGCTCAACGCGTCCGCGCACGCGGTCCTGGCGGCGTCGAGCTCGGGTGCCGCACCGGCGGCCACCTCGGGCACCAGGAGCGGAGGGCAGGGGCAGACGGCAGCGGCGACCAGCATGATCGCAGCCTAGCCCGCCGCTCCGGCACTTCCAGGAACGGGGCGGGGGCCGGGGCCGGGGCGGGGCCGCCCCGGGATACGGGAGCGGGCGCCCAGCCGATGCCGGCCAACCGCACGAAGCCCGTCGACACCGGCCGATACCGCACGACGCCGGCCGATGCCATCGACACCGGCCTATGCCCGCGGGTGCCGATCATCGCCGCCGGCGCGGCCGTCAGCCGACGGCCGAGCAGCTGCCCGTCGGGGCCGGAAGCGGTGCGGGGACTCCCATCGTCGGGATGCCCAGCATCACCCCTGCCGGCTGGGCGGGTGCCGCGTTGCGCTTCTCCCAGGCGTCGCCCGCGCGGGTGCGCCGTACCGCGGTCGTGGGGCCCTCGGCCAGCAGGTGGTGCGGGGCAGCGTAGGTGATCTCCACGGTGACGACGTCGCCGGGGCGCACCTCGGCCTCGGGCTTGGTGAAGTGCACCAGGCGGTTGTCGGGGGCGCGGCCGGAGAGCCGGTGGGTGGCGCCGTCCTTGCGTCCCTCGCCCTCCGCGACCATCACCTCCAGGGTGCGGCCGACCTGCTTCTTGTTCTCCTCCCAGGAGATCTCCTCCTGGAGGGCGACCAGCCGCTCGTAGCGGGCCTGCACGACCTCCTTGGGGATCTGCCCGTCCATCTCGGCCGCCGGCGTGCCGGGCCGCTTGGAGTACTGGAAGGTGAACGCCTGCGCGAAGCGTGCCTCGCGCACGACGTGCATGGTCTGCTCGAAGTCCTCCTCGGTCTCGCCGGGGAAGCCCACGATGATGTCGGTGGAGATCGCGGCGTGCGGGATCGCGGCACGGACCTTCTCGATGATGCCGAGGTAGCGCTCCTGCCGGTACGAGCGGCGCATCGCCTTGAGGACCGGGTCGGAGCCGGACTGCAGCGGCATGTGCAGCTGCGGCATCACGTTCGGCGTCTCGGCCATCGCCGCGATGACGTCGTCGGTGAAGTCGCGAGGGTGCGGCGAGGTGAAGCGGACCCGCTCGAGCCCCTCGATCGCGCCGCAGGCCCGCAGCAGCTTGCCGAACGCCTCGCGGTCGCCGATGTCGGAGCCGTACGCGTTGACGTTCTGGCCGAGCAGCGTGATCTCGGAGACGCCCTCGGCGACCAGCGCCTCGACCTCGGCGAGGATGTCGCCGGGACGGCGGTCCTTCTCCTTGCCGCGCAGTGCGGGGACGATGCAGAAGGTGCAGGTGTTGTTGCACCCGACGGAGATGGAGACCCACGCGGCGTACGCGCTCTCGCGTCGCGTCGGCAGGGTGGAGGGGAACGCCTCCAGCGACTCGGCGATCTCGACCTGTGCCTCTTGCAGGACGCGGGCGCGCTCCAGCAGCACCGGGAGCTTGCCGATGTTGTGCGTACCGAAGACGACGTCGACCCAGGGCGCCTTCCTGACGATGGTGTCGCGGTCCTTCTGGGCGAGGCAGCCGCCGACGGCGATCTGCATCCCGGGCCGCTGGGTCTTCATCGGGGCGAGCCGGCCGAGGTTGCCGTAGAGCCTGTTGTCCGCGTTCTCGCGGACGGCGCACGTGTTGAAGACCACGACGTCGGCCTCGCCCTCGGCCGTGCCTTCGGGAGCGCGGACGTACCCGGCGTTCTCCAGGAGGCCGGAGAGCCGCTCGGAGTCGTGGACGTTCATCTGGCACCCGTAGGTGCGGATCGCATAGGTCCTGTGTTCGTCCACTGCCTGGCTCCGGTCGCTGCTGGTCATGGAACAAGGGTAGGCGGTGGCCGAGGGAGCTCTCGTCCCCGTCGCCGCCCGGCCGGCCCGGCCGAAACCGACCGGTCGATGAACGATCAACCACTGGTCGTTCCGCACCGGGCGAGGGGCGCATGAATTCCCGGCGTACCGGCCTCCGGGCGCACCACGGCACCTCCAGGATGCGGGCAACCCCGCGCACTGGAGGTGCCCATGTCACGCTGGAGATCCGCTCTCACCGCCCTGCCCGCAGCCGCCGTCGCCGTCGCCGCGCTGCTCCTCGCCCCCGCTCCCGCCCACGCGGCCCCCGCGGACGCCGAACTCGCCTACCGCTGGGCCCCGATCCACTACCAGGACAGCTCGTCCTCGTACTACACCGCCGACTACCTCGCCGCGGTCGACTACGACGCCGACTGGAACACCCTCGACAACTGGGACCAGCTCGACGCCAACGCCGGCCGGCTGACGGGCACGGTCTACTACTCCGTCGCCGAGACCAGCACCCACTGGTACCTGACGTACGCCTTCTTCCACCCCCGCGACTGGAAGGACTACCCCCTCAACCTGTTCTCGCACGAGAACGACATGGAGGGGCAGCTCGAAGTGGTCCGCAAGGACGGCAGCGCCCACGGGACGCTCGAGGCCGTGGTCACCCTGGCCCACGACAACTTCTACTCCTACACGCCGCCGGGCAGCCCCCTCACCGACGGCCAGGAGAACATCGACGGCACCCTCGTCATGCAGGACTTCGACGGGGCCGGCCATCCGACCAGCTTCCAGGAGGCGCGCGGCCACGGCGCCTACGCCTGGGACGGCGCCGAGTTCCCCGGCGGCGACGGAATCGTCTACCGGCCCAGCCGGGGCGCGGGCTCGGTGCCCACCGGCGGCAACGACCGCAACGCGTCGTACCAGCTCGTCGACATCATGGCGGGCGGGGGCCTCTGGGAGCGCCGCAACAACACCGAGACGTACGCCTCCTGGGGCACGTTCCGGGGCGACAACGGCAAGGACAACGCGGCACATGCGCCCTGGGCCTGGGACGACTCGAACGACGGCAGTGCGCTCCAGCCCGGGGTGATCGCCACCGACCCGGCGCTGCTCGTCGCGACGTACTTCGGCAACACCGGCAGCCTGGACCGGAACTACCTGCGCAACCCCTACCGCTCCTGACCGCCGCCTCGCAGGGGTGCGGCGCCGCACCCCTGCGGACAGGGGTGCGGCGCCGCGTGTGTGTCCGGGCCCGTGCGTTACGACGCGGCCGGCGGGGCCGGCGGGGCCGCCATCAGCTCCGGCAGGCTCCGGCCCTGGGCCTTCAGATCGGCGGCGGACCAGTCCGCCAGCGTCTCCAGGTTCTTGAGCGTGCCGATCTGGGCGTCGTAGTTGCAGCGCAGGGTGGTCCAGCGCAGGGCGCTCAGATCCGCCTTGTGCACGTACAGCTCACCGGTCTTGACGTTGTCGTACGTGCTCAGCCACAGCCACGGCCTGCCGTCCTTGAGGACCCGGACCGAGTTGCTGAGGTTGTCGCGCGCGAGGCCGCCGATGATGCTGTAGACCGGTCGGCCCTGGCCGGGGTCGATGTCGAGGCCGCCGTCCTTGGTGCGCATGGTCAGCGTGGCGACGTTGCTGCCGTCCATCAGCCGGACCGGGGCGACCTCGCCCGGTGTGTAGTTGATGTGACCGAGACCCGCGACGTCCATGCTGTTCTTGATGTTGCGGCCCTTGGGGTCGAGCCAGAGGTGCGGCAGGTTGCCGTTCGCGCTGAAGGGCGCCCCCGGGTAGTACGCGAGGTGCCAGTGCGGCGGGTTGTCCGGGTGCAGCCGGTTGTTCGTCTCGAAGCCCATCAGCGTCCAGTGGTGGCCGCGCGCCTTCGCCTCGGCGGCGAGGCCGGAGTCGATGAGCACCGCCTCGGCCGCGAAGAGCTGGTTGTGCGCGGCGCGCGACTCCTTACCCACCCAGGGGTTGTCGGCGTAGTAGCCGGCCGCGCGCTCCTCGTCGTTGTGCTCCAGGCGGAAGTACGTACCGGGCACCCGGTGCAGATACGAGAACACCTCCAGGGTGTTCTTCGCGCTCGACGCGGAGGTCGAGGTCACCGGCATCGAGAAGGTCACCGTGCCGGCGGCCTCGTCGCGGGTCAGGGCGGGCCGGGTCTTGTGGCTGACCACGGACGCGATCCGCTCACCGGGCCAGCGCACGGTCACCGGCACGGACGTGTTCTTGGGGCCCGTGATGAACGAGTAGTACTCGAGCTTGCTCGCCACCTGGTAGTTGGCGCCCTGGACCAGCGAGTAGCCCTCGGGCAGCACGATCTCCGGCGCGCCGGGCTCCGTCCCCGCCCGCTCCTTGATCAGCCGGAAGCTTCCATAGGCCGGAGCCTCGGCGACGGCCCCGGCGACCGGCGCGGACTCCGCATGCGTCGTCCCGCCTCCCAGCGCCACCACACCGACGGTGGCCATCGCGGCCACGGTCAGCCGCCATATCAGTCGTCTCACAACAGAGCCTTTCCTTGCCCTTGCTCGCATCCGCGGCGCCGCGCGCCACGTGCGAGAGGAGTTCTACGGGGGCCTGCGTACGAGACGAGAACGACGCGGAGAGCAAAGCTGAACGCTGCCGCCCCGGCATCCCGGAGCAACGGGCGGAAATACGGGAAAGGCAGGACGGAGCGGTGGAAACGACCGCGGGCCTGGCCTTGCCCCGGAGTGACCTGGCAGGATCGCGCCCATGTCCCCCGCACTCCCCCGCCTCACCCGCCGCCGCGCCCTCCAGGGGTCCGTGGCGCTGGCCGTCGTGTGCGGGCTGCTGCTGTGGTGGCTGCTGCCGGCCGGGGAGACGACCCCGACCGGGCGGCTCACGTTCAGCACGGGTGTGAAGACCGGGGTCTACCAGCGCTACGGCGAGCTGCTGAAGGGCGCGCTCGCCCGCGATCTGCCCGGGGTCTCCATAGAGCTGCGGACCAGCGAGGGCTCCCAGGAGAACCTCGCCAGGGTCGCGAGCGGCGAGGCCGACTTCACGATCGCCACGGCCGACGCGGTGGCCAAGTACCAGCAGGAGGGCAGGCCGGGCGCCGGGCGACTGCGGGGCTGCGCCCGGCTGTACGACGACTACGTGCAGCTCGTGGTGGGGCAGGGCTCGCTGGTGCGGACCCCCGGGGACCTGCGCGGCCTGCGGGTCGGCGTCGGACAGGACGGATCGGGGGTCAGGATCATCGCCGAGCGGGTGCTGTCCGCGGCGGGCCTGGACCCGGCGGAGGACATCGCACCGGTCTCGGCGGGTATCGACACCATGCCGGGCCTGCTGGAGCGCGGTGAGCTGGACGCCTTCTTCTGGTCGGGCGGGCTGCCCACCGGCGCCCTCCAGAAGCTCTCGGGGCGCACCGCGGTACGGCTGGTTCCGCTCGACGAGGACCTGATCGACCGCGTCCACAACGCGGGCGAGGCCACCCGCTACTACCGCTCGGCGGTCGTGCCCGCCGACGCCTACCCGCTGATCATGGGCGGCTCGGTGCAGGTGGAGACACTCGCGGTGACGAACCTCCTGGTCACGACGGCGGACGCGGACCCGGAGCTCACCGAGAGCCTTACGCGTGCGGTGATCGACAGCCGCGACCGGATCGGCGGCGAGGTGCACCCGGCGCAGCTCGTGGACCTGCGGACGGCGATCTACACCGATCCGCTGGAGCTCCACGACGGAGCGCGGCGGTACTACCGCTCGGCGAAGCCGTAGCGTCGGGGACGGGCTCGCAGCGCGACGAACGAGTGCACCGGCGTTCCCGGCGCGCGTGGCGGTGTCCCGTCAGGGCTGGAGCGCTTCGTCGCGGCACGCAGCCGCCGCGCAAGGCGGGGCGACCGCCGCCCCCGCCGAATCCGTAGCGGAGGGCCTGGCAGCCCCCGGTCCGAGGACCCGCAGCGAGGCGCACCGCCACCCCTCGTCCGTGGCCCGGCATACCAAGGACCGGGATCCCTGACCCGGCCCACCCGGCCCGAGGACCGCGCCACCGCGCACCGCCGCCCGGCGTTCCATGGCCTGGTGCGCCACGACCCAGGATCCGTAACCCGGGATCCACACCCGGGCGCACTGCGGCCCGAGCACCCACACCACCGCACACCGCCACCCCTCGTTCCGTGGCCCGGCATACCAAGGCCCGGGATCCCTGACCCGGCCCACCCGGCCCGAGGACCACACCACCGCACACCGCCGCCCGGCGTTCCATGGCCCGGTGCGCCACGACCCAGGATCCGTAACCCGGGATCCACACCCGGGCACGCTGCGGCCCCGAGCACTCACACCACCGCACACCGCTCCGCCCGGCGCCGCGCGGCCCGGGTTGCGGCCCAAGGTCGGTCACCCGGGATCCGCGCCCAGGCACACTGCGGCCCCGAGCACCCGCTCCGCCCGGCGCCGCGCGGCCCGGGTTGCGGCCCAGGGTCGGTCGCCCGGGGTCCGTAGCCCGGGGCACCGCGCCCTCGCGGCGTGGCCCGCCTCAGGCCGTGGGCGGGCTCGTGCGGGGGACCGTGAGCGTCACCCGCAGGCCGGTCGGCTCGGCGTGCGCGTACGAGATCGAGCCGCCGCCGGCCGTGAGCAGCGCCCGGGTGATGGAGAGGCCGAGGCCCGAGCCCTTGACGTTCTGGTGCCGGTTGCTGCGCCAGAAGCGGTCGCCGACGCGGCCGAGCTCCTCGTCGGTCAGGCCCGGACCGCGGTCGGTGATCACGATCGTGGAGGTCTCGCCGTCGGCCGAGACCTCGACCCTGACCTCTTCTCCCGCCGGCGTGAACTTCAGGGCGTTGTCGATCACGGCGTCGAGGGCGCTGGAGAGCGCGACGGGATCGGCCCAGGCGGTGACCGCCGGGCTGCCGTGGCCGCTGAGCCGCACGCCCTTCTCGTCGGCGAGCGGGCGCCAGGCCGCGACCCGCTCCGCCGCCAGCGCGCCGATGTCGCTGAGCCGGAGGTCGGTGGAGGCGTGCTCGGCCAGCGCCAGGTCCAGCAGATCGTCGAGGACCTGGGCGAGACGCTTGCCCTCGGTGCGCACGGAGGCGATCTCCTCGTTTCCCTCGGGGAGTTCGAGAGCGAGGAGCTCGATCCGCAGCAGCAGGGCCGCGAGCGGGTTGCGCAGCTGGTGGGAGGCGTCCGCGACGAAGGCGCGCTGCTGCTCCAGCACCTCTTCGACGTTGTCCGCCATCTCGTTGAACGAGCGGGCCAGGCGCCGTAGTTCCGGGGGCCCGCCGGCCGCCGCGACGCGCGAGTTCAGCCTGCCCGTCGCGATGTCGTGGGTGGCGGCGTCGAGGACCCGTACCGGTCGCAGCACCCAGCCCGTGAGCCGCTCCGCGGCGACGAGCGCGAGGAGCATCGCCGCGGTCTCGCCCGCGCCGATCAGCAGCCAGCCGGTCAGGATCCGCGACCGCAGCTGCCCCGTGGGCGAGTCGGTGACGACGACGGCGACGACGTCCCCGTCCCGTACCACCGGTGAGGCGATGACGAGCCTGGCGTTCTCCTGCCACGGCCACACCTGGGGCGGGTCATGGCTGCGGCGTCCCAGCAGCGCCTCGTTGAAGGCCCGGCGCCCCTCCCCTTCCGGTATCTGCCAGAACTCGGGTGCACGGGCCATGGCCGCGTCGGTGCGGTAGAAGACTCCGGTGCGCATGCCGTACACGGAGTGGTAGCGGCTCAGCTCCTCTTCGAGCGTCTCGCGGCGCTCGTCCTGCCCGGAGATCCCGTCCGTGACGAACTGCGCCTGGGCCGCGAACCGCGCCGTGTCGTCCAGCCGGTCGACGACGACGCGCTGCTGCTCGGCCGCCGCGAGGCTCACCGCGAGCGGAAAGCCCAGGGCGAGGAGCACGCCCGCCATGAGGACGATGAGGAGCGGAAGCAGGCGGGTACGCAACGGGAGCGGCTGCCTTACGCGGACGCGGCGGGCACGACCAGGCGGTAGCCGACGCCCCGCACGGTCTCGATCAGTGCGGGCATGCGCAGCTTGGAGCGCAGCGAGGCGACGTGCACTTCGAGCGTCCGGCCGGTGCCCTCCCAGCTCGTACGCCACACCTCGCTGATGATCTGCTCCCGGCGGAAGACGACCCCGGGCCGCTGGGCGAGCAGCGCCAGCAGGTCGAACTCCTTGCGGGTCAGCTGGACGTCGGCGCCGTCGACGCTGACGCGGCGGGTGGCGAGTTCGATGGTGACGGAGCCCAGCCTCAGCGCACTGTCGGCGGCGGGGACGGCGTCGTCCCCCGGCGCGGTGCGCCGGCTGACGGCGTGGATGCGGGCGAGCAGCTCGCCGGTGTCGTACGGCTTGACGACATAGTCGTCGGCGCCGAGGTTGAGGCCGTGGATCCGGGAACGCACGTCCGCCCGCGCCGTCACCATGATCACAGGGGTCGAGGTGAGCTTCCGGATCTTTCCGCAGACCTGGTAGCCGTCCTGGTCGGGCAGTCCGAGGTCGAGCAGGATGACCCCGAAGGGCGGCTTGCCCTCGGCCGCCGCGGGCAGCACGGCGTGCAGCGCCTCCTCGCCGCTGCGGGCGTGCGTCACGGCGAAGCCGTGCCGGGCGAGCACGGCGGACAGGGCCGCGGCCACGTGGTTGTCGTCCTCGACGAGCAGAAGTCTCATGGCCCCCCTCCGGGCTGCGTGCTTGCGGGCCTGGCCCTCTTGCGGGCCCAGCTCTTGCGTGTGTACAGGGCATGAACGCCGATCGCCGCCCCGTCAGTCAAGAGGCATCTCGTTGCACCGGGGTTTCCGTTACCCACCCGGTACGGCGCACCCCGGCATCCTGCCGCCCCGTTCACCCTGTGTGTCCGGTTGCAGCCGGATCGTTATGCTCAATTTCAGCTCAGATGTACTGACGCTGGTCGCGGTGCGTGCTTAGGGTCCTCCCAACCGAGGAGGACGGAGCAAGAAGCCGATGAGCGGAGTGTCAGTGACCAAGGGCGCCGAGGACGCCGTACCGGCGGCGGACGGCCTGGTCGTACTGAGCAACGTCAACAAGCACTTCGGCGCGCTGCATGTGCTCCAGGACATCGACCTGACGATCGCGCGCGGCGAGGTCGTCGTCGTGATCGGGCCTTCCGGGTCCGGCAAGTCCACGCTGTGCCGCACCATCAACCGGCTGGAGACCATCGACTCCGGCACGATCGCGATCGACGGGAAGCCGCTGCCCCAGGAGGGCAAGGAGCTCGCCCGGCTGCGTGCCGACGTGGGCATGGTCTTCCAGTCGTTCAACCTCTTCGCACACAAGACCGTGCTGGAGAACGTCATGCTGGGCCAGATCAAGGTCCGCAGGACGGAGAAGAAGGCCGCCGAGGAGAAGGCACGGGCGCTGCTCGACCGCGTGGGCGTCGGCTCGCAGGCCGACAAGTACCCGGCGCAGCTCTCGGGCGGTCAGCAGCAGCGCGTCGCGATCGCCCGCGCGCTGGCGATGGACCCGAAGGTGATGCTCTTCGACGAGCCCACCTCCGCGCTCGACCCCGAGATGATCAACGAGGTGCTCGAGGTCATGCAGCAGCTCGCGCGGGACGGCATGACCATGGTCGTCGTCACGCACGAGATGGGCTTCGCACGGTCGGCGGCCAATCGGGTCGTGTTCATGGCGGACGGCAGGATCGTCGAAGAGGCCGTGCCCGACCAGTTCTTCAGCAATCCGCGCAGCGACCGGGCCAAGGACTTCCTTTCGAAGATCCTGCACCACTGAACCCATCCGCTCGTGGGCACCGTTGACCGGGCAGGGTTCTGCTGATCGCCCACATCACGTCTAACCAAGGGAAGTTCATCATGAAGCTCCGCAAGGTCTCCGCCGCCGCGGCTGCCGCCGTCGCGCTCGCGCTCACCGTCTCCGCCTGTGGCTCCGGCAAGAAGGACGACGCCTCCGGCAGCGGTTCCGCGGGTGGCGGCGACAAGATCACGATCGGTATCAAGATCGACCAGCCGGGCATCGGCCTGAAGACTCCGGACGGCAAGTACACCGGCTTCGACGTCGAGGTCGCGAAGTACGTCGCCAAGGAGCTCGGTTACGACGAGGGCGACATCGAGTTCAAGGAGACGAAGAGCGCCGACCGCGAGACCGCGATCTCGCGCGGTGACGTCAAGTTCATCGTCGCCTCCTACTCGATCAACGACGAGCGGCTCCAGAAGGTCGACTTCGCCGGCCCGTACCTGCTGGCCCACCAGGACATCCTGGTCCGCGCCGACGACAGCTCCATCACCAAGCCCGAGGACCTGAACAGCAAGAAGCTGTGCTCGGTCACCGGCTCGACCTCGGCGAAGAACGTCAAGGAGAAGCTCGCCCCGAAGGCCCAGCTGCAGGAGTACGGCGGCTACTCGGAGTGCCTGACCGGCCTCGAGAACAAGGTCGTCGACGCGCTGACCACCGATGACTCCATCCTCGCCGGCTACGCCTCGCAGGACGCGTTCAAGGGCAAGTTCAAGCTCGCCGGCTTCAAGATGAGCAACGAGAACTACGGCATCGGCCTCAAGAAGGGCGACACCGAGCTCAAGGACAAGATCAACAAGGCGCTGGAGAAGATGGTCTCGGACGGCTCCTGGCAGAAGGCCGTGGACGCCAACTTCGGCCCGGCCGGCTACAAGAACGAGCCCGCGCCGAAGATCGGCAACATCGTCAAGTGACCACGGGGTGATGCGGCGCGCCGCAGCCGCTCACAGCGGCGGCGGCGCGTCGGCCCTTCCCACACGCACACGCGGAAGCGCGGGAGATCGTGTTCGACTTTCTTGATATGGACGCCCTGCTGGGGGCCTTCTGGGTGACGGTGAAACTCACCGTCTACTCGGCCCTCGGCTCCCTGATATGGGGAACGCTGCTGGCCGGTATGCGGGTCAGCCCGGTCCCGCCGATGCGGGGTTTCGGTACGGCGTACGTCAACGTCGTCCGTAACATCCCGCTCACCGTCGTCATCGTCTTCGCGTCGCTGGGCCTCTACTCGACCCTCGGCATCAGCCTCGGCGCCGAAGGCGACATCGCGATGATCAACTTCCGGCTGGCGGTGCTCGGCCTGATCGCCTACACCGCGGCCTTCGTGTGCGAGGCACTGCGCTCCGGCATCAACACGGTGCCCGTCGGGCAGGCGGAAGCGGCCCGTGCACTGGGGCTCAGCTTCCCCCAGGTGCTGCGGCTGATCATCCTTCCGCAGGCCTTCCGCTCGGTCGTCAACCCGCTGGCCAACGTGCTGATCGCACTGACCAAGAACACGACCGTGGCGTCGGTCATCGGTGTCGCCGAGGCCGCGTACCTCATGAAGGGCTGGATCGAGGAGTACGCCGCCCTCATTCCGATCGTGGCCGTCTTCGCGTTCGGATTCATCTGCCTCACGCTGCCGACCGGCCTGGTCCTCGGCTGGGTGAGCAGGAAGGTGGCGGTGAAGCGATGACCTCCGTTCTCTACGACGCCCAGGGGCCGCGCGCCAAGCGGCGCAACATCCTCTACACGGCGCTGTTCACCGTCGGCCTCGCGGCCGTGCTGTGGTGGGTGTACGACGGTCTCAGCTCCAAGGGCCAGCTCGACTGGGTCAAGTGGGAGCCGTTCTTCACCAGCACGCAGCCGTACACGACCTACATCTGGCCGGGGTTCCAGAACACCCTGATCGCGGCGTCGCTGTCGCTGGTCATCGCACTGCCGCTCGGCGCGGTCTTCGGCATCGCCCGGCTCTCCGACCACGCATGGGTCCGAGGTGTCGCCGGCACGGTCGTGGAGTTCTTCCGCGCCATCCCCGTGCTGATCCTCATGCTGTTCGCCAACCAGGCGTACGCCGACTTCACGGACATCAGCAGCGACGTCCGCCCGCTCTACGCGGTCGTCACCGGCCTGGTGCTCTACAACGCCTCGGTCCTCGCGGAGATCGTCCGGGCGGGAATCCTGTCCCTCCCCCAGGGGCAGACGGACGCCGCCAAGGCGATCGGCATGCGCAAGGGCCAGACGATGCGGTTCGTGCTGCTGCCGCAGTCGGTGACCGCGATGCTCCCCGCGATCGTCAGCCAGATGGTGGTCATCGTGAAGGACACCGCGCTGGGTGGCGCGATGCTGAACTTCTCCGAGCTGCTGGCGTCGGTCCGGCCGATGAGCGCCAACTACGGTGCGAACACCATCGCCAGCTTCACCATCGTCGCCGTCATCTTCGTCGCGCTGAACTTCGCCCTCACCTCCGCCGCGGGGTGGCTGGAGCGCAAGCTGCGCCGCGGCAAGAAGAGCACGGGCGCGGTGGTCCACGCCGGACCCGGCGGAGGGCTGGAGACCGTCGAGGCCCCTGGTGGTGGCATCTCGACGCAAGGTGACTTCAAGTCCGGCGCAGGAGGCGGCGGTATCTGACCACGGCGGTCATACTCCCGAGGGGCGGCGGCGCGCGAGCGCTGCCGCCCCTTCGTCGCTTGACGGGGACACCGGCAGTCTGTTGCATACGTTCTGTGATCGCGCATCGGGCTCCGGCCAGCCCTTTCCCTCTGTTCCCTCTGTCCCGGCAGGCCACAGGAGCAGCACAGTGGACCCGGTGATCGTGGTCGGCGCGGGCCCTGTCGGGCTCGCGCTGTCACTCGCCCTGGCCGCGCAGGGAGTTCCCTCCGTCGTGCTGGACGAGGGGGCCGGAAAGGAAGAGCCCCGGCACGCCCGTACGGTCGTCCTGCGCGCCGACACCGCGGCGCTGATCGAGCGGCTCGGCTGCACCACGATCCGAGACGAGGGCGCCCGCTGGGTCGGCTGGCGGTCGCTGCGCCGCAAGCAGGAGATGCGCGCCCTGGAGCTCGGCGGGGACGACTGCCCGGCCCCGGTGCACATCCCGCAGCACGCTCTGGTGCGCGGGCTGCGCGACGCCATCGCCGAGCTGGGCCCCGAGGGGCCGGTGCGGCTCGCCGCGCACAGCCGGCTCGACTCGCTGGAGCAGGATGACGGCGGCGTCACCGTCCACACGCGCGGACCCGACGCGACCTGGTGGCGCGGGAGTTACGCGGTCGGATGCGACGGGGCGCGCTCGACCGTACGGAAGCTGCTGGGCGTCCGCTTCCCGGGACGCACCGCCGTGGAGCGCCACGCCGTCGCCGCGCTGCGCACCGAACTGCCCTGGCCCGACGAGGCGGTGCTGCATCGGATGCCGCCCTGGCGCGCGGGCGGCGAGGAGGTGACGGCCAGGCCGCTGCCGGACGGCGCCTGGCGCCTCGACTGGCTGCTCCCGGCCCGCGGCGAGCTGGTCACACCCGAGGCGCTGGTGTCCCGGGTGCGGGACACCCTCTCCGGATGGTGCGACCGTACGCCGCAGTACGACCTCATCGACACCGGCGTCTACACGCTGCACCACCGGCTCGCCCGGCGCTGGCGAGTGGACCGGGCCTTTCTCGCCGGGGACGCCGCCCACCTCCTCGGGGCCGTCGGCACGCAGGCGCTCGACGAGGGGCTGCGCGACGCCGACAATCTGGCCTGGAAGCTGGCGCTGGCCTGGCACCACGGCGCATCGGACACGCTGCTCGACAGCTATCAGGCGGAGCGGCGCACGGCCGTCGCCGCGCGGCTGCGCGCCGCGGACCAGTCGCTGCCGATACTGCGGGGCAGCGGCGGGCTGCGCACCTATCTGCCGGGGACGGGGCGCGGGCACGACATCCTGCTGACCGACGGTCATCTGGGACTCGGTGCGCTGGGCGCGCCCCCCTCGTATCCGCACTCCCCCCTCGCGCCTCAGCCCACCGAGGCGCACACCTCGGTCGGTACCCCGTTCGGCGCACCGGTGGCCGACGCCCGGGTGACGGCGCCGGACGGCACGACCGTGCGGCTGCGGGACCGGCTGGGGCGGGGCCGGCTGCTGGTCGTCCTCGTCGCGCCGGGCACGGGTGTGTGGGACCGGCGGCACTGGGCGGGCGCGGGTGTGATGCCCCGGCTGGAGTCCGCCGTCGAGGCGTTGCCTCTGCGTGCCGAGCTGCTGGTCGCCGAGAGCTATCCGGGGGCCTCGGCCCATACCGTGCTGCTGGTACGGCCCGACGGGCATCTCGTCGCGGCCTTCGCCGGGGTGCGGCCGGCCGAGCTGTACGCGGCGGCGGACGCGGTGCGCGGCGGCCCGCCCGCCCGGGCGGGATCCACCCGCACCGGCTCCACCCGCACCGGGTCCGCCCGCACTGTGGACATCAATTGACCTTCACGGGAGCACATGGTGTACTCCCGGACATGACCGACACCGATGTGCGCCTGTGGCGGAGGGTCCATATGGACTTCCTCCGCTATGCGGGCTGCGTGTGTCGCCCGTCCTGCTGATTCGCCTTCCTTCTTCTCCTCTGCGCGCCCGCGCCCGCTTCTGCGTACGCCGGGCCACGCGCCTCTGTGAACTGCGAACTTCCAGGACGGTTCCCCGTGTCTCAGCTGTCCCAGCCTGCCGCCTTCTCCGTACCGCCGGAGCCGGCCGCGCCCACCGCGGCCGATCTGCTCGCATTCGTCCGGCGCAGCGCCGACGACACCGGACTGATCGCCTCCCTTCCGCTCGACCCGCAGGGCCGCACCTGGGTGCGGCTGGAGGGGCCCGGTGGCAGCGAGGCATGGGTGATCGGCTGGCCGCCGGGCACCGGAACGGGCTGGCACGACCATGCCGAGTCGATCGGCGCCTTCGCCACGGCCTCCGGCGAGCTGAAGGAGAACGCCCTCGCGGTGCGGCTCCCGGCCAGTGGCTGGAAGACTCTGGAGCTGGCAGAAGGGGTGGACCGCGAACGGCAGTTGGGCCCCGGCCAGGGGCGGGCGTTCGGACAGCACCATGTGCACGAGGTGCTGAACGAGTCGGGGACCGAGCACGCGATCTCGGTCCACGCGTACTATCCGCCACTGCCGTTGCTCCGGCGCTTCAGCCGGTCCGGCGCGGTGCTCCGTCTTGAGCAGGTCGAGCGTCCGGAGGACTGGCAGTGAGCAACGACCCCGTGGGGATCGACGAGTTGCTGGAGCAGGTGCGGGACGGCCTGGACCGGATCGGGCCGCGCGATGCCTTCGACGCGGCGGCCGAGGGGGCGCTGCTGGTGGACATCCGCTATGCGGCGCTGCGCGAACGGGACGGGCTGATCCCGGGCGCACTGGTCGTGGAGCGCAATGAGCTGGAGTGGCGCCTGGACCCGCGGGGCAGCCACCGTGCGCCCGAGGCCACGGATCACGATCTGCGGGTCGTGGTGATCTGCAACGAGGGATACGCCTCCTCCCTTGCGGCCGCCTCCCTCCGGCAGCTGGGCCTGCACCGTGCGACCGACGTGGTGGGCGGCTTCCAGGCATGGCGGTCAGCGGGCCTGCCGGTACGCGAGCCGGGCGACACGACGGCGTAGGCGGTGCCTGGGCCATGCCCTGGGCCGTGTCGACTTCTTCCTCTTGGGCAGACCGGGTCCGGACCGGGCAGCCCGACCGACTGCCTGACTGCCTGGCTGGCTGACTGGCTGACTGGCTGACTGGCTGACGCTTCACGTCCGCAGGCAGATGCACAGCGGCCGTGCCCTGGGAGTGTCCGGCCACGGCTCAGGTGCACGGGCTGCGCCCGTGACCCGCGGCCGGCCGAGGCGGCCGTCCGGCACGGGCCGGTGGCCCCGGGGTGAGGTTGTCCGCCCCCGCGCCCTGTCCCCTCCGGGCCTCCGGCCGGCCATGCCCCTCCACCGCCGGTCCGGTCAGTAACGGTCGCCCAGGCCCTCGTCCAGGCCCTCGACGTCCTCCCCCTCCTGCTCCAGTGCCTCGCGGACGACGCGCAGGGCCATACCTTCCGAGTACCCCTTGCGGGCGAGCATGCCCGCGAGCCGGCGAAGCCTGCGGTCCCGCTCGAGGCCGCGGGTGGACCTCAGTCTGCGGGCGACCAGTTCGCGGGCGGTCGCCTCCTCCTGGTCCGGGTCGAGCTGCCCGACCGCCTCGTCGATCAGCGCCGAGTCGACGCCCTTGGTGCGCAGTTCACGTGCGAGGGCGCGGCGGGCCAGCCCACGCCCGTGGTGCCGGGACTCGACCCAGGCGTCCGCGAACGCCCCGTCGTCGATGAGGCCGACGTCCTCGAACCGGGACAGGACCTCATCGGCGATCTCTTCCGGGATGTCCCGCTTGTGCAGCGCATCACGGAGTTGCTTCCGCGTGCGCGGCGTTCCGGTGAGCAGGCGCAGGCAGATCGCCCGCGCCCGCTCGGCCGGATCCTGGGGCGACAGCTCCTTCTCGGCCCTCGACGAGTCGGGGCTGTCGCCCGGCCATTCGGTGCGCCGGGTCACGGACCGGCTCAGCTCTTGGCCGAGGCCGCCGCCTTGGTGGCCTTCGTCGCCTTCGTGGCGGGCGCGGGCACGGCCTTCGCGGGCTCGGCGCCCGCGGCCGCGGCACCCGCCGCGTCCGCTCCCGGCTCAGCCGACGGGGCCTCCGGCCTCACCCCGACACCCAGCTTCTCCTTGATCTTCTTCTCGATCTCGTTGGCGAGGTCGGGGTTGTCCTTCAGGAAGTTCCGTGCGTTCTCCTTGCCCTGGCCGAGCTGGTCGCCCTCGTACGTGTACCAGGCGCCGGCCTTGCGGACGAAGCCGTGCTCCACGCCCATGTCGATGAGGCCGCCCTCGCGGCTGATCCCCTGCCCGTATAGGATGTCGAACTCGGCCTGCTTGAAGGGGGGCGCCACCTTGTTCTTCACGACCTTGCAGCGGGTGCGGTTGCCCACCGCCTCCGTGCCGTCCTTGAGGGTCTCGATACGGCGGATGTCGATGCGCACCGAGGCGTAGAACTTGAGCGCGCGGCCACCGGTCGTGGTCTCCGGCGAGCCGAACATCACGCCGATCTTCTCGCGGAGCTGGTTGATGAAGATCGCGGTGGTCTTCGACTGGTTGAGCGCGCTGGTGATCTTCCGGAGCGCCTGGCTCATCAGGCGGGCCTGGAGACCCACGTGCGAGTCGCCCATCTCACCCTCGATCTCTGCGCGGGGCACGAGCGCGGCGACGGAGTCGATGACGATCAGGTCGAGGGCACCGGAGCGGACGAGCATGTCGACGATCTCGAGCGCCTGCTCGCCGTTGTCCGGCTGGGACAGGATCAGATTGTCGATGTCGACGCCGAGCTTCTTCGCGTACTCGGGGTCGAGGGCGTGCTCGGCGTCCACGAAGGCGACCTGGCCGCCGGCCTTCTGCGCGTTGGCCACGGCGTGCAGGGTCAGGGTCGTCTTGCCGGAGGACTCCGGCCCGTACACCTCCACCACACGGCCGCGCGGCAGGCCGCCGACGCCGAGCGCGACGTCGAGTGCGGTCGACCCGGTGGGGATGACCTCGATGGGCTCGTTCGGCCGCTCGCCGAGGCGCATCACGGCGCCCTTGCCGAATTGCCGTTCAATCTGTGCGAGCGCGGCGTCGAGCGCCTTCTCGCGGTCGGTTCCTGCCATGGGTTCCACCCGGTTTGCTTGAGTCGATCGCTTCACGTCAAAGACGCTAACCCCTGCCACTGACAATGCGCCCCGACGTCCCTCCAACCTGTGGAAAACCCGGCGAGAACCCCGGGATTTCAAGGGCTGGAGTCCCATGAGAATGTATGTTCGATTTTGGTGTCAAGCGCACCACCCGGCCCCGGGGAGTCTCAGGCGCGGTCTTCCTCAGGCTCCGCGGGCGGCCGCTGCTCCCGCTTTCCGCCCGCGCCTCTGCTGCTCAGCACCTGCTGAAGGCGGGCCACCACCGCCTCGCCGTGGCGCCGGTGGCCGTGGACGCGCGGGTCGTCCGTCACGTCGTACCGCTTCACGTACGCACCGAGGAACGCCTGGAGCGTCGCGACCGCCGGGATCGCGATCAGCGCGCCGACCGCACCCAGCAGCGCGGTGCCCGCGACGACCGAGCCGAACGCCACCGCGGGGTGGATGTCGACGGTCCTGGCGGTGAGCTTCGGCTGCAGCACATAGTTCTCGAACTGCTGGTAGATCAGCACGAAGCCGAGCACCCACAGCGCGTACCAGGGGTTGACCGTGAACGCGATCAGCATCGGCAGGGCGCCCGCCAGATACGTACCGATCGTGGGGATGAACTGGGAGACGAGGCCCACCCACACCGCCAGCGCCGGAGCGTACGGCACGCCGAGCAGCGCCAGCAGGACGTAGTGCGCGACTCCGGAGATCAGTGCCATCAGACCGCGCGAGTAGATGTACCCGCCGGTCTTGTCGACCGCGATCTCCCAGGCACGCAGCACCTCCGCCTGCTTCGCGGGCGGCAGCACCGAGCAGAGCGCACGCCGCAGCCGGGGTCCGTCGGCCGCGAAGTAGAAGGAGAAGAGGAATATCGTCAGCAGCTTGAACAGCCCGCCGAGCACGGTCGCGGAGATGTCGAGCACGCCGGTCGCGCCGTTCTCGACGTATTTCCGCAGCCAGTCGGAGCGCAGCACGCTGTCCTGCATCTCGACACGGGACAGCTCGGTGCGGAAGGTCTCGTTGATCCAGTTGATCACCTGGTCGAGATACTTGGGGAAGTCCTCGACCATCTCGACTATCTGGCCCGCCAGCATCGAGCCGAGCAGCACGACGAAGCCGACGGCGGCCACCAGGACCGCGAAGAAGACGATGAAGGTGGCGAATCCGCGGCGCATGCCGCGAGCCGCCATGCGACCGACCGCGGGCTCGATGGCCAGCGCCACGAAGAACGCGATCAGGACGTTGATGAGCAGCCCGACGAGCTGGTGGAACGCCCAGCTGCCGAGTTGGAAGCAGGCGTAGAGCGCCAGCGCGAGGACCATGGCACGGGGCAGCCACCGGGGCATACGGCCGCTCCCGCCGACTCCGGAGCCGACGGGCCTGCCGGCTCCGGCGGCAACCGCGCCATCCGACAGCGCGCCACCGTCGCGCAGTGCACCGGCATCCGGCAGTGCGCCGCCGTCGCGTGGCCCGTCGCCGTCGCGCGCCGCATCGCCGGGCGGCGAAGCCGCCTGCGCCGGGCCCGACCGGAGCTGCCCTGCGGCCGCGGGCGCGGGGACCGTCGGCGCTTCCTCGCCCCCCGCCGGCGGGCGCACGGCGTCGACGTCCGCCCGCCCGGTCTGCGAGGGCCGGACGGGCGGACGGTTCTCGTCTTGGACGGTCTCGTCAGTCGGTGCCACGGACCAAGTCTCGCGCACCGCCCCGACAACCGGACGACAGCCTGTGGAAAACACCCCAACTCGCCATCGGCCCGCGGAAAGCCCCGGTTCGGCGCCGCGCGTCCCCGCTCATCTCTTGTCCGCGGGGATCCCCATCGCGGCGCACACCCCGCGCCAGACGTCCTTCGTCTCCCACCCGGCGGCCAGTGCCTCGTGCACCGTGCGGCCGCCGAGCTCGGCCATCACATGGTCGCGCGCGAAGGAATCGGCGTACGCCGCGCCGAAGTGCTCTTCCATGCGCTCCCAGAAAATCGTCAACCGCATGACCCCAGTATCGCGCTCCTGAGAGTGCAGCCGAGCCGGTCCCCCTTGCCGAAAGCCCTTTCCGTCCTACGGTCGGAACATGGCTGGAACACCCTTGGCACGTGCCGAGCACTTCATCTGGCTGACGGCCCGTGTGCTCGAGCAGCGGCGGTTCGCGTACCACTTCCTGGGCGCGGACGCGGAACCGGTCGAGGCCGCGCTCAGCGCGTATCTCAACGCCGACGGCGGGTACGGACACGCCCTGGACCCCGATCTGCGCGGCCCCGTGAGCCAGCCGCTGCACACGGCGCACGCGCTGCGGGTCCTGGACTCCATCGGACGCTGCGGCGGACTGCGGGTGGAACGGATCTGCCGCTACTTCACGGACGTGGCCACCGAGGACGGCGCGCTCCCCGCGATCCACCCCTCTCAGCGCGGCTATCCCTCGGCGCCGTTCATCCCGGTCGTCGACGACCCCCCGAGCGAGCTGCTGGCGACCGGGCCGGTCGTCGGGCTGCTGCACCGCAATCAGGTGTGGCACGCCTGGCTGTTCCGGGCGACCGACTTCTGCTGGGCAGCGGTCGACGCGTTGGAGAAGTCGCATCCGTACGAGATCGAGGCGGCGGTCGCGTTCCTGGACGGCGTCCCGGACCGGTCCCGCGCCGAGGCTGCGGCGGACCGGCTCGGACGGCTGGTGCGCGAGCAGCGGCTCGTGGTCCTCGACCCGGGGCGGCAGGACTCGTATCCGGTCGCCCCGGGGTACGCGCCGGGCGAGCGGCACTTCCCGTACGACTTCGCGCGCCTGCCGGGCTCGCTCGCGCGCCGCTGGTTCACGGACGAGGAGATGGAGCGTTCGCTCGACCATCTCGCGAGTGAGCAGCAGAGGGACGGTGGCTGGCCCATCCGCTGGCGCGAATGGGCACCGGGCACGGCCCTGGAGTCCCGCCCGATCGTGTCGATCGAGGCGCTGCGGACCCTCAGAGCGCACGGACGGGCGCTGCGCTGAGGGAGGGCGTGGGCCCCATGCGCCGGCCTCCGGGGTGCCGGCTTCCGGCGTGCCGACCTCAGGGACGTCGGCCTCCGGCGTGTCAGCCCCCGAGCGCGCGCACGCCCGCGGTGACGAGGACGGCCGCCGCGACGACAACGAGGAACGGCGCACGGAGCACCAGGGCGACGGCCGCCGCGCCCAGTCCCGCGGCCCTCGCGTCGAAGACCAGGGCGCTGCCGGAACTGAACGTCTCCTGCGCCGTGAGTGCGGCCAGCAGCGCGACGGGGAGCAGGGCGGCGAGCCGCTGGACGAGCGGGCGCTCCAGGACTCCGGCGGGGACCAGGAGCCCCGCCAGTTTGACGAGGTAGCAGGCGGCCGCGGTCGCCCCGATCGCGATCCAGACGTTCAACGGTCCGCTGCCTTCCGCTTGTTGGTGGTCGAGTCGCTGGTGGCCAGGTCACCGGTGGTCCGGTCGCTGGGGCTCCGCTTGTTCCCGATCCTGCGGCCTTCGAGCCAGAGGACTGCGGGCGCGGCGAGCGCCGCGACGAGCACGGGCACCCCTGCGGGGAGCACCGGCAGCAGGCCGAGCCCGAGGACGACCGCGACGCCGGCGACGACCCGCTCGGTGGACGTACGCAGCATGGGTGCGAGCAGGGCGAGGAAGACCGCGGGCCCTGCGGCGTCGAGCCCCCAGGCGTCGGTGTCGCCGATCGCCTCCGCGCCGAGCGCCCCGAGCAGCGTGGTCAGGTTCCACAGCACGTAGAGCGTGAGGCCGGTGACGGTGAAGCCCAGGCGTGCGGCACGACGGGTGGGCTGGGCCAGGGCGACTGCCGCGGTCTCGTCGATGACCCAGTGGGCGGCGAAGGGCCGCACGGCCCGCGGCACGGCGAGCAACTGGGAGAGGCGCAGGCCGTAGAAGGCGTTGCGGGTACCGAGGAAGAAGGCGCCCGCCGCGGCGGTGTGCGGGTTGCCGCCCGCCGCCAGCGCACCCACCAGCGCGAACTGGGAGGCGCCGGTGAAGACGAGCAGGCTGAGCGCGCAGATCTGCAGGAGGCCGAGTCCCGCGCCCGCCGCGGTGACGCCGAAGGCGAAGCCCGAGAGTCCCACGGCGACCCCGACGCCGAGGGCGTCGCGTACGACGGCGGTATCGGCTTTCGCCGGTACGTCCGCGGGAGCCGCCGGCTCGGAGGACGACGGGGTGGAGGACGCCGGCGTGGGAGCCTCGGTCGTCGGCCCGTCGTCCAAGGGGGCCGTCGTGTCCATGGGGGTCGTGGGATCCATGGGGGTCGTGGGATCCATGGGTATGTCTGCTGGTGCTGTCCGTTCTGCCACGTCGTGGACGGTACGGGAGCGCTCCGGACCCGGTCTTGTACGTTCTTGCGCGCCCGCCCGGCCCCGCGCCTGCGTCAGCGGGCGGCGCCGAGCCCGCGCCCCCGCTGGTACGCGCCGGGCGGCACGCCCACGATCCGCGCGAAGTGCCGGGTGAGATGGGGCTGGTCGGTGAAGCCGACCGAGACGGCGGCCTCCGCCGGAGCGGCGCCCCCGTCCAGCAACTGGCGGGCGCGGCGGACCCGCGCGTCGGTGAGCCAGGTGTGCGGGGGCATCCCGTAGCTGTCGCGGAAGGCGCGCAGCAGGGCGAACGGGCTGGTGCCGAGCTCGGAGGCCAGGGCATGGAGCGTGGGCGGGTCGTCCATGCGCTCCTCCAGCAGCGCCCGGGCGCGCTCCGCGTTGAGTGCGCCGGCCGTTCGCGTCTCACGCGTCGGCAGTGCGCTCCCGTACCGGCGCAGCATCCGGGCGACCACGATCCTCAGCACGCTGTCGGCGGCGAGGGCGTTGCCCTGCTCCGCCGCGCGGTGGAACTCGCGGATGAGGTGCGCCGCCTGGCGGTCGGCCACATCGGTCTCGGCGAAGCCCGGCGTACCGCGGATCGGCGTCGTCTCGGCGGCGATCTCGGCGACCACCTGTGACGACGGGTACAGGATCGAGTACACCCAGCCCTCGGGCACCCCGGCCCTGGCGGTGTGCGGGACCTCCGGGTTGATCATGACGACGGTGCCGGGCCCGGCGTGCACGACTCCGCCGGGCAGTCCGACCTCCTCGATCCCGCCGGTGATCGTGCCGAAGACGTACCCCTCGTGGCTGTGGCGGGGGAAGGTGTGGCGCACGTAGCGGGCCCTGAGCAGATCGATGCCGGGCAGCCGCTCGTGCTGCCAGAGCCGCGCCCACTCGTCCTTGGCCATACGGACATTCTCGCAGGTCGGGGCGGTTGTCAGTGGTCGGGTGCAGGATGGGTGCATGTCCAGGACCGCGCTCGACGCCTTCTCCCCCGCGACCCGCGGATGGTTCACGGGGGCGTTCCGTGCGCCCACCGCGGCCCAGGAGGGCGCCTGGCAGGCGATCGGACGGGGTTCGGACGTGCTGGTCGTCGCCCCGACCGGCTCCGGAAAGACCCTGGCCGCGTTCCTCGCGGCCCTGGACCGGCTGGCGTCCGGTCCGCCGCCCGCGGACGCGAAGAAGCGCTGCCGTGTGCTGTACGTGTCCCCGCTGAAGGCGCTCGCGGTCGATGTCGAGCGGAATCTGCGCAGCCCGCTGACCGGTATCCGCCAGGAGTCCGTTCGCCTGGGCCTGCCGGAGCCCGAGGTGCGGGTCGGGATCCGCTCCGGTGACACCCCGGCCGCCGAGCGCAGGGCACTGGCGACCCGTCCGCCGGACATCCTGATCACGACCCCCGAGTCGTTGTTCCTGATGCTCACGTCCTCCACTCGCGAGGCGCTGACCGGCGTCGAGACGGTGATCCTGGACGAGGTGCACGCGGTCGCGGGGACCAAGAGGGGCGCGCACCTCGCCCTGTCGCTGGAGCGGCTGGACGAGTTGCTGCCGCGCCCGGCCCGCCGGATCGGGCTCTCGGCCACGGTCCGGCCCGTGGACGAGGTGGCCCGCTATCTCTCGCCGCAGCGCAAGGTGGAGATCGTCCAGCCGCCGTCCGGCAAGGAGTTCGACCTCTCCGTCGTCGTCCCGGTCGAGGACCTGGGCGAGCTCGGCGGCTCACCGGCCTCCGAGCCGGACAGCCCAGGTGAGAAGCCGTCGATCTGGCCGCATGTGGAGGAGCGGATCGCGGACCTGGTGCAGGCTCACCGTTCGACGATCGTCTTCGCGAACTCCCGTCGTCTGGCGGAGCGGTTGTGCAACCGGCTGAACGAGATCGCGTACGAAAGGGCCGTGGGAGAGCCGCTCCCCGAGGGCGCTCCCCCGGCCGAGATCATGGCGCAGTCCGGGGCGGCGCACGGCGCCCCGGCGCTGCTCGCCCGCGCCCATCACGGCTCGGTCTCCAAGGAGCAGCGTGCCCTCGTCGAGGAGGACCTGAAGGCGGGCCGACTGCCCGCGGTCGTCGCGACGTCCAGTCTGGAGCTGGGCATCGACATGGGCGCCGTGGACCTGGTCGTCCAGGTCGAGTCACCGCCGTCCGTCGCCTCCGGTCTGCAGCGCGTGGGCCGCGCGGGGCACCAGGTCGGCGCGGTCTCCACGGGCGTGGTCTTCCCCAAGTACCGGGGCGATCTGGTCCAGGCGGCCGTGGTGACCGAGCGGATGCGCACCGGTTCGATCGAGTCGCTCCGCATCCCCGCCAACCCGCTGGACGTGCTGGCGCAGCAGCTCGTCGCCATGGTCGCCCTCGACAGCTGGCAGGTCGACGATCTGCTCGCCCTGGTGCGGCGCGCCGCGCCCTTCGCCTCGCTGCCCGAGTCGGCCTTCACGGCCGTGCTGGACATGCTCGCGGGGCGCTATCCGTCCGACGCCTTCGCGGAGTTGCGTCCGCGCGTGGTGTGGGACCGGGTCACCGGGACGGTCACGGGGCGTCCCGGCGCGCAGCGGCTCGCGGTCACCTCGGGCGGCACGATCCCGGACCGGGGTCTGTTCGGTGTCTTCCTCGCCGGGGCGGACCCCAAGAAGGGCGGGGGCCGGGTCGGCGAGCTCGACGAGGAGATGGTGTACGAGTCCCGCGTCGGGGACGTCTTCACCCTGGGCACCACCTCATGGCGGATCGAGGACATCACGCGCGACCGGGTGCTGGTCTCCCCGGCCCCCGGGGTTCCCGGCCGGCTGCCGTTCTGGAAGGGCGACCAGCTGGGCCGCCCGCTCGAACTCGGCCGTGCGGTGGGCGCGTTCCTCCGCGAGGTCGGTTCCCTCTCCGAGGAGGACGCCCGGCTGCGGCTGATGACGGCCGGTCTCGACGCGTGGGCGGCCGGCAATGTGCTCGCGTATCTGGACGAGCAGCGCCGCGCCTGCGGCCATGTGCCCGACGACCGGACGATCCTCGTCGAGCGGTTCCGCGACGAGCTGGGCGACTGGCGGGTCGTGGTGCACTCGCCGTTCGGCGCCCAGGTCCACGCGCCGTGGGCGCTCGCGCTCGGCGCCCGTCTCGCCGAGCGGTACGGCATGGACGCCCAGGTGATGCACGCGGACGACGGCATCGTGCTCCGGCTGCCCGACGCCGATCTCATGGGCCTCGACCTGCTCGACCAGGACCCGGTCCATTCGGACACGGCCTACGACAGCGAGCAGGCCCCCGTCGGCGCGGCCGACACCGTCTTCGACAAGGGCGAGATCGGCGGGCTCGTCACCGATCAGGTGGGCGGCTCCGCCCTGTTCGCCTCGCGGTTCCGCGAGTGCGCGGCGCGCGCGCTCCTGCTGCCGCGGCGCAGCCCCGGCCGGCGCACTCCGCTGTGGCAGCAGCGTCAGCGCGCGGCACAGCTGTTGCAGGTGGCGAGCGAGTTCGGCTCCTTCCCGATCGTCCTGGAGGCCGTCCGCGAGTGCCTCCAGGACGTCTTCGACGTCCCGGGCCTCGAGGAACTGATGGGCGACATCGAGTCGCGCCGGGTCCGGCTGGTCGAGGTCACCACCCCCGAGCCGTCCCCCTTCGCCCGGTCCCTCCTCTTCGGATACGTGGCGCAGTTCCTGTACGAGGGGGACTCGCCGCTCGCCGAGCGGCGCGCCGCCGCCCTGTCCCTGGACTCCCGGCTCCTCGCCGAGCTGCTCGGCCAGGCCGAGCTGCGCGAGCTGCTCGACGCCGATGTGCTGACCGAGCTGGAGCGCGAGCTCCAGTGGCTCGCCGAGGACCGCCGGATCAAGGACGCCGAGGGGGTCGCCGACGCCCTGCGGGTCCTGGGGCCGCTGACGACCGCCGAGCTGGCCGGGCGCGGGGCCGATCCGCGCTGGCCCGAGGAGCTCGCCGGGGCCCGCCGCGCCATCCGGGTGCGGATCGCGGGGGGCGACCACTGGGCGGCGATCGAGGACGCCGGACGGCTGCGGGACGCGCTGGGCACCGCGCTCCCGGTGGGTGTCCCCGAGGCGTTCATGGAGCCGGTCAAGGACCCGCTGGGCGATCTGCTGGCCCGCTTCGCCCGTACGCACGGGCCGTTCACCTCGTCGCAGGCGGCCGCCAGGTTCGGCCTGGGGGCGGCGGTCACCGACGGGGCGCTCCAGCGCCTCGCCGCGGGCGGGCGAGTGGTGCAGGGCGAGTTCCACCCCTCGGGCATCGGCCAGGAGTGGTGCGACGCTGCCGTGCTGCGGAGGTTGCGGCGCCGTTCCCTGGCCGCGCTGCGCCAGGAGCTGGAGCCGGTCACCCCGGCCGCGCTCGCCACCTTCCTCCCCCAGTGGCAGCACCTGGGGAACAACAGCCTGCGCGGCATCGACGGACTGGCCCGCTCCGTCGAGCAGTTGCAGGGTGCTCCCGTGCCCGCCTCCGCGCTGGAGAAGCTGATCCTCCCTTCCCGCGTCTCGGGTTACTCGCCGGCCCTGCTCGACGAGCTGACGACGACGGGCGAGGTGGTGTGGGCCGGTGCGGGCGCCCTGCCCGGCAAGGACGGCTGGGTCTCCCTCTATCTGGCGGACGCCGCCCCGCTGTTGCTCCCTCAGCCGCACCCGCTGGAGCCGACCGCCCTCCACGAATCCGTGCTCGCCGCGCTCTCCGGCGGATACGGGCTGTTCTTCCGCCAGATCGCCGACCAGGTCCGCGCCACCACCCATCCCGACGCGACGGACCTCCAACTGGCCGATGTCCTCTGGGAGCTGGCCTGGTCCGGGCGGCTCACCAACGACACCCTGGCACCGCTGCGCTCGCTCCTCGGCTCGGGCCGCACGGCGGGCTCCACGGCTCACCGGGCCAAGCGCACCGTCCCGCGCGGCCGTTACGGCTCGCTGACCGCGGCGGCCGCCCGGCCGGTGTCGCGCACCGGCCCGCCGACCGTCTCCGGCCGCTGGTCGCTGCTCCCCGCCCAGGAGCCGGACCCGACGCATCGCGCCCACGCCCTGGCCCGCACCCTGCTCGACCGGCACGGTGTGGTCACCCGCGGCGCCGTCGCCGCCGAGGGGGTCGAGGGCGGCTTCTCGGCGACGTACCGCATCCTGTCCGCATTCGAGGACAGCGGGCAGGCCCGGCGCGGGTATGTCGTCGAGGGCCTGGGCGCCGCGCAGTTCGCGATGGACGGCGCCGTGGACAGGCTGCGCGCGGCGGCCACCGCCCGGGACCGCGCCGACGGGCAGGCCGCACCCCGCGCCGTGGTCCTGGCGGCCGCCGATCCGGCGAACGCCTACGGGGCGGCGCTGCCCTGGCCCGAGCCGCCGACCGACGCCGGGCACAAGCCGGGCCGCAAGGCGGGCTCCCTGGTCGTCCTCGTCGACGGCGAGCTCACGCTCTACATGGAGCGGGGCGGCAAGACCCTGCTGTCCTGGCCCACGGAGCCGGACGCGCCGCCGCTCCGGGCCGCCACCGACGCCCTCGCCTCGGCGGCCCTGGCGGGCACACTCGGCACGGTCACGGTCGAGCGGATCAACGGCGCCTCTTCGCTGACCTCCCGGCTCGCCCGGACGCTGGAGGAATCCGGCTTCCACGCCACCCCCCGGGGCCTGCGCATACGGGCCTGACGGACCGGGCCCGCTTCCCGTCCGCCGCCGCGGGCCCGCCCGCGCCGCATCCCCCGGCGTCCCAACCCCTCCCCGCGCCGCTTCCCGTCCGTCCGCCGTCGCATCCCGTCCCGCATCATGGAGTCATGCCCGAAGGAGACACCGTCTGGCTGACCGCGCGGAAGCTGCACGACGCCCTCGCCGGACGCGCGCTCACCCTCTCCGACCTGCGGGTTCCGCGGTTCGCCACCGCTGATCTCACCGGCCGGGAGATCCTCGACGTCACCCCGCGCGGCAAGCACCTCCTCACCCGTATCGAGGGCGGGCTCACGCTCCACTCGCATCTGCGGATGGATGGCGCCTGGCGGGTGTTCGCGGCAGGAGAGCGCTGGCGGGGCGGCCCGTCCCACCAGGTCCGGGTGGTCCTCGGCAACACGGAGCACACGGCCGTGGGTTACCGGCTGCCGGTCCTCGAACTGCTCCGCACCCAGGACGAGGACCGCGTCGTCGGCCACCTCGGACCCGATCTGCTCGGCCCGGACTGGGACCCCACCACCGCCGTGCGCAATCTCCTGGCCGACCCCGGGCGGCCCCTCGGCGAAACCCTGCTCGACCAGCGGAATCTGGCCGGCATCGGCAACGTCTACAAGTCGGAGCTCGCCTTCATGGCCCGGGTCACGCCCTGGCTCCCCGTCGGCGAACTGGCACCCGGCGTCCCCGAGCGGCTGGTCGCAACGGCCCAGCGCCTCCTGGAGGAGAACAAGAACCGTTTCGACCGCCGCACCACCACGACGGCCCGCACCCCCGCGCCCGCCGGCGGCGCCGGCCGGCGCCCCGGCGAGCAGCATCTGTTCGTGTACGGCCGCGAGGGACGCCCCTGTCTGCGCTGCGGCACCGCGATCCGCAAGGCGGGCCAGGACGAGCGCGTGACGTACTGGTGCCCGGGCTGCCAGTCGGGACCCACCGCCGCCTGAACGGCCGTCCGGTCCACCTGTTGAGCAGCCGTCCGGTACACCCCCTGATCGGCCGGCCGGTCCGCCGTCCGGGCCTCGCCCGAGCGGTCTCCGGGCAGCCGCCACCCACTGATTGACGGACCGTCAGATACGATCGTACGGTCACCGGCATGCCCCTCACCGCGTACGACCTCACCGGCCGCACCGCGTTCGTCACCGGCGCGGCGAGCGGCATAGGCCGCGCCACGGCCCTCCTGCTCGCCGAGGCGGGCGCCACCGTCCACTGCGCGGACGTCCACGAGAAGGGCCTCCACGAGACGCAGACCCTGATCGCCGACGCCGGCGGGACGGCCCACACCCACCTCGTGGACGTCACCGACCGCGCCCGGCTCGACGCGGCCGTCGAGTCGGCGGGAGCACTCCACATCCTGGCCGCGATCGCCGGGATCATGCACTCCAGTCCGGTCCTGGAGACCCGCGACGAGGACCTCGACCGCGTACTCGCGGTGAACTTCAAAGGCGTGCTCCACGCCTGTCAGGCCGCAGCCCGATCCATGATCGACAGGGGCGTCAAGGGCTCCCTCGTCACCATGGCCTCCGGCGCGGTCGACGCCGCGAACCCGGGCCTGCTCTGCTACAGCGCGGCCAAGGCCGCCGTCGTCCAGCTCACCAAGACGCTGGCCGCCGAGCTCGGTCCGTACTCCATCCGGGTGAACGCGGTGGCCCCGGGCTGGATCCGTACGCCGATGACCGACCGGCACGACGCGGGCCTTCAGCAGAAGGCGGAGGCCGCCATGGTCCGGCTGTCACCGCTCGGCCGGGTCGGCGAGCCCGAGGACATCGCTCACGCCGTCCTCCATCTCGCCTCCGACGCGTCGTCGTTCACGACGGGTCAGATCCTCCGGCCGAACGGGGGCGTCGCGATGCCGTGGTAGCCGTGGGCGTTCCCCCGGCCGTGCCGGCCTCCCCGGCGCGCGACGCGACATGCACCGGCAGCAGACTGAGCCCCCACCCGCCTGCCGCCACTGCCCCCTCAACGAGCCCCGCATGCTCCGGCACCAGCGCCAGCCGCAGAACGGCCCACCACCACAGTGCGCCCAGAGCGAGCGCCGGCAGCAGGACCCATCGCCTCACCATGGCCGCCTCCTCCGGTCGACGCTAGACCGGACCGATCACTCGGCGGGAGGGCGCACCAGATGCACACAGGGCGCGCCCGCAGCATATGCGCCAGGTGCCCCAGGGGTCCGCGCACCGGACCATGCGCCCGCGCACGCCGACCGCCCCACCAGGCCCTTCGGCCCCGCCGGCCGGAGACGGCGGCACCGTTAGACACTCTCCGCCTGGAACATCCAGGCGTGCTTCTCCAGGTCGCGGGTGAGCCCGATCAGGATGTCCTGGCTCACCGGGTCCGGCTCCGCCGTGGCGTCGATACGCTCCCGCATCTTGCCGATGACGGCGCCGAGGGCCTTCACCATCAGGCTGACCACGTCGGTGTCCTGGATCCACCCTTCGGGCACCTTCCCGACGGCGCTCGACGACGCGACCGTCCTGGCCCGCCCATCCGGCGAGACGCCGATGGCCGAGGCTCGCTCCGCCACCGTGTCGGAGTGCAGGCGGGCCGTGGCGACGACCTCGTCCAGTTGCAGGTGGATGGAGCGGAAGCGCGGCCCGACGACGTTCCAGTGGACCTGCTTGGCCACCAGCGCCAGATCCACCAGATCCACCAGCGCGCCCTGGAGCGCCTCCCCGGTGACCTTGCGATCCTGCTCGGGCAGCGGGCTCTTCACCACAGACATGTGTGACCTCCCTTGCTCATGGCACCGCTTCCCACGATGGCACATACGACGGAAAACGGTCATTCGACGGCAAAGCGAAGCCCCGGTCGGGTACCCACCCGACCGGGGCTCACACACTCAGGCGCTCACGCGTCCCGCACTCGCTGCTCGCACAGCCACAGCGGGATCAGGCAGCGACGACGTCCACCGCTTCCGCGGGCGCCTTGATCGTCACCCGCTCCGTCGGCACGCCCGCCACCGACGTCACGGACACGGAATTGAGCATCGGGCGCACCGGCGCAGCCACGGGCTCGCTCGCCGCTGCCGACTCGGCAAGCTCGGCCAGCGACAGCTCGTCGCTCACTTCCCGCATGAGCTCGGACATCCGTACGTCAAGCGCGTCGCAGATCGCGGAGAGCAGCTCGGAGGACGCCTCCTTCTGCCCCCGCTCCACCTCGGAGAGATAGCCGAGCGAGACTCGGGCGGACGAGGAGACTTCGCGCAGAGTACGGCCCTGGCGCTGGCGCTGCCGACGCAGCACGTCACCCAGCAGGCGACGGAGCAGAATCATCGGTGGCTCCCTCCTCGGACCGCGTAGCCGCATCCTTCACGCCCCACCGTACCGCCTCGCGCTGCGGCCGTGCGGGGAGCGATGACGTGTTCACTCAGGGCTGCAAACATCAAGTCCCCCCGTTCTGTTCCGTATCCTGTGCCCGCTCATTCCCCGGGAGTTCTCCCGTGAGTCCTCCGGCGAGGTCTCCCGTGAGCCCTGCCGGGGCTTCTCCGGCGAGCGCCGCCACGAGCAGTTCGAGCACGCTCCGTACGCTCTCTCTACGGATTTCCGCACGGTCACCGTTCAATCGCAGCGGGGCCACTTTCCGTGTCCCGCCCGGGCCCGCGACCGCCACGAAGACCGTTCCGACGGCTCGGCCGTCCTGGGGCTCGGGTCCCGCGACGCCCGTGGTCGCGATCCCCCAGCCGGACGCCAGCCGCTCCCGCACGCCCGCCGCCATCTGGCCCGCGACCTCCGGGTCCACCGCGCCGCGCGCGGCCAGCAGGGCCCCGTCGACGCCGAGGACGTCCTGCTTCAGGCCCGTCGCGTACGCCGTCACGGAGCCGCGGAAGGACTTCGAGGCGCCGGGGACCGCGGTCAGCTCCGCGGCCACCAGACCGCCGGTGAGGGACTCGGCGACGGCCAGCGTCTCGCCGCGCTCCTCGAGCAGGGCGAGCGCCCTGGCCGCGAGCACCCCGGCCGGGCTGCCGGTGCCCGGCCGGACGCCGGTCGCGACGGCGTTCATCGCGAGCGCTCCGCGGTGTCCCGCCCGGCCGCCCTCGCGGCCTCGGCGCGCTCGGCCGCGAGCCCCTTGCGCCGCAGGACCACCGCCTGACGCACATAGTCGAGCCCGGTGACCACGGTCAGCACGACCGCCGCGGCCATCACCCACCAGCGCAGGGTGGCCAGCGGCCCGGTCAGCACGAGCACGTACATGCCCACGGCCGTGCCCTGGGCGAGGGTCTTCAGCTTGCCACCGCGGCTGGCCGGGATCACCGCGTGCCGGATCACCCAGAAGCGCATCAGCGTGATGCCGAGCTCACGGAAGAGGATCACTCCCGTCACCCACCAGGGCAGATCGCCGAGCGCAGAGAGGCAGATCAGACCGGCCGCCATGATCGCCTTGTCGGCGATCGGGTCCGCGATCTTCCCGAAATCGGTGACCAGGTTGTACGCCCGGGCCAGATGCCCGTCGAAGATGTCCGTGATCATGGCGACGGCGAACGCCGCCCACGCCCAGGCCCGCCAGACCGGATCGTGGCCGCCGTCCTGGAGCAGCAGGATCACGAAGCCCGGTACGAGAAGCAGGCGCACCATGGTGAGGATGTTGGCGATGTTCCACAGGCTGGCCTGATTGACGGCCGCAGCGCCCAGCTTGCCCCCGGGCGCCGGCCTGCCGGTCCCACTCGCCGCGGACGCCGGGACTCCCGTCATCTGGCTGCCTCCTCGTGACACTCCAGGGCGCCGGCAACAACCTCGGCCACCAGGTCGACACCTTCCGTACCGACCACCTTGGCCTCGACGATACGTCCGGGCACCAGTCCCGCGGCAGCCGTGAAGACCACCTGTCCGTCGGTCTCGGGCGCCTGGTGAGCGGCACGGCCCACGGCCGCGTACTCGTCCTCGTCGAGGGCCTCACCGAGGTCCGCACCCTGGTCCGCACCGTGGTCGCCGTCGCCGGCGGTGCCGAAGACGGACTCGACGAGTACTTCCAGGGTCTCTCCGATCCGCTCCTCCGCACGCTGGGCGGTCAGCTCCTCGGCGAGCCGGGACAGCCGCGCGAGCCGCTCGTCCACGATGTCCTGGTCCAGCTTGTGCTCGTACGTGGCGGCCTCGGTGCCCTCCTCGTCCGAATACCCGAAGACGCCGATGGCATCCAGCCGCGCCGCCGTGAGGAAGCCTTCGAGCTCGGCGAAGTCGGCCTCGGTCTCGCCGGGGAAGCCGACGATGAAGTTGGACCGCACACCGGCCTGCGGGGCCTTGGACCGGATCGTCTCCAGCAGCTCCAGGAACCGCTCGGTGTCGCCGAAGCGCCGCATCGCGCGCAGCACGCCGGGCGCGCTGTGCTGGAAGGACAGGTCGAAGTAGGGCGCGACCTTCTCGGTCGAGGTCAGGACGTCGATGAGGCCGGGGCGCATCTCCGCGGGCTGCAGATAGCTGACCCGGACCCGCTCGATCCCGTCGACGGCCGCCAGCTCGGGCAGCAGCGTCTCCAGCAGCCGGATGTCGCCCAGGTCCTTGCCGTACGAGGTGTTGTTCTCGGAGACCAGCATGATCTCCTTGACGCCCTGCTCGGCCAGCCAGCGGGTCTCGCCCAGCACGTCGCTCGGGCGGCGTGAGATGAACGAGCCGCGGAAGGACGGGATGGCGCAGAAGGAGCAGCGCCGGTCGCAGCCGGATGCCAGCTTCACGGAGGCGACGGGGCTGGTGTCGAGACGGCGGCGCAGCGGGGCACGCGGCCCGCTGGCGGGCGCGAGGCCCTCCGGCAGGTCCGCGGGCACGGTCTCCGGGGCGGGCGCCTGGGCGTGCCCGGGAAGCGCCACCTCGGCCGACTGGCGTTCAGCCGGGCTGATCGGCAGCAGCTTGCGGCGGTCGCGCGGGGTGTGCGCGGCGTGGATCCCGCCGCTCAGGATGGTCTGCAGCCGGTCGGAGATGTCGGCGTAGTCGTCGAAGCCGAGCACACCGTCCGCCTCGGGCAGGGCCTCGGCGAGCTCCTTGCCGTACCGCTCGGCCATACAGCCCACGGCGACGACGGCCTGGGTCCTGCCGTGATCCTTCAGATCGTTGGCCTCAAGGAGCGCGTCGACGGAGTCCTTCTTGGCGGCTTCGACGAATCCGCAGGTGTTGACGACCGCGACATCCGCGTCGGAGGCTTCGTCGACGAGCTCCCAGCCGTCCGCTGCCAGGCGGCCTGCGAGCTCCTCCGAGTCCACCTCGTTACGGGCGCAGCCAAGAGTGACAAGGGCGACGGTACGGCGTTCGGGCATGGGCTCAAGACTACTTTGTCCCGACCCACGCCCGATCCGCGAGGTTCACCGGCCCTCAGGGGCCGGTTCAGCTTCCTCTGGCTCAGCCGGCCTGGGGGTCGCCCTTCGCGTACGACAGCCGCTCGACCTGGCCGGCCTTGAATTTGTCTTCGAGCTTCTTGCCGTTCACGAACAGCTCGATGGCCCCGGCGTTGCCGAGGATGAGGTCCACCCGCACGTCGTCCTGGAAGGTCTTGGACTCGCCCTGGAGGAGCAGTCCGTCGAAGAGCAGCTTTCCGTTGGCGGATTTGGCGGAGATCCAGCTCTTGTCGTCCACGGCCGTCAGCTTCACGGTCACCTTGTCCTGGGGGATGGCGGCGATCGCGCTCTCCGAGGGGTTGGGCGCGGGCGGGGCGGGCTTGGTGGGGGCCGGCTTCGGTGAGGTCTTCGCCGGGGCGGGGCCTTCGGCGACCTGCTTGCCGCTCTGGCCCTCGCCGCTGTTGAAGAGGGTGAAACCGGCGAAGCCGATGACCGCGACGATGGCCGCGACCATCGCGGCGGTCCAGTTCGGGCGCCTGGGCTCGGAGCGGATACGTTCCGCCTCGAAGAGCGGCGCGACGGGGGTGGGCGCGGTCCTGGCGCCGTGCTCGGCGTCGTACTGCGCGACCAGCGGGGCCGGATCGAGTCCTACGGCGCGTGCGAGCGTCCTGATGTGTCCGCGCGCGTACACATCACCGCCGCAGCGGGAGAAGTCGTCCTGTTCGATCGCCTGCACGATGGGGACACGCACTCGAGTGGAGGTACTGACCGCGTCGATGGTCAGACCTGCGTCGGCTCGAGCCTGCTGGAGCGAACAACCGATCGAAGGCCGGTCGTCCTCGCGATCGACCGGGGGCTGGTCGGCATCGGTGGAAGGGCGGTCGTCTTCGGGGGAGTTGCCGATGGACACGGGGGCGCCTTTCGAGCGTGTAGCCACCTGCTGGAGGTTCAGTCTAGGGGTGGTACGAAAGGGTGGGGCAACCGGGCGGATGCTGTTTGTACGCCATCAGAATGGCCGGACAGCGGGACGGTGGGACACGCAGCCGTCCCTCCTTCCAACTGGACGTACGACCAAGGGAAACGGTTGCCTCACATTCTCGTACGACATCCGTTATGGCATCCCTTACGACTCAGACTCCCCACGGATCACGGCGAGCACTCCATCCAGCTCATCGGGTTTCACCAGAACGTCGCGCGCCTTGGAGCCCTCGCTGGGTCCGACGATGTTCCGCGACTCCATCAGGTCCATCAGCCGGCCGGCCTTCGCGAAGCCCACGCGCAGCTTCCGCTGGAGCATGGACGTGGACCCGAACTGGGTGGACACCACCAGCTCGGCGGCCTGGCAGAGCAGATCCAGATCGTCGCCGATGTCCTCGTCGATCTCCTTCTTCTGCTTCGTGCCGACCACCACGTCGTCCCGGAAGACGGGGGCCATCTGGTCCTTGCAGTGCTGGACGACGGCCGCGACCTCGTCCTCGGTCACGAAGGCGCCCTGCATCCGGGTCGGCTTGTTGGCACCCATCGGGAGGAACAGGCCGTCACCCTTGCCGATCAGCTTCTCGGCACCCGGCTGGTCGAGGATGACGCGGCTGTCGGCGAGCGACGAGGTCGCGAACGCGAGCCGGGAAGGCACATTGGCCTTGATCAGGCCGGTGACGACGTCGACCGACGGCCGCTGAGTGGCCAGTACCAGATGGATGCCGGCCGCGCGCGCCAGCTGGGTGATCCGGACGATGGCGTCCTCGACGTCCCGCGGCGCGACCATCATCAGGTCGGCCAGCTCGTCGACGATCACCAGCAGATACGGGTACGGCTGGAGCTCGCGCTCGCTGCCCTCGGGGGCCTTGGCCTTCCCGTTCCGCACGGCCTGGTTGAAGTCGTCGATGTGGCGGTAGCCGAAGGCGGCGAGGTCGTCGTAGCGCAGGTCCATCTCGCGGACGACCCACTGGAGCGCCTCGGCGGCCCGCTTGGGGTTGGTGATGATCGGCGTGATCAGGTGCGGGATGCCCTCGTACGCGGTGAGCTCGACCCGCTTGGGGTCGACGAGGACCATCCGGACGTCCTCCGGGGTGGCGCGCATCATCACCGAGGTGATGAGGCAGTTGATGCAGGACGACTTGCCGGAGCCGGTCGCTCCGGCGACCAGGACGTGCGGCATCTTCGCCAGGTTGGCCATGACGTAGCCGCCCTCGACGTCCTTGCCGAGCGCGACGAGCATGGGGTGGTCGTCGCCCGCCGCGTCGGCCAGCCGCAGCACGTCGCCGAGGTTGACCATCTCGCGGTCGGAGTTCGGGATCTCGATGCCGACGGCGGACTTTCCGGGGATCGGGGAGATGATCCGTACGTCCGGGCTGGCCACGGCGTACGCGATGTTCTTGGTCAGCGCCGTGATCCGCTCGACCTTCACGGCGGGGCCGAGCTCCACCTCGTAGCGGGTGACCGTAGGGCCGCGGGTGAAGCCGGTGACGGCGGCGTCGACCTTGAACTCGCTGAAGACGTTCGTCAGCGAGGCGACGATGGCGTCGTTGGCGGCGCTGCGGGTCTTGCCGGGGCCGCCCCGCTCCAGCAGGTCGAGCGCCGGGAGCGAGTAGGTGATGTCGCCGGAGAGCTGGAGCTGCTCGGCGCGCGGCGGCAGCGGCTGGGACTCCTCGGGCGCCGGCTTGGTCAGATCCGGTACGGCGCCGCACGCGGCGCCGCCGGGCTCGGTGCCGCCGGGCTCGGTGCCGCCGGGCTCGGTGCCGCCGGGCCGTGCGGGGCGGCCGGGCTGCTCGGTCCGCGCGCCCGGCACCGGTCCTGAGGCGCCCTCGCGGTCGGCGGCCCGCGCACGGTCGGCGGCGAGGTCCCGGGTCAGATCGGCGACGATCGGCGACGGCGGCATTCCGTTCAGGACGGCTCCGTCGAGCGCCGCCGCGGCCGCCGCTGCCACGTCGACCGGGTCCAGGTCCAGGGGCAGGTCCGGGGCGGAGGGGCGGGCGGAGGCGCCGCGGGTCCGGCGGCGCCGGGAGGAGAGCGCCTCCTCTTCCGCCTGCTCGGCGTCGTACACCTCGTCCCCGGCGGGGCCGCGGCGGCGCGGGCGCCGGGCGGGCGGCAGCGTATCCCGCCACTGGTCGTCGTAGCGCTCGGCGTCGTCCTCGCTCCCGTCGGGCTCGTACGGGGCGTCGACGAGTCCGAGCCGGACACCCAGCGCGCGCAGGCGCTGCGGGATGGCGTAGACCGGGGTGGCGGTGACGACGAGCAGCCCGAAGACCGTGAGCAGCAAGAGCAGCGGTACGGCCAGAACCTCGCCCATGGTGAAGACCAGTGGCTTCGACGCGGCCCAGCCGATGAGCCCGCCGGCGTCCTGCATCGCCTCGGAGCCCTCCCCGCGCCCCGGTGAGCCGCAGGCGATGTGGACCTGGCCGAGCACGCCGATCACGAGGGCCGAGAGGCCGATGACGATACGTCCGTTGGCCTCGGGCTTCTCGGGGTACAGGATCAGCCGTACGGCGATCGCGGCGAGCAGCAGCGGCACGAGCAGATCGAGCCGGCCGAAGGCGCCGGTGACGAGCATTTCGACGAGTTCGCCGACCGGGCCGCGCAGACTGGACCAGGTGCCGGCGGCGACGATCAGCGCGAGGGCGAGCAGCAGGAGCGCGAGCCCGTCCTTGCGGTGCGCCGGGTCGAGACCCTTGGCGCCGCGCCCTATGCCCCGGAACATGGCGCCGACGGCGTGCGCGAGACCCAGCCAGAGGGCGCGCGCCAACCGGTACACGCCCCCGGTGGGGCTGGGCGCGGGCCTGGGCACGGCTTTCTTCGCGGCCGCCTTCTTGGCAGGCGCCTTCTTCGCGGGTGCGGTCTTCTTGGCGGCGGTCTTCTTGGCGGGCGCGGCTTTCTTCGCGGCGCCAGTCGTACGGCCGGCGCGCGGCTTCGCGGTGCCCGCCGTGCCCTGGGAACCCTTGCCGGACGTACGTGAGGCCATGGTGGTGAGGTTACCGGTGTGAACGGCAGCGGACACGTGTGCCCACTGCTTCACCCGTTCGTGTCGCCCGTGGCCCGCACGGAAGCTGACGCCCCCTCAAAGGGCTCTCGAAACCAACCCCGAGCGACCCATGAACGCCGCAGGAACGGACCACCAACAGCTGGTGAGCCGCGCACGGTCCACGCGGTGACTCCCACAGAGCCTTCGCGGAACGCCCGCAGCCGAAGGCCAGGGAGTGTCTTCGAAGGAGTGTCGTCCGCCCGAAGGGCTACGGGGTGGGGGCGCCTCCCAGGCACGAGCTCAGGGGAGGGGAGCGTGCCAGACGTCGCCGGGCAGACGGGACTGTGAAGACACGACCTAGTTCTGCGAAGGCAGCGTCGGCGCGCCGCTGCCCGTGCCGGGCTCCAGCGCGTCCAGCGCCCTGCGCAGTCCGGTGAGTTTGCGCTCCAGGTGCGCCGCGGTGGCGACGGCCGCGGCATCCGCCGACTCGTCGTCCAGCTGCTTGGACAGCGCCTCGGCCTGCTCCTCAACGGCCGCGAGCCGCGCCGAGAGTTCGGCGAGCAGACCCGCGGGCTCCTTGCTGTCGCCCGCGCCCGCGTGGCCGCCCTCGAGCTGGAGCCGCAGCAGCGCGGCCTGCTCGCGCAGCTGGCAGTTCTTCATGTAGAGCTCGACGAAGACGGAGACCTTCGCGCGCAGCACCCACGGGTCGAACGGCTTGGAGATGTAGTCCACCGCGCCCGCGGCGTAACCGCGGAAGGTGTGGTGCGGGCCGTGGTTGATCGCGGTCAGGAAGATGATCGGGATGTCTCTGGTCCGCTCCCGCCGCTTGATGTGCGCGGCGGTCTCGAATCCGTCCATTCCAGGCATCTGGACGTCCAGCAGAATGACCGCGAAATCGTCCGTCAGCAGCGCTTTGAGCGCCTCCTCCCCTGACGATGCCCGCACCAGTGTCTGATCGAGCGCAGAGAGGATGGCCTCCAGCGCCAGCAGATTCTCCGGCCGGTCATCGACCAGGAGGATCTTGGCCTTCTGCACCATGCCTCGCCCTCCTCGCCCCGGCTTGGGGTCACCCCGGCCCGAAGAGCCGGGGGAAACACCGGGCGCCGCCCCAGGGGACGACTCCCTTGCGCCGTCCGTCCTTGTGCCGGTCATGGTAGCCGCACCCCGCCCGTCGACACACCCTGTCACCGCGATGTCACTGTGCACGTAGCAGAAACGCAGTGGGAGACCAGAAGGTTCCCCGCATACTGCCACCTCACACGCCTTCGGCCACAGCCGGTCAGCAACCCGCGGAATTTCGCACGGTCCGCAATCGGACCGTGATGCGCCCGCGACCAACCACCGTCATTTTCCGCGCATCCACTGCTCCATGACCGAGAGAAGGTGATCGGGGTCGACCGGCTTGGTGACATAGTCCGAGGCGCCCGACTCGATCGCCTTCTCCCGGTCGCCCTTCATCGCCTTCGCGGTCAGCGCGATGATCGGCAGCCCGGCGAACTGCGGCATCCTGCGGATCGCCGTCGTCGTCGCATAGCCGTCCATCTCGGGCATCATGATGTCCATCAGTACGACCGTCACATCGTCGTGCTGCTCCAGGACTTCGATGCCCTCGCGCCCGTTCTCCGCGTACAGCACCGACAGCCCGTGCTGCTCCAGCACGCTGGTGAGCGCGAAGACGTTGCGGATGTCGTCGTCGACGATGAGCACCTTCTCCCCGTGGAACTCGAAGGTGCGGCGCTGCTCGCCCGCCGGCTCCTGGGAGTGCGAACCGGCCCAGGACTCCTGTGCCGAGCCCGGTGACCCGGCAGGCTGCCCCGGCAGCGCGGCACTCAGCTCCATACCGCCCAGGGCCTTGCGGCGGCGCCTGAAGAGCGTCCCGGGGGCGCCGTGGCCGTCGAACGGCACGGGCGCCGACGGCACCGACAGCTGCGGAGCGGACTGCGGACCGCTGTCGACGGGCGCAATCGCCGCCTGGTCGTCCGCGGGGACGATACGGGCGTCGCTGCCCGGGGCGAGCTGCGGAAAGCCCTGCGGCGGCAGCTCACTCGGATGCAGCGGCAGATACAGCGTGAACGTCGATCCGCGGCCCGGCTCGCTCGCCGCGTGGATCTCGCCACCCAGCAGCCGCGCGATCTCCCGGCTGATGGACAACCCCAGGCCCGTACCGCCGTACTTGCGGCTCGTCGTGCCGTCCGCCTGCTTGAACGCCTCGAAGATGACCCGCATCTTGCTGGCCGCGATCCCGATGCCGGTGTCCGTGACCGAGAAGGCCATCAGGTCGCTGTCGGCGTCGCGCAGCGAGCCCGCCTCCAGGAGCTGCTCCCGGATCGACTGCGGCACATCCGCGTTGGCGGGCCGGATCACCAGCTCCACCGCGCCGGTGTCGGTGAACTTCACCGCGTTCGACAGCAGGTTGCGCAGCACCTGCAGGAGCCGCTGTTCATCGGTGTGCAGCGTGGCCGGCAGCTCCGGCGACACCCGCACCGAGAAGTCGAGCCCCTTCTCCGCCGTGAGCGGCCGGAACGTCGCCTCCACGTAGTCGACGAGCTGCACGAGCGCGATACGGGTCGGGCTGACGTCCATCTTGCCCGCCTCGACCTTCGACAGGTCGAGGATGTCGTTGATGAGCTGGAGCAGATCGGAGCCCGCGCCGTGGATCGTCTCGGCGAACTCCACCTGCTTCGGCGTGAGGTTGCTGTCGGCGTTGTCCGCGAGCAGCTTGGCGAGGATCAGCAGCGAGTTGAGCGGGGTGCGCAGTTCGTGCGACATGTTCGCCAGGAACTCGGACTTGTAGCGCATGGAGACCGCGAGCTGCTCGGCCCGCTCCTCCAGCACCTGCCGCGCCTCCTCGATCTCGGTGTTCTTCACCTCGATGTCGCGGTTCTGCTGGGCCAGCAGCTCGGCCTTGTCCTCCAGTTCGGCGTTGGACGACTGGAGCGCCTTCTGCCGGTTCTCCAGCTCCTCCGAGCGCTCCCGCAGCTGCTCGGTGAGCTCCTGCGACTGCTTGAGCAGCACCTCGGTCTTGGTGTTGACGCTGATGGTGTTGACGCTCGTCGCGATCATCTCGGCGATCTGGTTGAGGAAGTCCCGCTGGATCTGGGTGAACGGCTGGAACGACGCCAGCTCGATCACTCCGAGGACCTTGCCCTCGAACAGCACCGGCAGCACGATCACATAGGCCGGGGAGGCCTCTCCGAGCCCCGAGGAGATCTTCAGATAGCCCGGCGGCACATTGACCTGGATCGTCCGCTTCTCCTCGGCCGCTGTCCCGATCAGGGTCTCCCCCGGCCGGAAGGACGTGGGCATCGAGCCCGCCGAGTAGCCGTAACTGCCCCGCATGACCAGCTCGTACGAAGCCTCGCCACCGCCGAGCTCCCCGCCGCCCGTCGGCATCGCCAGGAAGAACGCGCCGTGCTGCGCCGACACCACCGGCGTCAGCTCGCTCATGATGAGCGAGGCGACGTCGTCGAGGTCGCGGCGGCCCTGCATCAGGCCGGAGATACGGGCCAGGTTGCCCTTGAGCCAGTCCTGCTCCTCGTTGGCGAGGGTGGTGTCGCGCAGGTTCGCGATCATCGTGTTGATGTTGTCCTGGAGGACCTGGATCTCGCCCGCCGCGTCCACGTCGATCTTGAGGTTGAGGTCGCCGCGGGTCACCGCGGTGGCCACGGCCGCGATCGCGCGCACCTGCCGGGTCAGGTTCCCCGCCATCTCGTTCACGGACTCGGTGAGGTCGCGCCAGGTGCCGTCGACGTCCCGCACCCGCGCCTGACCGCCCAGCATGCCGTCCGTTCCCACCTCGCGGGCCACTCGCGTGACCTCCTCGGCGAACGACGACAGCCGGTCGACCATCGTGTTGATCGTGTTCTTCAGCTCCTGGATCTCACCGCGGGCGTCGATGTCGATCTTCTTGGTGAGATCGCCCTTGGCGATGGCGGTGGTGACCGTGGCGATCTGGCGCACCTGGCCGGTGAGGTTGGACGCCATCGAGTTCACGGACTCGGTGAGGTCCTTCCACGTCCCGGAGACGCCGGGGACGCGGGCCTGGCCGCCCAGCTCGCCCTCGGTGCCCACCTCGCGGGCCACTCGTGTGACCTCGTCCGCGAACGACGACAGCGTCGTCACCATCGTGTTGACGGTGTCCGCGAGCTCGGCGACCTCGCCGCGCGCCTCGACCGTCACCTTCTTCGTCAGATCGCCGTTGGCGACCGCGGACGACACACGCGAGATGTTCCGCACCTGGCTGGTCAGGTTGGCGGCCATCGTGTTGACGTTGTCGCTGAGGTCCTTCCAGATGCCGGTCGCGCCCCGCACCCGGGCCTGACCGCCGAGGATGCCCTCCGTGCCCACCTCGCGGGCCACCCGGGTCACCTCGTCGGCGAAGTTGGAGAGCTGGTCCACCATCGTGTTGACGGTCGTGACCAGCTCCAGGATCTCGCCCTTGGCATCGACGGTGATCTTCTTCGACAGGTCGCCCTTGGCGACCGCGGTCGTCACCTCGGCGATGTTGCGCACCTGCGAGGTCAGGTTGTTCGCCATGAAGTTGACGGACTGGGTGAGGTCCTTCCAGGTGCCGGAGACGCCCTGCACCTCGGCCTGGCCGCCCAGGATGCCCTCCGTGCCCACTTCCCGGGCCACCCGGGTCACCTGCTCCGCGAAGTTCGAGAGCTGGTCCACCATCGTGTTGAGGGTGTTCTTCAGCTCCAGAATCTCGCCGCGCGCGTCCACGTCGATCTTCTGCGACAGGTCACCCCGGGCCACCGCCGTTGCGACCTGGGCGATGTTGCGCACCTGGGCGGTGAGGTTCCCGGCCATGCCGTTCACCGAGTCCGTCAGATCGCGCCACACACCGGCGACGCCCGGCACCTGCGCCTGACCGCCGAGCCGCCCGTCCGTACCCACCTCGCGGGCCACCCGGGTCACCTGCTCGGCGAACGCGGACAGCTGGTCGACCATCGTGTTGATGGTGTTCTTCAGCTCCAGGATCTCGCCGCGCGCGTCCACGTCGATCTTCTGCGACAGGTCACCGCGCGCCACGGCCGTGGTCACCTGGGCGATCTGCCGCACCTGCGAGGTCAGGTTCCCCGCCATGAAGTTGACGGAGTCGGTGAGCTCCTTCCACGTGCCGGAGACACCGGGGACGCGGGCCTGGCCGCCGAGCCGGCCCTCCGTACCCACGTCCCGGGCCATCCGCGTCACCTGGTCGGCGAAGGACGACAGCTGCGCCACCATCGTGTTGACGGTGTTCTTCAACTCCAGCATCTCGCCGGCCACGTCGACCGTGACCTTCTGCGACAGATCGCCGTTGGCGACCGCCGTCGTCACCTGCGCGATGTCCCGCACCTGGCCGGTGAGGTTACGGAACGCCGTGTTCACCGAGTCCGTGAGGTCCTTCCACGTGCCCGCCGCGCCCGGCACCTCGGCCTGACCGCCGAGCCGGCCCTCGACGCCGACCTCCCTGGCCACCCGGGTCACTTCGGAACCGAACGACTGGAGCTGGTCCACCATCGTGTTGACGGTGTTCTTCAACTCCAGCATCTCGCCCGCGACATCGACGGTGACCTTCTGCGACAGGTCACCGTTGGCGACCGCCGTGGTCACCTGCGCGATGTCCCGCACCTGCGTCGTCAGGTTGCGGAAGACGGTGTTGACCGAGTCGGTCAGGTCCTTCCACGTGCCCGCCGCGCCCGGCACCTGCGCCTGACCACCCAGCAGACCCTCGGCGCCGACCTCGCTCGCCACCCGGGTCACCTCGTCGGCGAAGGTACGAAGCGTCTCCGTCATCTGGTTGATGGTCTCGGCGAGCTGCGCCACCTCGCCGCGCGCGCTGACCGTGACCTTCTGCGACAGGTCACCGTTGGCGACCGCGGTCGTCACCTCGGCGATGCCCCGCACCTGCGAGGTCAGATTGCCCGCCATCGTGTTGACGGAGTCGGTGAGGTCCTTCCACACGCCGGCGACGCCCGGCACGGCCGCCTGACCGCCGAGCTCGCCCTCCGTACCCACCTCGCGGGCGACCCGCGTCACCTCGGAGGAGAACGAGGACAGCTGGTCCACCATCGTGTTGACGGTGTTCTTCAGCTGGAGCATCTCGCCGGCCACATGGACGGTGACCTTCCGCGACAGATCGCCCTTGGCGACCGCCGTCGTAACGAGAGCAATATCACGCACCTGGGCCGTCAGCCGGTACGCCATCGTGTTCACCGAATCCGTGAGGTCTTTCCACGAACCGGACATACCGCGCACCTGGGCCTGGCCGCCGAGCTTGCCCTCGGTGCCGACCTCCAGCGCGACCCGCGTCACCTCGTCGGTGAACGCCGACAGCTGGTCGACCAGATTGTTGACCGTACGCGCGACCTTCAGGAACTCACCGCGCAGCGGCCGCACCGCCCCGTCGCCGTCCGACGCGTGCGACTTCAGCTCCATGCGCTGCTGCAGATCGCCCTCCGCGACCGCGGACAGCACCCTGCCGACCTCGGACACCGGCCGGGACAGATCGTCCACCAGCGCGTTCGACGCGTCGATGGCGGCGGCCCAGGAGCCCTCGCAGGCACCGGTCTCCAGCCGCTCCGTGAGCTTTCCCTCACGGCCGACGACCCGGCGCACGCGGGCCAGCTCGCCGGTGAGATGGACATTGCGGTCGGCGACCTCGTTGAAGACGGCGGCGATCTCCGCCATCACACCGTCGCCGGAGACCGTCAGGCGCTTACGGAAGTTCCCGTCCCGCATCGAGACGAGCGCCGCCAGCAACCGGTTCAGCTCCGCGGTGTCCACCGCAGTCATCCCCCCGCGTGGCTGATTCCTCCGGGACTGTCCGCCTTGTGCGCGCGTGCCAGTGCTCCGCGCCGCTGCACCAGACTCCACCGTGTCCCTCCCACAGGGGTTGACCGTCATGCTCGTGCTGTCTCAGGAAGCTTTCCCAGTGTTTCACCACAGCCGAACCAGGCCATAACAGTTCGGCAGCTTCGCTCAAAGGTTGTCTCATGGACCGGTCCGGGCTCGCGTGATCCATGAGACAACCTGTAGCGTCCCCGCCCCCGTAGGACGGAAACGGCGGTGACCGGCATCCACTCGGACAGCGAAGGTAAGTAACCTGGCATCCGGCTGTCCAACCGCCCCGGTCGCCCGGCGGGGGGCGGGACGGAGCGAGGACTACCACCGGGCACCGGGAGGGGCAGGCACCGACCATGGCCGAGCCGGGCGTCGAGACGCGTACGAGGAGTTCTGTGATCACCGCGCGGGCGGCTGCCAGCTTCGACCCGGTAGGGCGGTCGGTCGCGACCGCCCGGGCCTTCGTCCGCGACACGCTCCAGGGCTGGGGGTACACCGACGTCGTCGACGACGCCGTCGTCCTCACCAGCGAGCTGGTCACCAACGCGGTCATCCACGCCGGCACCGCCGCCGACGTACTGTGCCTGCGCACGGGCGAGGGCGTACGGGTCGAGGTCGCCGACCGCTACCCGGAGCGCGAGATCCCCCTCCAGTCCGGTGGGAGAGCGTTCGCCCACCCCGACCGTGAGAACGGCCGCGGACTGCTGCTCTGCGCCGCGCTCGCCTCCCGCTGGGGCGTGGACTACACCCAGACCCACAAGCAGGTCTGGTTCCAACTCGACCTCCCGCAGCGCACGGTCGGCACCCGGTCCGCAGGCCCCGTCCTGCCCACCGACCTGCTCCCCGTCGCCGACGAGCGCGTCCGCGTCGCCGTCCTCCAGATCGACCGGAGCGGCGCGATCAGCGCCTGGAACGACGACGCCGAACACCTCTTCGGGTACGCGGCCGCCAAGGTGCTGGGCAAGCCGCTCGGCGACCTCGCCGCCTGGCCGCACACCCCCGGCATCGGCACCGGCATCGCCGAGGCCCTGCAACTCTCCCGCTGGGAGGGCAGTTACGGCATCCGGGGCACCGACGGCCGCGTCGTTCCCGTCTACGCCTCCCACCTCCGCGTCCGCGACACCCAAGGCGAGGCCAGCACCGTCTGCCTCCTCGTACGCGACTACGAACGCGCGGTCCTCCAGACACCCACGCGCGCCCCCTCCCACGACGGAGTCGGCTCCGAGAACCGCAACGCGGACCCCTTCGAGGTCTTCATCGGCTCCCCCGCCCCCGACGACCTGGACGGCCTCCTCCAGCGCACCGTCGAGCGCGCCCGCGACATGCTCGACGGCGACTCCGCCTTCCTGCTGCTCGCGACGGACGACGAGACCGAGCTCGAAGTACGGGCCACCACCGGGCTCCCCTCGGCCCGCCAGCGCTTCGCCCGCGTCCCCGTCGAAGCCGGCACCGGTCGGTACGGCTCCGCACGCATGCCGGCCGTCCACGAGGACCTCACCGCCGTCCCCGGAGCCGTCCCGCTGCTCGGCGGCACCGGCATGCGCTCGGTCGTCACCGTCCCGCTCAAGGTCGAGGGCCGCCTCACCGGCTCCCTCGGCGTGGCGGCGGAATCCGCGGGACGGTACTCCAACGAGGAGGCCCTGCGCCTCCAGTTCGCCGCCGACCGCATCGCCCTCGCCGTCGAGTCCGCCCGCCTCGGCGAGCTGGAACGCCTGCGCCGCGGCTCCCTCAGTTTCCTCGTCGAGGCATCCGACCTCCTCGCCGGCACCCTCGACCGGGACCAGACCCTGGCCCTGATGGCCCAGATGACCGTCCCGACCCTCGCCACCTGGTGCGCGGTCTACACGATCGCCGACCAGGCATCAGAGCCATACCTCTCGTACGTCCTCCACGAGGACGAGGAGCGCATCGACGGCCTCAAGGCGCTGCTGTCCCGGATCGACCCGCCCGACCCGGTCCCCACCCCCGGCGCCCGGGTCTGGACCGCCCCCGCCGAGGCCGCCCACCAGGCCGCCCTGCGCACCTCCATGCGTGAACTGGGCCTCGCCGCCTCACCGCTGTCCTCCGGCATCGGAACGACGCTGACCACCGCCTCCGCGGTCGGCGGCGAGACCGTCGTCCTCCCGCTCGTCGCCCGCAACCGGGTCATCGGCATGCTGACGCTCGGCAAGCCCTCCGACGACCACTTCCGCCAGGAGATCCTCGAACTCGCCGAGGACCTCTCGCGCCGCGCCGCCCTCGCCCTCGACAACGCCCGCCTCTACTCCGAGCGCACGGCCATCAGCCAGTCCCTCCAGCGCAGCCTCCTGCCGCCCGGCCTCCCCCAGATCCCCGGTGTCGAGGTCGAGGTCATCTACCGCGCGGCCGGCGAGGGCAACGAGGTGGGCGGCGACTTCTACGACCTCTTCCCCATCCGCGACGGCGCCTACGGCTTCGCCATCGGCGACGTCTGCGGCACGGGCCCGGAGGCGGCCGCCGTGACGGGCCTCGCCCGCCACGCGCTGCGCCTGCTCGCCCGCGAGGGCTTCGGCGGCCCGGCGGTGCTGGAGCGGCTCAACGCGGCGATCCTCGACGAGGGCGCCCGTAGCCGCTTCCTCACGCTCCTCTACGGCGAGTTGTGGCCCCAGGAGGACGGCTCGGCGCTCCTGAAGGTCGTCTGCGCCGGCCATCCACTCCCGCTGCGCCTGCGCCAGGACGGCTCCGTCGAGCCCGCGGCGGAGCCGCAGCCGCTGCTCGGTGTCATCGACGACCTCGAACTGTACGAGCAGACGGTCACGCTCCAGCCCGGCGACGTCCTGCTCTGCGTCACGGACGGCGTCACCGAGCGCCGCGAGGGCACGCGGATGCTGGGCGACGACGGCCTCATCGACGTGTTGACGACCTGTACGGGCCTGACGGCCGGCGCGGTCGCGGCCCGCATCCTGCGCGCGGTCGAGCGCTTCGCCGCCGAGCCTGCCTCGGACGACATGGCGATCCTCGCGATGCGTGTCCCGGAGCCGCCCAAGAGCTGAGCCGGTGAGCCGGCTGACCGTGGGACAGCACGAAGAAGGCCCTCGCCGTGAGGCGAGGGCCTTCTTCCGTTCGGAGCCCCCAAACGGAATCGAACCGTTGACCTTCTCCTTACCATGGAGACGCTCTACCGACTGAGCTATAGGGGCCTGTTGTCCTCGGGACGTTCCCCTCGGCAACGGAAAGAAGCATATCCCATCCGGCCCGGGCGTCCAAACGCCCGCTCGCCGAACGCCAGCGTGGACGCCAGTTTCTGACGGGGTCTCAGGACACTGAACGCAGGAAAGCCCCGGACTGTGACGGTCCGGGGCTTTCCTGAATGATTGTTCGGCGGCGTCCTACTCTCCCACAGGGTCCCCCCTGCAGTACCATCGGCGCTGAAAGGCTTAGCTTCCGGGTTCGAAATGTAACCGGGCGTTTCCCTAACGCTATGACCACCGAAACACTATGAAGATATCGAACTACCAGCCGGCAAAAGGCGAGTTCGTTACTTCAGAACTAACACAGTGGACGCGAGCAACTGAGGACAAGCCCTCGGCCTATTAGTACCGGTCAACTCCACCAGTTACCTGGCTTCCATATCCGGCCTATCAACCCAGTCGTCTACTGGGAGCCTTACCCTCTCTAGGAGGTGGGAGTCCTCATCTCGAAGCAGGCTTCCCGCTTAGATGCTTTCAGCGGTTATCCCTCCCGAACGTAGCCAACCAGCCATGCCCTTGGCAGAACAACTGGCACACCAGAGGTTCGTCCGTCCCGGTCCTCTCGTACTAGGGACAGCCCTTCTCAAGACTCCTACGCGCACAGCGGATAGGGACCGAACTGTCTCACGACGTTCTAAACCCAGCTCGCGTACCGCTTTAATGGGCGAACAGCCCAACCCTTGGGACCGACTCCAGCCCCAGGATGCGACGAGCCGACATCGAGGTGCCAAACCATCCCGTCGATATGGACTCTTGGGGAAGATCAGCCTGTTATCCCCGGGGTACCTTTTATCCGTTGAGCGACGGCGCTTCCACAAGCCACCGCCGGATCACTAGTCCCGACTTTCGTCCCTGCTCGACCCGTCGGTCTCACAGTCAAGCTCCCTTGTGCACTTACACTCAACACCTGATTGCCAACCAGGCTGAGGGAACCTTTGGGCGCCTCCGTTACTCTTTAGGAGGCAACCGCCCCAGTTAAACTACCCATCAGACACTGTCCCTGATCCGGATCACGGACCCAGGTTAGACATCCAGCACGACCAGAGTGGTATTTCAACGACGACTCCACAACCACTGGCGTGGCCGCTTCACAGTCTCCCACCTATCCTACACAAGCCGAACCGAACACCAATATCAAACTGTAGTAAAGGTCCCGGGGTCTTTCCGTCCTGCTGCGCGAAACGAGCATCTTTACTCGTAGTGCAATTTCACCGGGCCTATGGTTGAGACAGTCGAGAAGTCGTTACGCCATTCGTGCAGGTCGGAACTTACCCGACAAGGAATTTCGCTACCTTAGGATGGTTATAGTTACCACCGCCGTTTACTGGCGCTTAAGTTCTCAGCTTCGCCCCACCGAAATGGAGCTAACCGGTCCCCTTAACGTTCCAGCACCGGGCAGGCGTCAGTCCGTATACATCGCCTTACGGCTTCGCACGGACCTGTGTTTTTAGTAAACAGTCGCTTCTCGCTGGTCTCTGCGGCCACCCCCAGCTCAGGAAGTAAATTCCCTCACCAGACGTGGCCCCCCTTCTCCCGAAGTTACGGGGGCATTTTGCCGAGTTCCTTAACCATAGTTCACCCGAACGCCTCGGTATTCTCTACCTGACCACCTGAGTCGGTTTAGGGTACGGGCCGCCATGAAACTCGCTAGAGGCTTTTCTCGACAGCATAGGATCATCCACTTCACCACAATCGGCTCGGCATCAGGTCTCAGCCTCAATGTGTGACGGATTTACCTACCACACGGCCTACACCCTTACCCCGGGACAACCACCGCCCGGGCTGGACTACCTTCCTGCGTCACCCCATCACTTACCTACTACCACCTTGGACCGGCGGCTCCACCACTCCGAGATTGTCCGAAGACGCACCCGACGGCTTCACGGCCTTAGCATTAATGGGCTCGATATTGGGCGTTTCAAAGC